>JADGBU010000015.1:28513-30401 GCA_015231295.1 Magnetococcales bacterium | reverse complement strand
CAACTGCGCCCCCTGTCACGGCAGCGGCGGCGTCGGCGTCAAGGCGGGCGGCTTCCCGACCCTGGCCGATGACGACTGGCTGTTCGGAGGCACTCTGGAGACGATTCACGAATCCATCTCCAACGGTCGGGTCGGGCAGATGCCGGCGCATCAGAAATCGGCGGGAGGCAACTTCTCCGAGGCTCAGGTCAACGATCTGACGGCTTATGTGCTCTCTCTTTCCGGCAAGGGTCAGGATCAACTGGCGGTGAAGCGGGGGAACGACCTGTTCCACGGCGAAGCGGCCTGCAACGCCTGTCACGGAGACCATGGCAAGGGCTCGCTCAAGGATACGGCCAACGGACAACCGCTGCCGCCCGTGGGCGCTCCCAATCTGGCGGATGCGGTGTGGTTGTATGGCGGAGATCCCCGCGTGGTGCGTGAATCGATCGCCATGGGTCGCAGCGGCAACATGCCGGCCTGGGCCAAAGGTTCCAAGGAGACCGGTCGTCACCTGGATCCCTTGGCGATCAAGCAGTTGGCTGTGTACGTGCACAGTCTGGGCGGCGGCCAGTAATAAGGCCTGAAGCCCGAGAACGGCAACAAACGGTCAGCCGCCCGGCTGCGCGTCGGCGCAATACTGGGTGATGGAGCGCAAACAGGTGGGATTGAGAAGACGTACCCGTCTTCCCTGAATGTTCACCAGTTCCTGCTCCCGGAACGCACGCAACGTGCGGCTGACCGTCTCCATCGAGAGTCCGAGATAATTGGCGATATCGTTCTGCAACATCGGCAGACGGAAGCCATCCCCCCCGAAGCCGTGGCGCGCATAGCGTTCCGCCAGATTGAGCAGAAAAGCTCCCAACCGCTCCTCCGCGCTTTTTCTTCCGACCAGCAGGGTTTGTCGCTGATCGTGTCGAAGCTGATCCACCAGAATCCGGATCACCTGCTCCTGAAACGAGGCCAGATTGGGCCCCAGGGCATCGAGCTGTTCAAAGGGCAACAGACAGACACGACTGTTCTCCAGGGCCGTGGCCTGATATCCGTAGACGCCGACCCGGATGGCATCGAGTCCAAGCAGTTCTCCGGGTATATAAAATCCGTAGATCTGCTCGCCTTGTTGATCCACATTCAGATGACTCTTGAAACTCCCCTCCTTGACCGCATAAATACCATGAAACGGTTGATCGGAAACAAACAAACGTTCACCTTTGGCGACCACTCTTTGACGGGACAAGAATTGCGGCGACGATTCCACACCAATCCCTTCGAAAAACCGGAGGAAACCGAAAAGTTTACAGGATTCGCAAGCCACCTCCGTTTGATCGACTCCCTCCACATTTCCTCCGTCCGTGGTTTTTTGTTTCTCCTGCTCCATGATTCTCATTGGTGGATTCCCATTTTTACAGTTTTCCGGAGAATGTTTTTACGAATGTAACAGAGATTTTATTCCATGAATCCCCCGCAGGTCCAATCCAAAAAGAAACCCGCCAGACAGATATAAGTTTACACGCATTCACGCGGTCATTGCATCCATTTTCCAACGCCATCGGACGCGCCAAAATTGACAATTGTCAAAATTTGATTTGACACTGTTACCCGGCGATGTTATTTTTCGTGACCAAAAATTTGGGCATTAGTTCCATCGGTTTTGCAAATCAGCGAAAGCCGCGTGTCGATTTCATTAATGAAACTAAGGGAGAAACTAGATGTCGAATTCCGCAACCGCTCATGGCCATGCGCACGCCCATCATTGGGAGACGAGCATAGCCCCTCTGCTGATCGTGCTGGGGGTCTTGTTCCTGGTGGTCTTCACCTTTATTGGTTGGTTCAGCTACAACAACCTGCTGTGGGCCCAGGTCAGCGCGGGCATCGGTGCCCCTCTGCTGCTGGCCGGAATCGCCAAATG
>JADGBU010000015.1:26667-28498 GCA_015231295.1 Magnetococcales bacterium | reverse complement strand
CCAACAACCGGTCATGGAAGGTCTGCCCCCGATCGCCCTGCAGCTGTTCATCGTTTCGGAAGTCTTCATTTTCCTGGGGCTGTTCGCCTCCTACTGGACCATGCGCCTTTCCGCTGGTGCCGACTGGCCCCCGGCGGGCACTCCGACCGAAATGAATCTGGTTCTGCCGATCATCATGACGGTGATTCTGGTGGCCTCCAGTGCCACCTATCACGTTGCCGAAGGCAAGATGCACCACAACGATATTGGCGGTTTCCGTCTGTGGCTGTTTCTTTCCATCGTGCTGGGTGCCATCTTCCTGGGTTGCACCATCTACGAATACAGCCACCTGTTCCACATGAACTTCAAGCCCTCCACCAACGCCTACAGCACCGCATTCTACTCGATCACCGGTTTCCACGCCTCCCACGTTCTGGTCGGACTGGGTGCCTTCCTGACCGTGCTGATCGCCGCGATGGCTGGCCACACCAACAAATACCTCACCTTCTGCGTCGGTCTTTACTGGCACTTCGTGGACGTGGTGTGGTTCTTCGTGGTCTCGCAGGTTTACTACTGGTAAAACCCGGATGAATGCCCGGCTCCCGATTCCCCTGGAAAACAGGTGCGGATCGGGAGCCGGAACAATCCCAATCGCACCAAACCAACACGAACGGGTGACAATGGGAAAGCGGTGGATTTCATGGTTTGCTGCCCTTCTGATCTGGGGCGTGATCGCAAACGGGGCGTGGGCCTTTTCCAAACCCACGGAAGACTCGGACATCGATCCGTCCCTGTTTCGAGTCGATGAACAAAAGTATATGGGTGTCAAGTTCGGGAATGAAGTCACCTTGCTGGATGAAAAGGGAGCTCCCCTGAAGTTTGCGGATCTGCCCAATTTACCCTTCATTCTGGTTCCGGCCTATTACACCTGTGACGGTGCCTGTTTCAATATCGGCATCGCCCTGAAAGAGTTGCTGAAAGAGGTCAAGGCATTGACTGCGGGTAGCGGATTCAATGTCCTGTTCGCCTCCTTCGACAAAAACGACACGACGGAAAGTTTGGGGAAATTCGTCAAACAATTGGATCTGCCGGACGATCCCATTCGGGGATGGCGTTTTACCCGATTCGAGAATGCAGAGACCCTGCAGTCGGAGATGGGCAAGGTTGGATACAAATTTTTCTGGTCCCCACGGGACAAGACCTTTTTCCATCCCACCTTGATCCTGATCCTGAACGCCGAAGGGCGGGTGGCCCGTTATCTCAACGTGCTGAACGTCTCCGCCAAGGACATCGAACTGGCGTTGCTGGAGGCCAAATCGAATCAGTTCCGTCCGTCGGAGACGCTGGATTATTTGGTAAGCCTTTGCTACAGCTACAATTTCAAGGAAGGCCGCTACACCTTGAGCATTCCGGTTTTCGTCGGACTGGGATCCTTTTTGCTGGGTATCGGTTTACTGGTGGGATCGTTGGGAATCTATCGGATTTATCATCGCAAGCACATTAATAAATAAGGAGAACATTCATGAAACGGGCAGTTTCCGCGATGGTCCTGATGGGCCTCGGACTATTCGCCTCGATGGCCGGGGCGAATGAAAAGGCGATGCCGGATCCGGCGGCCAGTTGGAACACATTGTGGCATCATGTGTTGATTGATCTGTTCATCATCGGTGTCATCTTTTTATCGGCAGGTCTGTACTGGGTGTGGAAGTATCGCGCCAACCGTCCCAATCAGATCGGTCAGGGTCCGAAACTCAGCACCATCGGCGCGATCAGCTTTGCGGTCATTCCTTCGTTCCTCTTCATGGCCGATGACTTCTATCTGGCGGCCAAGGGCTGGACCGTGTGGAACGAA
>JADGBU010000015.1:17247-26378 GCA_015231295.1 Magnetococcales bacterium | reverse complement strand
CGCCGAATATTGCGGCAACCGCCACTCCTTCATGTGGACCAAGGTCAAGGTGGTTTCCCAGGCCGATTTCGATACCTGGGTCGCGAAACAAAAACAGGGCACCGGCGGCGCGTGAACCGGATCGCACGGATGACCTTCAACAGATATTCGGAAGGAAAAAGGGGATAGGATCGCATGAGCACCGTATCGTCAGGTTTCAAGTTGGGTGAATGGATATTCACAACAGATCACAAACGCATTGGCATCCTCTATCTCATCGGATCCATTGCCGCCTTTGCCGTGGCAGGCCTCATGGCCCTGCTGATTCGTCTCGAACAGGCGACGCCCGGCCCCACGATCGTCTCGGACGCCTTCACCGGTGGTGATCAGTACAACGTCTGGCTGTACTTCCATGGCGCGGCCATGATTCTGGGCTTTCTGATTCCGGGTCTCACCGGTTTTGCGGCCAACTATCTGTTGCCGCTGATGATCGGTGCCAAGGATGTGGCCTTTCCGCGCATCAACGCCCTGTCGGTGTGGCTCTTCTGGGCCGGCATCGTGGTGGCGTTGTTGACCTTCATCGTTCCGGACAAGCCGGACGTGATGTGGACCGGCTATCCCCCCTACTCCGTCACCACCGCCGGCAACACCGCGCTGTATGTCTTCACGGTCCATCTGATGGGTTTCTCCTCCATCCTGGCCGCGGTGAACTTCCTGGTGACGATCATCTACATGCGCGCACCGGGCATGGGCTGGAATCAGCTCAACATGTTCGTCTGGTCCTGTTTCACCGCCCTGCTCATTCAGTTGATCTTCGTGCCGGTGCTGGCCTCCGCCGTGACTCTGCTGCTGTTCGACCGTTATCTGGGCACCCATTTCTTTGACCCGGCCAACGGCGGTGATGTGCTGTTGTATCAAAACCTGTTCTGGTTCTACTCGCATCCGGCGGTTTATGTCATATTCCTGCCGGCCATGGGCATCTTCTACGAAATTTTCGCCACGATGGCCAAAAACCCCATCTTCAACTACAAGGCGGCGGTTTATGGCGGCATGTGTTTCATCGTGGTGATCTCCGGTGAAGTGTGGATTCATCACCTTTACTACTCCGGCATGCCCGACTGGCTGCGTCTGGGTCAAATGGTCACGACGCTGATGATCTCGATCCCGGTGGGCCTGATGACCATCTCGCTGTTCGGCACCCTCTACAAGGGCGCGATCACCTTCAACACCCCGATGTATTACGGCACCGCCGCGCTCTATCTGCTGCTGATCGGTGGACTCACCGGCATCCCCCTGGCCATGACCGCCATGGCGGTGCATCTGGGTGAGACCTCCTTCACCCATGCGCACTTCCACTTCATCATGGGCATCTTCGCCACCTTCGCGGTGTTCGCGGGTGTGGACTTCTGGTTCCCGAAGATCTCCGGCCGCATGCTGAATGAAAAACAGGGTCGTCTCGGTTTCTGGCTGAACTTCATCGGCGTCAACATCACCTTCTGGCCCCTGTTCATCATCGGTGTCGAGGGTATGCCCCGTCGCTATTGGGACTATTCCCAGTTCCCGTCCCACTTCGCCGGTTATCACACCGTGGCCACCATCGGTGCCTTCATCGTCGCCGCCGGCATGGTGTTGACCATCAGCAACTGGATCATCAGTGCCATCAAGGGTCAAAAGGCTTCCGACAATCCCTGGGGTTCCAACTCCCTGGAGTGGACCCATACCGCCACGCCTCCGGGCCCGGGCAACTTCCCGAAACCCGTCACCGTGGACGCCAACTGGACGCCCTACAACTACCGATAATGCCGTGCCGCCGGGGAGGTTCACCTCCCCGGCATACCCTTCTTTCTCTCTTCCGATTATTACCATTTCAACATGAGCCAAGCACCCATGGATCCAAGACCCATTACCCCGGAATTGCGTAAACGGATGAACCGGGCTGGTATTGTCTTTTTTATTCTGGCTTTGATTCTGATCGGTTTTTTAACCTATAATTTCAGCAGAGAGTATGACCCGGCCCATCGCGCCATGAAAGACAAAGAGGCCGCCGCCATCAAGGCCGCCAAAGCCGCCGCCAAGGCGGCGCAACAGACCCCCTGAAACGATTATCCGGCAAATCCATAACACTGTACCACCAAGGCGAATCTGGCCATGTCCCTGACCTGGACTCAATACATCGAACTGTGCAAGCCCAAAATCGGCTTGATGATCGCCCTGACCGCCGTGGTCTCCCACATGGCGGTGGCGGATCAATATCACGCGCCGGCGATTCTGGCCCTGACCCTGGCCATGCTGTGCGGTTCGGCGGGATCGGCGGTGGTCAACCATTTCTGGGACCGCGATATCGACCGTCGCATGCCTCGCACGGCCTGCCGTCCCCTGGCCGCCGACGAGTCGAACTCCAATCCGGCGCGCATCCTGTGGCTGGCTCTGTTTCTGACCGTCGCCGGAGTCAGCCTGTTGACGTGGTTTTTCAATCCGGTGGCCGCGCTCCATTTGGCACTCGGCACCTTTCTTTATGGGGTGGTTTACACCATCTGGCTGAAACGACGCACCTGGCTCAACATTGTCATCGGCGGGTCGGCGGGGAGCTTTGCGGTGCTGGCCGGGGCCACCTCGGTGCATCCGGAACTCTATACCCTGCCGATCATCATGGCGGTGGTGCTGTTTCTCTGGACCCCTTCACACTTCTGGAGTCTGGCCATTTATCTCAAGGAAGAGTACCGGTTGGTCGGCGTGCCGATGCTGCCGGTGGTGGTGGGTGAGGCCAGAACGGCGCAGGTGATCTTCGCCAATACCTTGCTGATGGTCGGAGTCTCGTTGCTGCCCTGGTTCATGCATGAGTTGGGAGCGATCTATCTCGTGGGGGCCTTGCTGTTCGGAATCGATTTTTTGAGACTCAATCACGCCCTGCTCAAGGATCCGAACAATCGTCCCCTGGCCTGGAAGAATTTCATGGCCTCGATGCGTTATCTGGGCGGGATGTTCATCGCCATTCTCGCGGATAAAAACTGGCCGACAGGGGGATTTTGAGGCATCCCAAGGGCTTCGCCCCTGGACCCCACCAGGGGCCATTGGCCCCTGGACCCCGACACGCTCAGCGCAGGGCGTGCTTCTTCATGCGATAGAGCAGCGTATCCCGACTGACATCCAGCAAACGGGCCGCATGGGTCCGATTGCCTTGTGTACGCTCCAGAGCGGCACGGATCATATCTCGTTCCAGCGTATCGAGACTGATTCCGCCATTGGGCAAGGCGAGGGCCGGCGTCAGAAGCTCGGCGTTTGACATGCTGACCTGCCCGGATGAAATCTGGGCGTTCAATTGTCCCTGCACGAACGTTTCATCCAGCGATTGCCCCGGATGAAAAATGACCGCCCGCTCACACAAATTGCGCAGTTCCCGAATGTTGCCCGGCCAGGAATAGTGACGCAACACCTCCTGAGCCCCACGGGCAAAAACAGGACAGGAAACCCCATGGCGCGTCGAAAAAAACGCCAGAAAAGCCCGCGTCAGCAACTCCACATCCTGTCCCCGCTCCCTCAAGGGAGGGAGCATCAGAGGAACCACCTGCAACCGATAAAACAGATCCTGCCGAAACCGGTTGGCCAAAACCAACGCGGACAGATCCCGATTGGTCGCGGCCACCACCCGCACGTTCACCTTGCGGGGCTGCTCCTGTCCCAGGGGCTGACACTCGCCATTTTCCAGAAAGCGTAACATTTTCGCCTGAATGGAAAGCGGCATATCCCCCACCTCATCCAGAAAAAGCGTCCCCCCGTGAGCGGCAGCGATCCGGCCCGCGCGCTCGTTCAGCGCACCGGTGAAGGCGCCCTTGGTATGGCCAAAAAGTTCGCTCTCCACCAGAGACTCGGAGAGAGCCGCACAGTTGACCGGCACGAACGGCCCTTTGGAGCGGGGGCTGGCGTCGTGAATCGCGCGGGCCAGCAACTCCTTGCCCACGCCCGATTCCCCTTGAATCAGCACCGTGGCACCCGTGGCCGCCACCAATCGTGACGCCCGCAAGACGCTCACAAAGGTCGGGGAGCTGCCCATCATTTCGATTTGCGTGTCCGGGTTCATGGTGGTATCAAACAATTGATAATGTGGTTGATCTCGTGCAATTTGGGATTATGCACATTTATGCCCAATAAAATCAAGTTGAAAACACCGATTCCCAACAGGATCAGGGCCGTGATCCGACCAAACCGGGACAAGCCGCCCAAGCGCACCAGCGAACCGGCCACCCATCCGGCGGAGAGCATGCCCGGTATGGTCCCCACACCGAACAGCACCATCACGGCGGCCCCCGAAAGGGCCGAACAGGAGGCACTGCTCCACAGCAGCGCGCCATAGACCAGCGAACAGGGAAACCATCCCCACACCAGACCGAACAGAAAGGCCTGCGCGATGGTTTTCGGGGTCATGAACCGTTTGGCCAGAGGTTCCAGGCCGCGCCAGAGATACCCCCCCCACTGTTCGATGCGATGCAGTTCGGGAAATTTGCCGATCAGAAAAAGACCATTGCCAACCAGAATCACCCCCGCGAACCCTTGCAGCAGGGTATGACCATACTCCGGTGACAAGGTGGTGAACAGGGTACGTCCGAAGCTGGCCACCAGTCCACCGGCCAGGGCATAGCTGACCAGTCGTCCCAGATTGGCCGCCAGCAAAAAAGGCCAGATCCGACGGCGGTCACTCCCAAGACTGGAAGAGAGATGATACGAAATCGCCCCGACGATTCCTCCGCACATGCCGAGGCAGTGCAAAACGCTGGACAAGGCCAGCAACAGCGGAATCAACAAAGAAAAATGATCCACAGGGGCTCATGCGTTTCGTTTTGAAGGATTACCGATGTTTATCGGTCTCGCTTTTGGCCCGGTTGCTCCAGACCCAGTAGATGGCCAAGCCCGTCAAGGTGACATTCACGACAATACCGACAATCCAGAACATGCTCATGATCCGCTCCCGAGTCGCTGCCACTTCCGATGAGAATCACCGTCACCTTTACCCGGAAATCTCCCCGAGAGCAAGCTCCCATCGCATCCGGCGGCGGATTGGCCCGGATCCCATCGCTCCGCCCCTCCGGAGCGATGGAATGCCAGCTCCCCCCCGGAACGCTAGAATTTGACCGTCAGGCCACCATACACCGTTCGGCCCATGCCGGGAACCGGAGTCCCCCAGGGAATCGCGCCTCCGGACATGGTAGCCCCCTGCCCGACATACGCCCCACCCAACGGAAGATCGTAGAATTGATCCAAGGTATTTTCTACGCCGACATCGAGACGAACCCGTTCCCATTCATGGCTGCTGCGCAGATTGAGCACTCCATAACCACCGGTTTCCAGCTCATTCCTGGTTTGTGACACGTCATGCTTGGCCGTGACCCATTGCTCTTCGATGGTGTTGCTCCATGACCCCTTGCGTTGAACCAAAGCCACTTTCCCGTTCAGCGGCATCATGTTGTACAGAGAATCCCCGGTCGTCTCATTTTCTCCATGAACATAGTTCAGCGATCCATTGGCGACGATCTTGCCATAATCGTTGCTCTCCGCCAAAAGCAGATGACCGGAAAGATCCACACCGTACAACTGAGCGGACTGATTCGCAAACTGCAAATAGACAAAGCCGGTCGTGGCGGTCAGGCTCGGTACTGCGGCAGCCGAAGTGCAAACGGTTGTGGGACACCGCTGGGCGTCGATGTAATCCTGAATATAGGTGAAATAAGGGGTCATCTTCACCCCCCAGCGATCTTTGACCGCAGAGTGCCAATCGACGGTCGCACTGAAAGTATGAGCCACCTCCGGTTGCAGATCGAGATTGCCGATATAATAATTGCCATCTCCGGCAAAGTTGATCATCTCCATGGCCATGGTGTTCGCCGACCAGGCATATCGCTCATAAAGATTGGGGGAACGGCTTTTGCGCGCATAACCGGCTTCGATGACACGGGTGGCCTCCGGCGTATACCGGACCAATGCCGTCAGATCAACATGGGTATCGGTGCGTTCACGATCGGCGGCGTTGAATTTTCCCGGAATGCTCAGCGGATTCGCCGGATCGCCATACATCATGCCGGTATTATAACCCTGGATCTCGCCGGTATCCATATGGACCATCCCGACCCGAACTCCCAATTGCGTGACCCATTGAGGATTCCAATGGGCTTCCCATTCGGAGAAACCATCGAGACGATCCCGTTGCCCGTTGTGAATGTTCCAGAACGTATTGGGTGCCATCCCCCCCATCGCGACACCAGCCGGCAGCACCTCCGGCGATGGCGGCCACCAGTCGTCCAGACGATAACGCTGCATTTCGACCCCCACCCGAAGCAGGTCGCGCTCCGAAAGAATCACATCCCCCTTGATCAGGGCCCCGAGATTCTTGCCTTCCGTTTTCATGGGCATGCCGGGTGCCAGGATGGTTGCGGCACTCCCATAGAAAAATTGCTTGTCATCCCCAAAATCCATCTCGTGTCGCGTCAATTCATTATAGAGTCGCGCCTCCAGGATGCCCCACCTGTGTTTCCCGGTATAATGCAGATTGGCCTGCAGGCTCTCATTGTCGGTCATGTCCATGCGCTGATTCGGAAATCCCTGATAGGGCATCTCCTGCAGACCCAGTTTCAATTCGACCTGATGGTTCTCATGACGGACCGCCATCCCCAAGGCATGATTATCCGCGTGATATCGGGAAGAACCCACCTCGTCCCCCTCCAACCAACCCCGGTCCGTGGCCGCCGGTCCCGCCGCCTTGAACGCCTTGGCCGCCTGGTAATTCTGAGAGCGGGCCGTGGAACCGGTATAGTTGAAACCGAGTTTCTCGCCGGCAATCGTGGTCGAGAAGGTGCCGCCCAGGGCATCCCCATTGCTGCGATAAAAGGTGCTGGCCTGCCCTTTCATCAAGATGCCCTCGCCCGACCTGGCGAACTCCGGTTCCGGGGAAGCGACCAGAATGGTGCCACCGATGCTGTCTCCGCCGACACTGACCGGCGTGATTCCGGCAAACACCTGCACGCTGCCCACCTGATTCGGATCGATGTAGGACAAAGGCGGATTCATGTGATTGGCGCAGGCGGAAATCAGATTCATGCCATCCACCTGGGTGCGCAGCCGATCATCCCCCAAACCATGGACCACCGGCAGACTGGAGACGCCTCCGGCACCGTAGAGACTGACGCCGGGAATCTCCCGGAGCAGGGTTGCCGCATCGCTCGTCGCCGCCCGCATCGGGAGCAGCCCGGATGCATCGAGCGTCAGGCCATTCAAGGAATCCCGCTCTCCGGTGCGCGGTGCCGTGACCACCACCTCCTGCAAAAGACTCCCTTCCGCGAAGTCATTCCCGGCCATAACCAATCCGGGCAATGCGCTCCACGCGGCCAACGACAGACAACACACTCTTTTGGTCATGCCTCTTCTCCTCGGAAAGTGGTGACTAGCAAACGGATCCAAAGAGTCCGCAAGATGGAAACCAAAATATAAATACTTTTATTTCAAATAGTTGACTTAAAAATTCACCGGCACGGTGCGTGAAATGACACACTTGCCATTGAGTTATTACACAGCCAACCCGCCGCTTTCCACACCGACAGCCGCTACGGAAAGAATTGCCTCGCTGTCCCGCCAAGGGTATAAAGAAAGCCACAGGCTCCGATTTTCCGATTCAACCCTTGAATGCCACCACGACATGTCCAACCAAGCTGCCATCCAAGAACTTTTCCAGGCCGTCAGCCGCAAGATCCTCGGACAGGACATTCTGGTCAACCGGCTGCTGATCGCCCTGTTGGCCGATGGCCATCTGCTGGTGGAAGGGGCTCCGGGTCTGGCCAAAACCCGCGCCATCAAGACCCTGGCCCAACAGATCGAAGGGGCGTTTCACCGCATCCAGTTCACGCCGGATCTGCTGCCCGCCGATCTCACCGGCACGGAGATCTTCCGCCCCCGGGAAGGCACCTTCGAGTTTCAAGCCGGACCGCTCTTTCACAATCTGATTCTCGCCGACGAGATCAACCGGGCTCCGGCCAAGGTGCAGTCGGCCCTGCTGGAGGCCATGGGCGAACGACAGATCACCGTTGGCCCCAAAACCTATCCCCTGCCTCCGCTGTTTCTGGTGATGGCCACCCAGAATCCGATCGAACAGGAAGGCACCCATCCCCTGCCCGAAGCCCAACTGGATCGCTTTCTCATGCTGACCCGCGTCGGCTATCCGGATGCGACGGTGGAACGGGCCATTCTGCATCTGGTCCGGGACGAGGCGAAACAGGAAGGAGGGAGCGACCTCCTCCCCCCCTCTCCGATCCGGAAAGTGCCCACCAGCACGATCATGGCGGCGCGGCGCGAGGTGCTGGAGGTGCACATGGCCGAAGCGGTAGAACACTATCTGCTTCACCTGATCCAAGCCACCCGCGCCCCGGAAAAATATGGCTCCGAACTCGCGGGAATGGTGCAATACGGTGCCAGTCCACGGGCGACCATCGCCCTGGATCGCTGCGCCAAAGCCCATGCCTGGCTCGCCGGACGAAATTTCGTCACCCCGGAGGATGTGCGCGCTCTGGCTCCGGAGGTGCTGCGTCATCGACTGCTGCTCACCTTCGAGGCCGAAGCCCGTGGAGCCACCCCGGATGGCTTCATCGAGCAACTGTTGCGTCGCGTTCCCGCCCCATGAAGGTCGGCCCCTCCCCGTCCGCATCCCCTCTGGAACTCGGAGAGCTGATCGCGCTGCGCCACGAAGCCAAAGGGATGATGCCCCCGCCCCGTCAGGCCCGTTCCGCCACGGAAGGGGGATATCGCAGCCCGTTCCGGGGACGCGGCATGGAGTTTGCCGAAACCCGCATCTATCAGGCCGGAGACGAGATTCGACACATGGAGTGGCGGGTCACGGCGCGTACCGGCAGACCCCACGTCAAGCTGTTCCGCGAAGAGCGGGAACGGGCGGTGCTGGTCTGGACCGATTGCCGACGCTCGATGTTCCACGCCACCCGTGGACGGCTCAAGATGGCCCAGGCGGCCCGGGCCGCGACCCTGGCGGGCTGGAGTGCCGTACTGCGCGGAGACCGGCTCGGGGGATTGATCTTCTCGGAGCAGCGGCATCGGGAGTTGCGTCCCGCGCGCGGGGAGCGGGCGGTGCTCGACCTGATCCGGGAGCTGCTGGAATTTTC
>JADGBU010000015.1:0-17147 GCA_015231295.1 Magnetococcales bacterium | reverse complement strand
CCGCGCGCGGGGAGCGGGCGGTGCTCGACCTGATCCGGGAGCTGCTGGAATTTTCCGCGACGCCCTCCGCTCCGGATCCCGCCTCCCCCCCATCCCTGACCCTGGCCCTGAGCCGACTGCGACGGGTGGTGATGCCCGGCAGCGGCGTCTATCTGTTCAGCGACTTCCGGGGGCTGGAAGCCGGGGATCATCCCCATCTGACCCAACTGGCGCGCCACAACGAGGTGACGCTGTTCTTTCTCCACGATCCCCTGGAGCGCGCCCTGCCCCCCGCCGGCGGACGCTATCCGATCATCGCCCCGGGTCAAAGCCAGCCCATGTGGCTCAATGTGGAGGATCCCGGCATCCGCCAGGCCCATGCCGCCCGCTTCGCGGCCCGTCAGGAGGGTTTGCGGCGTTTGTGTCATGCCATCGGAGCCCGTTTCGTCTCCTGCTCCACGGATCAGGATGCCCCGACCCGGCTCCAGCAGCATCTGCGCCTTCCCGATCCATGAATACCGCCACGCCCCCCTTGCCTTTGCGGGATATTCATCTGCCGGAACCGATCTCCTGGTGGCCTCCGGCCTGGGGATGGTGGGTGGTGGCCCTGTTGCCGCTGCTGCTGATCCTCTCCTGGCGGCTCTATCGTTGGCATCAGGATCGCTGGCGGCTGCGCCGGGCGGCCCTGGCGGAGTGGAAACGCATCACGCAAAATCACGCCCGGAATCCCGATCCGCGTCTGCTGGCCACGGAGTTGTCGGCCTTGCTGCGTCGGGTTTGTCTCTCGTATCATCCCCGCGAGGCCGTGGCGGGTCTGAACGGAGCAGACTGGTTGCGCTTTCTCGATCAGAACATGCCGACCCGACCCTTCTCCGAAGGCGCGGGAGAGGCCCTGATCCACGCCCCGTTCGAGCCCGACCCCCGTTTCGATCCCGAGGCGCTGAGCGCGCTCTGCCGAGAGTGGATCCGCCGTCTTCCCCCCCAACCTTCCCATCCTGTGGAGAGATACCCATGACCGAATGGCTGCATGCCACGGATCGCCAAGGTCGCTTCGTCAAGACCGAAGAGCGGGTCGCGCTGCTCGCCGAAATCCGTGAGCACTCCCGGCGTCACGGCGACGCCCCTTTGGCGGTGCCGGTGGTCCACATCATTCTGCTGACCTCCGACGGTCTGATCCGTCTGGTGCAGCGGGGCGACAAGCCGGAAAATCCTTTCATGTGGGACAAGGCGGTAGGCGGTCACGTGGTCACGGACAATCCCGCCCTGACCCGGCAGGACTTCGATGACAACGCCCGCAAGGAGATACAAGAGGAGATCGGCGTCGAACAGGTGGTGATCGCCGCCGATGGCCTGGAGTATCAACGCACCCTGCAGGCGGCCCGATACGATCTGAATCAATGCGCGGTGATCCGGATGATCGATCACGACCCCTGGCAAGGCTCTCTGAGTCGGGTGAAAAGCGGCGAGCCGTGGCTGAAACGTCACAATGTGGTGGTTTACGTCGGGCGCTTCGACGGTCCGATGCGTTTCATGGATGGTGAAGCCCTGGATCATCGCCTGATCCGCCGCGCCGATCTGATGGAGGATCTGCTCGCCAATCCCTGGAATTATGCCGATGGCGCACGCATTTTCATGCAAAAATATTATCATCTGCTTCGCTGACGCCAACTCCAACCCCGGAAGGGATACCACGCCATGCGCCCCGACGAACTGTGCCGAGGAATCGGCCAATGGTTTCAAAAACACAAAGATGAAAATCCATTCGCCTTCGGTGAAATTCATCTGATCACCGAAGAGGAGGAGGCGGATATTCTGCTGATCATCGGCAAGCCGATCGAAGAGTGTCCCAACGCCGAAGCCCATGCCAAACAGTGGGAGGGCACCCTCTACGACGCCCCCGTGACCTGGATCTGGCAACAACTGGCGGACGAAACCGCCGACGAGTGGCTGCGGGTAATCTACGAACGGGAGGCCGGTCCCATGAAGGGACAGATGTTGCACGCGCTGCTGGAACTCTTCCGCCTGATCGAAGAGAACGGCTATGTCATGGAGTGGGAACCGGAAGAGGAGCAACCGTTTCGCGTTCGGCTGCACATCAACCGGGTGGAGGAGAAAAGCACCTTCGAAGTCGAACGCTGGAGTGCCCTGATGGCCAAACATCGGGCCGGATGAGGGGAGGTCAACTTGTGTCCGGGAGGCCGATCGTGCTAGATTGCGATATTCACGGAGACCGGGAGTTTCACCATCACCCCCAGGACAGGACGCGCAACCCAGCATGACGATCACCGAACACGCCTCCCATCAGGAGGAGATTGCCGGCTCCTCGGACCGATCCTTCGGATGGGTTTTCACTGGTGTTTTCGGCGTGATCGCCCTGTGGCCGGTGTGGCACGGTGGAGCCGTGCGCCTGTGGGCTCTGGGCGTGGCTCTGCTCCTGCTGATCGTCTCCCAAATCGCGCCCCGGCTGTTGTCTCCTTTCAACCGGCTCTGGAGCCGTCTGGGTGGCTGGCTGCATCGGATGATGACGCCGGTGATCATGGGGGTGATCTTCTTTGTGGTCATCACCCCTTTCGCGCTGTTTTTCCGGCTGACGGGCAAAGATCCCCTGAAACGAAAATTCCAGCCCGAGCTGCCGAGCTACTGGATTCCCCGCTCTCCTCCCGGACCCGATCCGGCCACCATGAAGCATCCATTTTAAGGGAGTTCTCATGTCCTTTCTCGGCGAATTATGGGCTTTCATGAAGGCCAGAAAAAAATTCTGGATGCTGCCCATTCTGGTCATCATGGTGCTGCTCGGCGGTTTGATCGTCCTCTCCCAGGGTTCGGCACTGGCACCGTTCCTCTATACCCTGTTTTAGAGGAACCGCCCTCATGCGCATTCTGGGCATCTCGGCCTACTATCACGACAGTGCCGCCGCTCTGGTGGTCGATGGTCGCATCGTGGCCGCCGCCCAGGAGGAACGCTTCACCCGCAAGAAGCACGATCCCGCCTTTCCCCGCCAGGCCGTGACCTGGTGCCTCGCCGCAGGCAATGTCACCTTGGGCGAAATCGATTTCGTGGTCTTCTACGACAAGCCGTTTCTCAAGTTCGAACGGCTGCTGGAAACCTACATCTCCTTCGCGCCACGCGGCTTCGCCTCCTTTCGGAAGGCCATGCCTTTGTGGATCAAGGAGAAGCTGTTCCAGAAAAAAATGCTGCTCGATGCCCTGTCGGCCATCGATGGCACCTTCGGCGGTCCGGAAAAACTGCTCTTCGCCGAACATCACCAGAGCCATGCGGCCAGTGCCTTCTACCCCTCCCCGTTCGAACGGGCGGCGGTGCTCACCATGGATGGCGTCGGCGAGTGGACCACCACCTCGACCGGCGTGGGAGAAGGTCATCGTCTCACCCTGACCCGCGAGCTTCATTTTCCCCACTCTTTGGGATTGCTCTATTCGGCTTTCACCTATTTCACCGGTTTCCGGGTCAACTCGGGAGAGTACAAGGTGATGGGCCTGGCCCCCTACGGCGAGCCCCGCTATCGACAAACCATCCTCGATCATCTGATCGATCTGAAACCGGATGGCTCCTTCCGGCTCGATCTGAACTATTTCGATTACTGCACCGGTCTCACCATGACCAACGATCGTTTCGCGGCCCTGTTCGGGGGTCCGGCCCGCCCTCCCGAAGCCCAGGTGACACAACGGGAAATGGATCTGGCCGCCTCGATCCAGGCCGTGACCGAAGAGGTGGTGTTGCGACTCACCCGCTCCCTGGCCCGGGAATCGGGGGAGGAGAATTTATGTCTGGCCGGAGGCGTGGCTCTCAACTGCGTGGCCAATGGCAAAGTGTTGCGGGATGGGGCGTTCAAACGGATCTGGATCCAGCCCGCCTCCGGAGACGCGGGCGGAGCCCTGGGCGCGGCTCTCGCCGCCTGTCATGGACATCTGGATCAACCGCGCGCGGTGTCACCCCAGGGACGAGACAGCATGTCCGGAGCCTATCTGGGCCCTTCCTTCTCCCAGCAGGAGTGCGAATCCCGACTGCGCGCCGCCGGAGCCCGCTTCACGGTTCTGGAGGATGACGCCCTGTTTCAGGCCTGCGCCGAGGCCCTGGCCAGCGGCAAGGCGGTGGGATGGCATCAGGGACGCATGGAGTACGGTCCCCGCGCCCTGGGTGGACGCTCGATTCTGGGGGATCCCCGTTCGCCCACGATGCAGAAACTATTGAATCTGAAGGTCAAATACCGGGAATCCTTCCGCCCCTTCGCTCCATCGGTGTTGCGGGAACGGGTGGGAGAGTGGTTCGAGCTGGATCAGGAGAGCCCCTACATGCTGCTGGTGGCCGGCGTCCGACCCGAACGACGCCGCACCATGACCCGCGCCGAAGAGGCTCTGTTCGGCATCGACAAGCTCAACGTGCCCCGCTCCGAGATTCCGGCCATCACCCATGTGGACTATTCGGCCCGCATTCAGACGGTCGATCGGGAAACCAATCCCCGCTATCATGCGTTGATCGAACGTTTCGCCGCGCTCACCGGGTGTCCGGTGGTGGTGAACACCAGTTTCAACGTGCGCGGGGAACCGATCGTCCATTCGCCGGAAGATGCCTTTCACTGTTTCATGGGCACGGAGATCGAATGGTTGGCGGTGGGCAACTGTCTGCTGGCCAAAGATGCGCAAAATCCCGCGCTGAAAAAAAATTACGAAACCCTCTTCGCGCTCGATTGATCACCCACCCTCAGCGAAAAAGCGACGACAGCGAATCCGCCTGCAGCATACCCCCGGCCCAGCCGTGAATCTCTTCCGGCGTGGCCTCATTCACCCGTTGCCGCACCGCTTCCGGCAAGGGGCCGAATCGCGTCTGAAGCAATTGCATCAACAATTCAGCCTGTCCGCGATGCGCGCCCTCACGCAATCCCTCCTGCTTCCCGAGTTCGATCCCCTCCTGCTTCCCGAGTTCGATCCCCTCCTGCTTCCCGAGTTCGATCCCCTCCTGCTTCCCGAGTTCGATCCCCTGCTGTTTCCCGAGTTCGATCCCCTCCTGCTTCCCGAGTTCGATCCCCTGCTGCTTGCCAACCTTGATCCCATCCATCTTGCCCGCCCCATAGGTGGAGAGCACCATGCTGGCCTGATAATGCAGATCCTCCTTGTAATCATCATAGGCCCGCCGTTCGGGTTCCGGCAATTTGAGGATGCTCAACTGCTCTTTCGCCCGGATCAATCCCTGAGCGGTGAACTCCTCGCGAATTTCTTCATTCTTGAGAAAATAGATCCACTCATCCAGGGTATCCCTGGCGACATCGTTGAAGCGGTTCACCTTGATCAAATAATACTCCGGAAAGATATCCGCCACGGCATCCCGGCGAAACAACTCTTTCTGGCTCTCATTGAGGCTCAACTCATCATCGGTATGCATGCCGCGAAACGTCGTGGTTCCCCGATAGATGTAATCACTGCCCTGCCCCAGATCAAAATAGAGAATGCTCACCGAGATCACCTTCAACACCTGGGCATAGGGATCGCTTTCGTCCAGATGCTCGGTGATCGCCCGGGCGGTGCCATACAACAGACGCTGCAGATAATCCAACTCCCGCTCGTATTGCAACTCCACCAGGATCAATTCGCCACGGGTGTTTCGGACCTTCATATCGACTTTGTTGTATTTGTCGCGTCGCTCATCCTTGTTGCTCTCGCTCTCCAGAATCTCCTGGATCCGCACCGTCTCCTTGAACAGTTCGCTCAGGAACCCTTCCAGGATTTCAAAATTGGCCTTGCTGCGCAACAGACGTTTCAAGGCCCAGTCGAAACTGATCAGCAGACGTTGTTTAGCCATTTTCAGTCTCCAGAGAGTCGGTCCGGTTCACTCGGTCGCGCTCATCGCGACCCGAACCGCCTCGATCACCTCATCCAGGCGTTCCCGGTTCATGCGGGTAAAAAAGGCTCCTCCCGGCGCGACGCGTATGTTGGGCCCTTCGTTGCAGCGTCCGAAACACATCAACCGTTTCACCGGCACCGACCAACCCCGGGCAGCGAACGCCTGTTCCAGCAGATTGGCCAATTCAACCGAACCGGTTCCGGCACAGGAGGCATCCGAACCGACCCGCTCCTTGACGCAGACCACGACGGTAACATTCATGACAGTGCTTTCCAAAGCATAAGGAGGTTGCCCATCCCGAGGATCACGCCAACCGCTGGCGGAAAGGTGATGGGACGGATATCTCGTATTCTACAAAAAAAGGCCTCCTGAATGCTACGCATTAATGAACAAGCATCCAGATGGAAAGAGCCCTTCGCATCACGCGCCCAGGTCCATGAATCACCCTGGCCATGATCGCCCAACACGGGCAGAGCAACGAAACGCACGACATCGAAACGCCTCCATACATTGACCATACCGGATATCCCATGCAAAATAGACCACGATTCCAGATCGGCATCCGCCCGGTTGGCGACATGGGCGATGCGTTCTCACCCCTGCGAATGGATTCCCCATGGCCGACGTTTCCCCCCTGGATGTCGAATATCTGGTTTTCACGGCCCATCAAAACCGCTATGGCGTCGCCCATCATGCGGTGGTGGCGATCATCGACGTGCCGGAACATACCGAAATGCCGGGCATGCCTCCCGAGGTGCGGGGTCTGATTGTCCATCAGGGACGCAGCATTCCCCTGTTCGACCTGCGGGTCTGTTTCGGCGAAAAAACCCGCCTGGAAGAGACTCAAGAGTTGATCCAGAACATGCTCCAACGCAAACAGGATCACATCAACTGGCTGGCCCAGTTGAAATATGAAGTGCTCAGCAACAAGCCGATCACGGTGCAGACCAATCCGGAGTTGTGCGCCTTTGGCCAGTGGTACAAAAATTTCCGCACCGACAATCTCAATCTCAACGCCCACATGCAGCATTTCGACGATCCCCATCGCCAGATCCACCGGATTGCCGAAGAGGCGGCCACTCTTCTGGAGAAAGAACGCTACGAAGAGGCCAAACATCTGATCCATCTGACCGAACGGGGAAGCCTGTTGCGACTGGTGGAGTTGTTCGACGGCGTGGCCGAACAGGTGAAGCAGTATTTGTTGGAGTACACCATCATCTTCGGGGTCGGGGAGACCCTGTTTGCCATGGCCACGGACAAAATCAACTTTTTCGGACCCCTGCACCCGATCGAACGCCTGTCGCCGGATGAGACCAGGCAGAATCGATATGATTTCATCAATTCGATTGGCCACCGGAAAATGGAAGGAAAAAGTCCGGAAAAACCGATCCTGCTTCTGGACATGGAACGATTTGTCCAGAAATATCCGTTTTTGCACAGTCCACCGCAGCCGATTTGACGCTTCCAGAATCCGTCCGGGGGCGATGTCCGCCCCCGGTCACACGCGCTCCACGACTATTTGGACACCATCACGAATTTGGCGTGTTCCAGATCCTCGGAGAACTCTTCGCCCAACTCTTCCATATTGGAATCATCGGCGGCATAGCCCCAGGAGATGGTCACGTTATTGCCCGCTGCGGCGGCTTCGTCGAGCATTTCGAAGATCGACATGACGATCTTGGCCGTGGTGCTGTTGAAATAGATCAAGTCGAAACGAAACTGGATCTCGGCCCCTTCGGCGGCAGAGAGAAACTCTTTCAACCGAGTGATCAACGGCCCGAAAAATTTATTGACATCCTCGGGATAGGATTCTCCGGATATGGCGAAGATGCCGGCGTCGAAGTCGAAATCGATGCCGGGAGAACGTTTGGTGGGTTCCAGCTTGATCTGTTCCATGGACGACTCCAAAGTCGAAAGATTACAAATGGGCCTTCAGGACGAAATAGGAGAGATCTTCATCGATCTCCAGAAAATCGAATACAAACCCCCGCGAGGAGAGACGGGCGATATCCACGAAACCGACCCCGGCCCCCTTGCTGCCGGCAGGCGTTTCACCACGCAGAATCTCTTTATGCATGGCCTTCAGGCCCAGCCGGTCCAGACCGCGAATGTGGGCCAATCCGGCCCGCAATCGCTCCACGTCGCCACGATTGATGGCGTTGGCACTCATCACATAATATCCGGCCCCGTCACGTCCCAGGGCCAACATGCCGTGTCGCAGATCCACCGGACGCTCTCCCACCTGTCCTTCCTGATTTTCGGCGGAGTAGCGGATGATGTTTTGCATCTGCTCGACGAACACCCCGAAAACACCACGGGCCACCGATCGTTCGGTCTTGTCGAGTTCCAGCTTGTCCATGACGGTCTCGCCGATGACCGACAAGATGCGTTCCGTCACATATCCGTAATAATAAAATAACACCCCTTCGCTCATCATCTCCTGGCGCAGCAGCGTAATTTTCTGGGAGTCCATGTTCATGAATCCTCCATGATGGCTTGAGATTCCGAATCGCCGGATTCCAGGCGTAACTGGAATCCCACCACCGACACATCATCCCGCCGCGACTCGGTACCTTGATGTTCCAGGAGTTGCTTGCGGATAATCCGTTTCTGTTCTTCCATGGACAGCTCCCCGATACGCCCCAACAGCTCCAGCAGGCGGACCTTGCCGAATCCACGACGCACTTCGCTGCCCACCTGATCGATCAAGCCGTCCGAACTCATATAGTAACGCCGATCGGCGGTCACTTCCACCTCGACCTGGGAGAACTCCTGCAAAAAGGGCACCCGACGATAACCGATCCCTTTCTTGTCTCCCTTCACCTCGAACGGGGCCCCGTCCGGCGGGCAGACGAACAATGAAAATCGGGCTCCGGCATAACGCATGCGCCTCTGCCCTTCCATCAGATAACAGAGTCCCAGTTCCATGCCGTCATCGGACTCCCCCTGTTCGGTATCCTGTTTCAGGGTGATCTGCACCAATTGATGGGTACGGGACAACAGGCGACCCACCTCACCGGGCGCGATCTCGCTACAGGCCCGATCGAAGGCTCCGGTGACGATCAGGGTCATGAAGGCGCCCGGCACCCCGTGCCCGGTGCAATCTCCCAATGCGAACAGCACCCCATCCCCCCAGGCGCGACACCAGTAGATGTCGCCGCCCACCATGTCCCGGGGATCCCAGTAGATGAAATGATCGGCGAAAACCGTGATCAGAATCTCCGGATTGGGCAGAATCGAACGCTGAATGTTGCTGGCGTAGAGAATGCTTTCCTCGATCACCCCGAAGGCTTCGGCCAGGCTGTCGCGTGTTTTTTCCAGCTCGGCATGGGTGACGCGCAGTTCACCAAAGGCCCGATCCACCTCCTCCTTGGCCTGACGCAGAATTTCCGCCCGTTTGCGGGTCTCCTTGAAATGCTGTCGCATCACCAGCAGATTGCGCAGACGGGTGACAAATTCCACATTGTCGATCGGTTTGTTGAGAAAATCGGTGGCCCCTTCCTGCAAGGCCATATAGCGCACCGTCTGGGCGTCGGAGCCCGTGACCATCACGATGGGAATTTCACCCCGATCCGGCAACGCCCGGAACGCCTCGATGAACTTCAATCCATTCATCTCCGGCATGATGTAATCGACGATCACCAGATCGGCCTCTTCCGCGCCACACCACGCCAACGCCTCCAGCGGGTCGGTGAACGGAACCGGTTCGCAGCCCTCCACGGTCTGGATCAGACGGGCCAGCAGCGTCAGCACGCTGCGACTGTCATCGATCACCACGATGCGAAAAATTTCATCGCTCATATCGGGTTCAGAGGCATCGTTTCAGCACCTCTCCCGCGATTTTCTCCAGAGGATGGACCGCCTGAGCCGCGCCACGCCGGATCGCCTCTTTCGGCATGCCGAACACCACGCAGGTGGATTCATCTTCGGCCAGGGTCTGCGCGCCGGCCTGACGCATCTCCAGCAGCCCTTGCGCACCATCGTCCCCCATACCGGTCAGGATCACTCCGATGGCGTTGGGGCCCGCCGCACGGGCCGCCGAACGAAACAGCACATCCACCGAGGGACGATGCCGGGAGACCAGCGGTCCCTCCCGCACCTCCACCCGATAGCGGGAACCGCTGCGATGCAACAGCATGTGCAGATTGCCCGGCGCGATCAGCACCCGGCCAGTGAGCACCATATCCCCATCCTCGGCCTCCTTGACCGATACCTGACACAATCCGTCGAGACGCTTGGCAAAGCTGGTAGTGAAGGATTCCGGCATATGCTGCACCACCACCACTCCCGGCGCATCGGCGGGCAAGGCTTCCAGCACCACCCGCAACGCCTCGGTGCCTCCGGTGGAGGCTCCGATACAGATCACCTTTTCGGTGGTGGCCCGGACCATGCGTTCGGTGGGCGGAGGCAACACCGCATCGGCGGTCAACTTGGGCTGCGCCGTCAGCGAGGCGCGCCCGCGACGCACCCCCACCTTGGCGGCGGCGGCAGCCTTCACCGCCTCGCAGATCCGCACCCGATAGTCGAGCAGATGTTGACGAGAGCCGAGCCTGGGCTTGAGAATCGCCTCGATCGCCCCGGCATCCAGGGCATCCATCAAGGCCTGGGAGCCCTCCTCCACCAGCGAGGAGCACATCACCACCGGCAGGGGACGCTGCGCCATCAGCTTGCGCAAAAACGAAATGCCATCCATGCGCGGCATCTCGATATCCAGGGTGATGACATCCGGGACTTCGTTCTGAATATGGGCCGCCGCCGCATAGGGATCGGCGGCGGTCGCCATCACTTCGATCTCCGGATCCGAGGAGAGAATCTCCGACAACGTGACCCGCACGCTGGCGGAGTCATCCACGATCAGCACCCGAATCTTTTTATCCGCCGGTTTCGACGCCATCACGACAACCCATCCAGAAAAGCGAACTCATCGCTGGAAAAAAGCCGTTCCATGTTGAAAATGATCACGAATCCATTCCGCCAGCGACCGATGGCGCGAATGTATTCCGACTTCCACGCCACGCCCACATCGGGTGCCGCCTCCAAGGCCACGGTGGTCAACTCGGCCACATCGAACACCCGATCGCACTGCAAACCCAACACGATCGACCGTCCGTTGGCGACGAACTCCAACACCAGAATCCGACTGCTGTGGTCCAGCTCTCCCGGGGGAAAGCCGAGCTTGCGACGCAGATCGACCACCGGAACGGTCAATCCACGCACGTCGATGATCCCCAGCAGATAGGGCGGGGCATGGGGCAGGCGGGAAACCGGTTGACAATCCAGAATCTCCCGCACGCTCGCCACGCCAACCGCGAACACCTCCCGATCGATGCCCAACGTCACATAGCTCTGGGTCGGCGCGTCACCCGCCATGGCTTGCCCCCCTTTCGCGCTCCCCGCAGGCACCGGGAGAGGGTTCAAAACTTCTGAAAATGTTCGTCGTCGTCATCCAGATCGAGGGTGTATCCCTTGGATTTGCCGGGAGAGGGCAATTTACGCATCATCTCCTTGCCCCGTCGCCCGGAACGTCCGGCCCCCATCAAAGCGTGTTGTTCGGGACGCCGCCACCCGGAGGGCAGCACCGCTGTGACCCGACTGTTCTCCTCCAGATGAAAATAGGAGATGGTGTGCTGAAGCTGTTCGGCCTGTCCGGTCAACTCTTCGGAGGTGGTGGACATCTCCTCGGAGGCCGAGGCATTCATCTGGATCACCTTGTCCAGTTGCTGAATGGCACTGTTGATCTGAGAGGCCCCGATATCCTGTTCCCGACAGGCGGAGGAGATCTCTTCCACCAGGGCGGCGGTTTTCTTGATGTCCGGGACCAATCGGGTCAGCATGTCGCCGGCGGCCTGGGCCACCTTGAGCGTATTGGTGGAGAGGGCTCCGATTTCGGCGGCAGCGGTCTGGCTGCGTTCGGCGAGCTTGCGCACTTCGCTGGCCACCACGGCGAAGCCCTTGCCATGCTCTCCGGCGCGGGCCGCCTCGACCGCCGCGTTCAACGCCAGCAGATCGGTCTGACGGGCGATCTCCTGCACGATGGTGATCTTTTCGGCGATGGTCTGCATCGCCGAAACCGCCTTGGCCACGGCTTCACCGCTCTGCTGCGCGCTTTCGGCGGCCTGGGCCGCGATGCGCTCGGTCTGTCCGGCGTTTTCGGCGTTCTGCTTGATGTTGGAGGCCATCTGCTCCATGGAAGAGGAGGCCTCCTCGGCGGAAGCCGCCTGTTCGCTGGCTCCCTGGCTCAGTTGTTCGGAACTGGCCGCCAACTGCTGACTGCCCAGCGAAACCGCGCTCGATGCGGTGAAGGCATCCGTCACCACGGTACGCAACCGATCGACCATGGTTTCCAGGGCGATCCCCAACACATCCTGTTCGGAGAGTCGGGTCGGCTTGACCGTCAGATTGCCCTTGGCGATCTCGTCGGCGAGGCCGGCCATCACCTTCAGGTTGGCCGACATGGTGTTGAGCGCGTTGATCAAATCGCGCATTTCATCGTTGGTGGTGACGACAATGTTGCTGGAAAGATCACCCTTGGCCACCGCGTTGGCCAGTGACACCGCCCGGCGCAGATTGGCACTGATGGTCGTCGAGATCCAACTGCCCACCAGAATGGAAACGATCAAAGCGGCTGCCAACAGGGAGATCATCACCATCCGGGCGTTGAGATAACTCTCTTCGGCATCTCCTTCCACCACCTTGCCATCTTCGCGCACCTGCGCGATCAATTCGTTGAGGCTGTGTTCTGCGGCGGCTCTGGAGCTCTGGGCCTCTCCCACGAGCAGCGCGTAGGCCTTCTGATCGCTGTTGAGGGAACCGACGATCCGCACCTGCTCGGCAAACTGATCGAATTTGCGATACGACTCGACCACGCCATCGTGCAGATGGGCATGATCCCCTTTCAGCGCGCCCCGCAGTTCGATCAGCAGTTGCCGGATCTCTTCGCGCCATCCATCCACTTCCCGCTTCTGATTGGCGATAGCCTGATCGTCGGAAAGCAGAATGATGTTCTTTTCCGCCCGATGGATCATCAACGTATTGATCAGGATACGACTGGCCAGTATCATCTCCTGTCCGGTGGTGCCGCTTTTCGGATCCACCTTCAGCGACATGATCGCGTTCAGGGAGGATGCGAGGGCATCGACCAGCTTGCGCCCCTCTCCCATGGACATGATGCGCGCCTTGTTGTTGCTGTTCTGAAGGGTCAATTTCCGCACCTGCTCGGAAAGATCGATATATTTCTTCCAGGCGGTGACGAAAGCCTCCAATTTGGGTTTGGTTCGTTCATTCAGGAAGGGCGACAATTTCTGGATGAACTCTTCCATTTCCTGATTGATTCTCTTCAACTGTCCGACGAACTCCCCCTTGGTCTCATCCGTCGGCGCGATGATCAGATCCCGCTCCTTCTGGGCGTATTGGGAGGCGCGCAACAGCAGTTGATTGACGTGGGAGCGCGCCACCGATTGCACGCTGACCAGTTCATGGGTGGCATGGTTGAGGTTGCCCAGGCGCACCAGGCCCACCCCGGCGATCGCCGCCGCCATGAGAATCAGCACGAAAAACGCCGCCGCCAATTTGAATTTGATCAATACACGCATCGGGATACCCTTGTTGAAGGAATGACGCACCGTTCCTCGTCCGATCTAATCGGAGGCGAAGACCCGTTCCAGATCCAATACCATCACAAAACGTCCCTGTCTTCGGCCCATGGCCCGGATGAACTCTCCCCGGCACCGCAACCCGATCCGGGGAACCTCCTCGGCCATGACCAATTCGAACTCGGCCACCTCATGCACCTTGTCGGCGCGCAGCGCGACCAGGGTCTCCTCGCCATCGATTTCCAGTTCGATGACCACGAAACGGCTGTCCGGGGTGGTGGTGGCCGCCCCCAGACCGATCTTCATGCCCAGATCCATCAGGGGAACGACCCGTCCCCGCACGTTGATCAGGCCATTGACGAACGGACGCGCCGTGGGCACGCTCGTCACCGGCAGCAGATCCAGGATATCGCACACCACATGCACCGGAATGGCGAACAGATCCCCGGCCACGGCGATGATCAGACTTTTCGAGTTATCGGACCAGAGTTTCATACGAACCTCTTTTGCGCGCTGGATCCAGGGCGTCGCGCAACCGCTCCTCCCGATGCTGTCCGAACTCGATCAGATGATCGATCTCCAGAATCAGGGCCACGCGACCATCGCCCAGAATGGTGGCACCGGAAAAGGATTTCACGTCGGCGTGGAGACGGCTCAAGGATTTGATCACGGTCTGGTGGTCTCCGAGAATCTGATCCACCACCAATCCGACCCGCCGTTTGCCCACCACCACGATCACCACCTTTTCATGCGGCGGCGGGGAGCCCGGCACCGCGAACAGATCGCGCAAATGCAGAAAAGGCACCAGTTCATCGCGGATGAACAAAAAGCGATTGCCCTCTTCGCCGGGATGTTCCAAGGCGGCGTCGGCCAGTTCGACGATGGCATCCACATTCGACAACGGCACGATGTAACGCTCCTCTCCCACCTTGAGGAGCAGACCGTCGATGATCGCCAGGGTCAACGGCAGGCGCAGCACCACCCGACATCCGGCCCCGGGCTGACTCGACACCTCCACATTGCCCCGCAAGGCGTCGATGCTTTTTTTCACCACATCCATGCCGACCCCGCGTCCGGAGAGGCCGGTCACGGATTGGGCGGTGGAAAAGCCGGGATGAAAGATCAACTGGGCCAGATCGGCATCGGAGATTTCGGCACCATAAGCCAGCAAGCCGCGCTCTTCGGCCTTGGCGCGGATGCGATCCAGATTCAGACCTTTGCCATCGTCATCCACGGCGATCAACACCTGTCCCCCCACATGGGTGGCGGTCAGGAGCAGCACGCCCTCTTCCTCTTTCCCGGCGAGACGCCGCGCCTCGGCGTGTTCGATACCGTGATCCATGGCGTTGCGGATCAGATGAACCAGCGGATCGTTGAGACTCTCGACCATGGTCTTGTCGAGTTCGGTCTCTTCGCCCCGGGTTTCCAGGCGCACCTGTTTTCCCAACTCCTTGGAAAGATCCCGCACCACCCGGCGAAACCGTCCGAACAGCGATCCGATCGGCACCATGCGGATCCCTTTGGTGGTCTCGCGCAGTTCGGAGACCAGTCTGCCCATCTCCTCGACCACCGCCCGCAACGACAGAATCGACAACTCCTCCTCGCCGGAGTGGGCGATCTGTTTGAGGCGGGATTGCACGATCACCAGTTCACCCACCTGATTCATCAGCCCATTGATGCGATCGGCGTTGACCTTCACCACGCCTTCCGGAGCGGGCTTGCCGGACGAAGCCGGAGCGGAAACAGGAGCACGCGCCACCGGTTCCGCGACGACCGGCGCGACGACCGGTTTGGTGCTCTCCGCGCTCTCCGCGCGCTCGGAGCCGACCGACTCGACGGCCACCATCGCCTCTTCCGGGGTGGGGGCGGGCGGCAAGGGTTCGATGGTCAGTTGGGTTTCGTGGCGGATGAACAGAAAGACATCCTCGATCGCCTCCACGGCGTGCGACGTGATCAGTTCGATCTCCCAGCGCAGATAGCACCGTTCCGGATCCAGGCCATCCAGACCCGGCACCTCGGAGGCGTCGCAACGCACTTTGCCCGAGCCCATTTCCAACATTTCGCGGATCATCGACGCCGGATTGGTGCCGAGCACGAAGGCATTGGCAGGCAGCACGAAGCGGATGCGATAGCCCGGAGCCGCCGGGGGAGGCACCGGCGCAGGGGCAGGCGCGACCACCCGAACCGGCGGGGCGACCGGCTTCCGGGGCAGCTCTTCCCCCTGACCGCGCACCACCCGATCGAGATCGGCCAGAATCGCCGGACCCGCCGCCGCATCCACCTGATGCGGCGCGTCGATCAGCAGCCGCATGTGATCCCTGGCAATCAGGGTGACGCCGATCAGGCCGGGCGTGACCGGCACATCTCCGTTGCGCACGCGATCGAACACGGTTTCGACGTGATGGGTGAATTTGGCCAGCGCCTCGAAGCCGAACATCGCCCCGGAGCCCTTGATGGTGTGCAGCGCGCGAAAGGCCGACGCGATGGTCTCCTTGTCGCCCGGGGCGCGTTCCAGGTCGAGCAGAGCGGTTTCGAGCTGCACGAACAGTTCGTCGGCCTCTTGCCGGAAAATTTCGGAGGGATCCCCGGAGAGAATATTCATTCCAGCAACCGCCTTGTCACCTTCAGAAGCACCTCGGGGGCGAAGGGTTTGGTGAGCCAGCCGGTGGCGCCGGCCTCTCGCGCCCGTGCGCGCAGAGCCTCGTCGCTCTCGGTGGTGACGAAAAGGATCGGCACGCCTTTGTATTCGGACAATTTACGCAACTCGTCGATGAATTCCAGGCCCCCCATGCGGGGCATGTTGAGATCGGTGATCACCAGATCCACAGTCTCTTTTTGGGCCTTTTCCAGGCCATCGAGCCCATCCACCGCCTCGACGATCCGATAGCCGCGCACCGCCAGAGTCAGTTTGATCGTCTGGCGCATGCTGGCGGAGTCATCGACACACAAAATGCTTTTCGACATCTGCACCGCACCCGTATCGAGATGAAAACCATTGGAAATGAAGAGGGAATCTGGGAGGGTGGATCCTCCGGATCTAAGGATGCCAAAGTTCCTCGAATTCGTGAGCCAGTCCACAAAAACGAATCTGCTCCGCCAGGGCGCCCGTGGCGGGAAGAATCACCCGCAACGCCATCCCGTCACCACCGGTGACGCGCCGGGCGGCAATGATCAACTGCGCCAGGGAAAGATCGGTCTGCACCACCTCGGAACAGTCCAGAACCACGGGAACCCCTTGATTCAGAAGGCCCAGCAGAGCTTCCCGCAAAGCCGCCACTTCGCGAATGGTCGATCGGGCCGGCAATCGCAACACCCCGTCCGTTTCCCTCTCCAACCGCGCCTCCTCCATCGACAAACCCCGCTCTCCGGATCCCCGGCGACCTCGGCCACCAGAGAAAAATTTCACCGAACCGGCCATCCATTGTGTTGATATTTCAACATGGATCCAGTAGCATGGCAATATAACAGTATTGAATGCTGGATTCCATGGGATTCATGCAAATCGAGTCGGATTTGCACACTTTGAACACCCCTCCGGACTCCCGCCTCACACATCCTAGGAGCGCAAATCATATGTCCATCACCCTCACGCCCAGCGCGGCCAGCAAACTGGGCGAATTGCTGCAAGAAGAAAACAATCCGCAAACCAAACTGCGCATTTTCGGCTCCGGCGGCGGATGCCCAGGCAGCAAGGAAGGGCACACCTCCGACGACCAGCC
>JADGBU010000292.1:1829-3280 GCA_015231295.1 Magnetococcales bacterium | reverse complement strand
CGCCGCGATGGAGGAGCCCGGTTCGGTCAACTGGGCCAACTCGGCGATGGTCTGATGCTGGAAGATCTGACGCAGGGTGAGCGGAACCCCGGCCTGACGGGCCCGGGCGACGATCTGGATGCTCAGGATCGAATCCCCGCCCAGTTCGAAGAAGTTGTCGTGGATCCCCACCGATTCCACGCCCAGCACCTCCTGCCACAGACGGGTCAGCAGACGCTCCTTGTGGGTGCGGGGGATGGTCAGGGCGCTCTCCAGCCCCTCGCGGGAGCGTTCGGGATCCGGCAGGGCTTTGCGATCGAGTTTGCCGTTGGCGGTCAGGGGCAGACCGGCGGGCATCATCACGAAGGCGGCGGGGATCATGTAGTCCGGCACCCGTTGTTTCAGATGGGCGCGCAGGTCGTGATTGCCCGGACCGGGCGATGTTTTCGGCACCACATAGGCGGCCAGATAGCGGTTGTCGTTGGAATCTCCCCGCACCAGCACCACCACCTCCCGGATGTTCTCGTGCTGTTGCAGGGCGTTTTCCACCTCTCCCAGTTCGATCCGGAAGCCGCGCACCTTCACCTGATGATCCCGGCGACCGAGAAAATCGATCGAGCCGTCGGGCCGGTAGCGGGCCAGATCGCCGGTCTTGTAGAGCCGGGTGCCGGGCCGGAAGGGATTGGCGATGAATTTTTCCTCGGTGAGTTCCGGGCGGTTGAGATAGCCCCGCGCCAGGCCATCGCCGCTCAGGTGGAGCTCTCCGACCACGCCGATGGGCACGGGTTCCAGATGGCGATCGAGAATGTAGGCCTGGGTGTTGGCGATGGGACGGCCAATGGAGGGCGCGCCCTGGAGATCCGCCGGAATGCGGGCGTAGGTGGAGTAGGTGGTATCCTCGGAGGGGCCGTAGAGGTTGTCGAAATGGAGCACGGAGGGGTTGGCGTAGATGCGATGGGCCAGCGTATCCTTGAAGGGCTCTCCGGCCAGGATCACCAGGCGCACCGAGTCGGGCAGCGGACCCAGACGCAGCAGGGCGGCCATGGCCGAGGGCACGGTATTGATCAGGGTGATCCGATGACCCGCCTCCACGGCGGCGGGCAGGGCCAGGGCATCGCGCACCAGCACGATGGTGCCACCCCAGCTCAACGGCACGAACAGCTCGAACACCGACAGATCGAAGCAGATCGAGGTCGAGGCCAGCACCCGTTCGAACCACTCCCGCCGATAGAACGATTGGGTCCAGTGGATCAGGGTGACGGGACTGTGATGTTCGATGGCCACCCCCTTGGGCAGACCCGTGGAGCCCGAGGTGTAGATGACATAGGCCAGATGATCCGGCGTGGCCAGCGGGGCGGGATTGTCCGGGGAGCCGAGGGCGATGGCGGCGGCATCGGGTCCGTCGAGGCTGATCAGCCGGGCCGCGCTTTCGGGCAGGATGGGGCGCAGGGACTCCTGGGTCAGGAGGAGCG
>JADGBU010000292.1:1308-1813 GCA_015231295.1 Magnetococcales bacterium | reverse complement strand
CTTTTGCATGTCGGAGAGCATGAAGGCGATCCGGTCGCGGGGATAGGCCGGATCGAGGGGCACATAGGCCCCTCCGGCTTTGAGGGTGGCCAGCAGGGCCACCACCAGCTCCTGGTTGCGCTCCAGACAGATGCCCACCAGCCGGTCCGGTCCCACCCCCTGGGCCCGGAGATGATGGGCCAGCCGGTTCGCCAGCCGGTTGAGGGCGTCGTAGGTGAGGGAGCGGCCATCGTCGCAGAGCAGGGCGACGGCGTTCGGGGTGGCGAGCACCTGATCCTCGAAGAGTTGATGCAGACCGTGGTGACGCTTGGGATACTCCGCGTGGGTATCGTTCCAGCTTTCCAGCAACTGATGGCGTTGGGTGGGGGTGAGGAGCGGCAGGCGGGAGAGGGGCGTTTCCGGTTCCGCGACGATGCTGGTCAGCAGTTGCTGAAAGGAGCCGATTATCCGGGCGAAGGTGGTGGCGTCGAACAGATCGGTATTGTATTCGATGTTGCCGGTCAAG
>JADGBU010000292.1:532-1244 GCA_015231295.1 Magnetococcales bacterium | reverse complement strand
TATTTGGCCGATTTGCCGTAGAGATCCAGGGGGGAGAAGTCGATGTCGTCCAGGGTCATGGGGTCGAAGGGGGCGTTCTGGAGGGCGAACAGCACCTGGAACAGAGGCGCGTGGCTCAGATTGCGGGTGGGTTGCAGGGCTTCGACCAACTGTTCGAAGGGAATTTCCTGATGGGCGAAGGCGTCGAGGGTGACGCGGCGCACCCGGACCAGCAGCTCCCGGAAGGCGGGATCGGCGGCAAGATCGACCCGGAGGGCCAGGGTGTTGACGAAAAAGCCGATCAGGCTTTCGGTTTCCGGGCGGTTGCGATTGGCCACCGGGGTGCCGATGACCACATCCTCTTGATCGCTGAGGCGACCGAGCAGCGTGGCGAAGGCGGCCAGCAGGGTCATGAAGAGGGTGGTTCCGCTCTCCCGGCTCAGGCGGGCGAGGGCCTGGGCGAGGGGAGGCTCGATCCGGAAATAGGTGTCGGCCCCGTGATAGCTCTGGAGTGGCGGGCGGGGACGATCGGGGGGGAGTTCCAGCAACGCCGGGGTGTCGGCGAGATGTCGGGTCCAATAGGCCAGTTGGGCATCGAGCACCGGCCCTTGCAACCACTGACGCTGCCACTGGCTGTAATCGGTGTACTGGATCGGCAGCGGGGGCAGGGGATCGGGTTGTCCCCGGTGATAGGCGTTGTACAACTGGATGAGTTCACTGACGAAAATGGTGA
>JADGBU010000292.1:0-407 GCA_015231295.1 Magnetococcales bacterium | reverse complement strand
GGGCGGCGGGGTGGTGGAGGCTCTCCCCTTCGGCGAGGGTGACGCGGCTCATGGCCAGCGGGAAGGGGGGCAGAATCCGTTGCACCGGCTGTCCATCGACCTTCTGGAACACGGTCCGCAACGCCTCGTGACGGTTGACGATGGTCTGGAGAGCCCGTTCCAGGGCGTCGGTATCCAAGGGGCCTTCCAGGGCCATGGCTCCGGGCAGATGATAGGTGGCGAGACTGCCTTCCAGTTGTTCCAGAAACCACAGCCGCTGTTGGGAAAAGGAGAGCGGCAACCGTTCCGGGCGTTCTCCGGCCCGGATCGGCGGGGGTGGGGCCATGCGGTTGTGGGCGAGGCGGGCGGCGTCGATTTGCGCGCTCAGGCCCGCGACCGTGGGATGATCGAACAGCAAAGTCAGCGGC
>JADGBU010000291.1:984-3287 GCA_015231295.1 Magnetococcales bacterium | reverse complement strand
CGGCCCAGGCGGCACCCGCTCCGACGCCCGCAGCCCCCACGCCCGCCGCCCCGACTCCGGCGGCACCGGCGGCAGGCAAACCGACGGCCACCGCTGCGGCAGCCACTCCGGCTCCGGCCTCCGGCAATCCCAAAGAGATCTACGAAGCCGCCTTCCAGCAGCTCAAGCAGAATCAGTATGACGCGGCCAAAACCGGCTTCCAGAATTTTCTCAAGGCCCATCCGAAAGATGCCATGGCGGATAACGCCCAATACTGGCTCGGCGAACTCCACTATGTGCAACGCCAGTTCCCCGAAGCCCTCATGGCCTTCAATCAGGTGCTGCTCAAGTGGCCCAACAGCGGCAAGGTGCCGGACTGTCTGCTCAAGATCGGCTTCTCCTTCTACGAGCTCAACGACCTGGAAAATGCCAATACCAGTCTGCAACGTCTGGTCAAAGACTTTCCCAACTCCTCTCCAGCCGCCGTGGCCAAACCGCGTCTGGATGTGATCAAGAAAAAACTGGGACGTTGAGTGTGTCCCGTCGGGCGGTTGTGCTGCTTTCCGGAGGCATGGATTCGGCTGTCTGCCTCCACGCGGCCCATGCCGAAGGATTCGAGCTCTATCCGCTCTCCTTCCGCTATGGTCAACGCCATCATCTGGAACTTCAGGCCGCGCAGGCGATCGTCGCCACCCTTCCGGTGGCCCGCTGGCTGATTCTCGATCTGCCCCTGGACCAGATCGGCGGCTCCTCCTTGACCGATCCCGACTCGATTCCGTCCAAAACCGGTCCGGTTTCCGGCATTCCCTCCACCTATGTCCCGGCGCGCAACACCATATTTCTCTCTCTGGCCCTGGGATGGGCCGAAACCCTGCAGGCCGCCCATATTTTCATCGGCGTCAACGCCGTGGACTACTCCGGCTATCCCGACTGTCGTCCGGCCTTTGTCGAGGCCTTCACCACCCTGGCCAATCTGGCCACGCGGGAAGGGGTATCCAACCATCCGTTCGCCATTCGCGCGCCGCTGCAGCATCTGTCCAAGGCCGAGATCATCCGACTGGGCCTCGGTCTGGGGGTCGATTTCTCCCTGACCCGCTCCTGCTACGACCCGACCCCCCATGGCCTGGCCTGCGGCGCGTGTGACGCCTGTCGTCTGCGACTGGCCGGATTCCAGGCCGCCGGCGTGCCCGACCCCATCCGCTACGCCCGCTCATGAACCCCGAACGGGTCGATTCCCTGCCGGAACGGCTGCGGCGCGGGGCGGGTCATCTGTTTCCGGCGGGCGGAACGGTGGTGGCGGGGGTCTCCGGCGGGGCCGACTCGGTGGCCCTGATGCATCTGCTGCTGGCCAGCGGTCTGGTCGATCCGGAACGGCTGGTGGTGGCCCATTTCGACCACGGCCTGCGTCCCGACTCCGTGCAGGACGCGACCTTCACCGCCGCCCGGGCGCAACGGGCAGGGGTCAGACTGGCGCAAACCCGCTGGAGCGGACCACAACGACCGGGCAATCTCCAGGAGCAGGCCCGCGAGGCGCGCCGAGCCTTTCTGATCCATACCGCGCGGACGCATCGCGCCTGCCGCATCGCCACCGGCCACCATCGGGACGATCAGGCCGAAACCCTGCTCGACCGGCTGATGCGCGGCAGCGGCGTGTGGGGACTGGCCGCCATGCAGGAGGCGCAACCCCTCGACGACGGGTTGCAACTGGTGCGCCCCCTGTTGAACTTTCGACACCAGGAGCTGATCCAATGGTTGCAGTGGCGTCAACTGGAGTGGCGGGAGGATCCCTCCAACCGGAATCCCGGTTTTCGCCGCAACCGGCTGCGTCACGACGCCCTGCCAATGCTGGCGCAGGTGGCCCGGATCGATCCGGTGCCCGCGCTCGCGCTGTCGGCGCGGCATCTGTTTCAGGCGCGCACGGCCCTGGAGTGGTGTCTGGAGCGGCTCTGGCCCGAACTCGACGCCCGCCTCCACCCGCAATCGCCGGAGTGCCTCTCCCTCGCCTGGCCAGGACTGAACCCTCTGCCGTCCGAACTGTTGCGCCGGGTGCTGGTGCTGAGCTGTCAGCGGTTGACCCCCCTGCCCCACCCCCCCGGCGAACGGGCCACGGAGCAGTTCATCCGCCTGATCCGCTCCCCGCGCCGCCGCTGGAGCATGATCTTGCGGCGGCTGCAGATCGAGCGGGTGGCCGATCGCATTGTTTTCACCCCCTGCCAGGGGGCGGCCAGAGAACTTTCTCCCAGGCCGCTTGAAAAAGAGCCGTGGGAAATGGTTGAATTTTCCACATGGTGTCCTTATGATGAAAGAAGACGGTTCACCCATCC
>JADGBU010000291.1:0-580 GCA_015231295.1 Magnetococcales bacterium | reverse complement strand
GATGCTGCTGCTGATCGGGGTCTGGGTCTTCTTCATGCGCCAGATGCAAGGCGGGGGCGGACGGGGAGCCATGTCCTTCGGCAAGTCCAAGGCGAAAATGCTCTCGGAAACCCTGGGCAAAGTCACCTTCGCGGATGTGGCCGGCATCGACGAGGCCAAGGAAGAACTCCAGGAAATCATCGAGTTTCTCAAAAATCCCCAGAAATTTCAACGCCTCGGGGGCAAGATTCCCAAAGGCGTGCTGCTGATCGGTCCTCCGGGCACCGGCAAAACCCTGCTGGCGCGCGCCATCGCGGGTGAGGCCAATGTGCCGTTCTTCAACCTGTCGGGCTCGGATTTCGTCGAAATGTTCGTCGGCGTGGGCGCGGCCCGGGTGCGCGACATGTTCGAACAGGGCAAGAAAAATGCCCCCTGCATCATCTTCATCGACGAAATCGACGCCGTGGGCCGTCATCGCGGCGCGGGACTCGGCGGCGGTCACGACGAACGGGAACAGACCCTCAATCAACTGCTGGTCGAAATGGATGGCTTCGAGTCCGCCGAAGGGGTGATCCTGGTGGCAGCCACCAACCGGCCCGAC
>JADGBU010000290.1 GCA_015231295.1 Magnetococcales bacterium | reverse complement strand
GCGTTCCAGCAACTCCTTGAGGATGCGATCGGCGATGGCCCGTTCCATGGGGGTCAGCGGGAGCGTTTCCAGCCGTTCCGCCGCCCGGTCCAGGGAGAGCGCGGAAAGCTCCGCGATGTTCTGGCCATCGACCAGGATATGCAACGCCTCCTTGCGCAACCGTCGCCCGTGACACAAGGGACAAGGGGCCGAGGAGCGATAGGGATGCAACTCCTCCCGCACCTCGTCGGATTCGGTTTCCAGGAAGCGGCGTTCCAGATTTTTCAGCACCCCTTCCCAGGGGCGGGAGGTGGTGAACGAACCCCTGGGACCGCGAAAGCGAAACAGAATCTTTTCGCTGCCCGAACCGTTGAGCAGAATGGCACGCAACTCTTCCGACAACTCCTTCCAGGGGAGGCGGATGTCGAAGCCATAATGTTCGCTCAGGGTCTGGAGGGATTCACGGGCCATGTGGGCCGTGGGTTTGTTCCAGGGGGCGATGGCGCCCTCCTGCAAGGAGAGATTGGGATCGGGAATCACCAATCCGGGATCGAAGAACGGTTTGTTGCCCAGGCCATCGCACTCCGGACAGGCACCGTGGGGACTGTTGAAGGAGAACATGCGCGGCTCGATCTCGGGATAGGAGATGCCGCACTCGGGACAGGCGTGGCGTTCGCTGAAAATCATCTCCCGGGGCGGCTCTTCGAGCACCATCACCTTGGCCACGCCTCCGGCCTGATGCTTGATTCCCAACGCCTCCACCACCCCCAGGGCGGTGGTCAGAGAGTCGGCGAGACGGGTTTCCAGACCCGGCTTGATCACCAGTCGATCCACCAGGGCGTCGATGGAGTGTTTGACCTGTTTGTTCAGCACCGGGAGTTGATCCAGTTCGCAGGTTTCGCCGTCGATGACCACGCGGGTGAAACCCATGCGAGCCAGGGCTGCCAGCTCTTTTTTATACTCTCCCTTGCGATCCCGGATCACCGGAGCCAGCAGCAGCAGACGACTTTTTTCCGGCAGGGCCATGAGGGTATCCACCATCTGGCTGATGCTCTGACTCTGGATCGGCTGACCGCAGCCGTGGCAGTGGGGCCGTCCGACGCGGGCGAAGAGCAGGCGCAGATAGTCATGGATTTCGGTCACGGTGCCGACGGTGGAGCGGGGATTTTTGCTGGTGCCTTTCTGTTCGATGGAGATCGACGGCGACAATCCCTCGATGGCATCCACATCGGGTTTGCCCTGCAGGCTCAGAAACTGTCGCGCATAGGCGGAAAGAGACTCCACGTAACGTCGCTGCCCCTCGGCGGAGAGGGTGTCGAAGGCCAGAGAGGATTTCCCGGAGCCGGAAACGCCGGTGATCACGGTCAGGCGGTGACGGGGCAACGAAAGATTAACGTTTTTCAGATTGTGTTCGCGTGCGCCGCGAATGATGATGTGGGTGTCGGACATCACAGAGAACCTTTCGGGAGAGGAAGTGCCAATGGATCAACATAGCATGCCCCATTACATGGCGGAACTGGTTTTGGCGGGTCGGCAGACTCTGGTGGTGGGGGGAGGCCGGGTGGCGAGACGCAAAATCGAGGGATTGCTGATCACCGGAGCCCGGGTGACGGTGGTCGCACCGGCGTTGGATCCTCTGGTGGCCAGCCGGGTGGCCGCCGGAGAGGTGATTCACTGGCCGGAGTGCTTCTCGGAAGCCTTGCTGGATCGGGAACCGAGGCCGGTTCTGGTATTCGCGGCCACCGACCGGGCGGAGCGCAATCGCGAGGTGGCGGCTTTGTGCGCGCAGCGGGGGCTTTGGTGCAATTCGGCGGACGATCCGGGCAGCAGTGGCTTTCTGGTGCCGGCGATGGTGCGTCGCGGCGAGGTGGTGGTGGCGGTGGGCAGCGGGGGTCGCAGTCCGGCGTTGTCGCGGGTGTTGAAGGAGCGGATCGAAGCCTGGCTCGAACCGGGTTGGGGCGGATTGGCGCAGGCGTTCGGTCGTTGGCGCGGACCGGTGACACAGCGAATCCCGGATGACGAAACCCGACAGAATTTCTGGCGCGCCACGGCGTTGGAGGCGGTTAATCCGGAGACGGGTGCCCTCTCCGGGGATGCGGAGGCGTGGATGATCCAGCGGTTGAAGCGTCTGGAGTGATCCGCCGCACCCGCTATCGAAAGAAAAGAGAGGGTCTGGGGGATTCCTCCCCCAGGGTTTTGACTTTTAGACCCATTCCCCAGACAGACAAATATTGAATCGAAGGCATACGTCCCAAGGGCTTCGCCCTTGGATCCCACCAGGGGCCATTGGCCCCTGGACCCCGCCTCGCGATTATTTTGCGGAACGGGTGCATTTTTTCCTCAAGAAAAGGGTGGCGCGGATCGATAAATTGATCAGGGTGTATTTTCACTGACCGCAATGGTCACAGGGCAGACCCAACCTGCCCACGCCAAGGAGGCGTACCATGATGATCGAACAAAGCCGCGACGAAATTCTGGATGGGTTCCTGACCCGTCTGCAGGGCATATGGGCCTCGCCCATCGAAACGGGACGTTTCGAATTCGAACTCAAACGTCTGGAACGGCTGATCGCGGAACATCGTCGCCAGGAACCGGTCCGGGCCTTCTATCTGCTCGGGTTGACCGCCACCTTGCAAGAAGATGCCCAGAAGATGCGCCATCATTTCCAGAATGCCCTCTGGCACAGCAACCATGATCCGGATGTGCGTCACGGTTTCGGAGCCTGTCTGGCGCGGATGGGATTCTTCTTCGAGGCCCGGGAGCAGTACCGCATCCTCTACGAAGAGAATCCCGGTGATCTCGATCTGCTGGCGGAACTGATCGTCACCACGCTGGCCACGGGTCGCATTCAGGAGGGGGTGCGCTGGATGGGAGAATGGAGCCGCCTGAATCCCACCCGCCCCCTCGAAGAGGCGGACTCGATCGCCAAAAGCGGCGCGCTGCTGGAACGGTTCGGGGTCTCCGACGACGATATGGAACGGCTTCAGCAACAGGCTCTGGGCATCCTGGAACGGGAGCGCAAGGAGATCAAGACCATCAACTTTACCGGCATTCCCCCGGATGACCCCTGCTGGATCCAGGCCGATCTGATGGTGGAAGATTCCGAAGAGGGGGTGGAGGCTCTCAACTATAAACTGGCCGATGTGTGCAAAATCTCCGCCCCGCCGAGACTGGCGGAACTGGTGGTGTTCAACTACAGCAGCACCGAAGCCAAACCCGGTCCGGTCAAGATGGATCACTGCTGAAATAGATGCAAACCTCCCAGGGGCTTCGCCCCTGGACCCCACCAGGGGCCATTGGCCCCTGGACCCC
>JADGBU010000289.1:1447-3301 GCA_015231295.1 Magnetococcales bacterium | reverse complement strand
CCCGGAACTGCTGGAACTGGTTGAGTTGGAAGTGCGTGAACTGCTCTCTTCCTACGACTTTCCCGGAGACGACATTCCGATCGTGGTGGGTTCGGCCCTCAAGGCGATGGAAGGGGATACCGGTCCTCAGGGATCGGGTGCCATCCAGAAGCTGATGGATGCCATCGATGCCTACATTCCGCAACCCGAGCGTCCTCTGGACGGTGCCTTCCTGATGCCGATCGAAGATGTGTTCACCATCTCGGGTCGTGGTACGGTGGTGACGGGTCGTGTCGAGCGCGGTATCGTGCGGGTGGGTGAGAACGTTTCCATCGTCGGCATCAAGAATACCACCAACTCGGTCTGCACCGGCGTCGAAATGTTCCGCAAACTGCTCGATCAGGGGCAGGCGGGTGACAATATCGGTGTGCTGCTCCGTGGCATCAAGCGCGAGGATGTGCAGCGCGGTCAGGTGTTGGCCAAGCCCAACTCGATCACGCCTCACACCAAGTTCAAGGCCGAATGCTATATCCTCTCCAAAGAGGAAGGTGGGCGTCATACGCCGTTCTTCACCAACTATCGTCCGCAGTTCTATTTCCGTACCACCGATGTCACCGGCGTCCTGAATCTGCCGGAAGGTGTGGAAATGGTCATGCCGGGTGACAATATCTCCATGGAAGTGACCTTGATCGCTCCGATTGCCATGGAAAAAGGGTTGCGCTTCGCCATCCGTGAAGGTGGTCGTACCGTGGGCGCGGGTGTGGTTTCGGAAATTCTCGCCTGATCGGAAGACGGCGTGTGTCACCAGGGATCCGGGAGAGATAAATGCGTGATCTGATCAGTCTCAGTTGCGAAGTGTGCAAGCGGCGAAACTATACCACGGACAAGAACAAAAAGAACAAGCCGGAAAAGATGGCGTTGAAAAAATTCTGCTCCTCGTGCCGGAAGCATACCCTGCACAAGGAAGGGAAAATCAAGTAGGCGTCCACGCATCCGGTGCCCAGGCGCGGGTGAGGTAGTCTAGGATAGTAGCTCAAGTGGTAGAGCATCGGTCTCCAAAACCGGCGGTTGGGGGTTCGAGTCCCTCCTGTCCTGCCATACACTCATGATGAATCGGGTAGTAAAGATCATGCGCGCGCTTGTGGTTCTCTTTGTCAATAGCCTTCCTCACCGTAAGATCACTCCATGATGAATGACACCGGGCGTATTGCCCAATTCAGAGTCTATCTGACAGAGGTTCGCGCCGAGGTCGGAAAGGTGGTCTGGCCCACTCGCAAAGACACGATGAATACGACCATCGTGGTCTTTGGCATGGTGGTGCTGGTCTCCTTGTTTCTGTGGATGGTGGATGCCGTCCTGGCGTTGATCGTGCGCCAAATCATCGGTTGAGTTCTCCGGATTGTGGGCGGTTTCGCGTCATAGAGGAAATCCATGGCCAAACAGTGGTATGTCATACACGCCTACTCGGGATTCGAGAAGAAGGTCAAGAGTACCCTGGAAGAGCGGGTGCGTCTGACCGGATCCGGTGATGCGTTCGAGGAGATTCTGGTTCCCTCCGAAGAGGTCGTGGAACTGCGTGGTGGTCATAAAGTCACCTCGGAGCGGAAGTTTTTTCCAGGCTATGTTCTGGTCAAGATGGATCTGAACGACGAAACCTGGCATCTGGTCAATTCGATTCCCAAAGTGACCGGATTCCTGGGTGGTGGCGGACGTCCCCAACCCCTCTCCGATCGGGAGGTGGACAAAATCCTCCATCAGGTGGAAGTGGGCATGGACAAGCCCAAGCCCAAGGTCTCGTTTGCCGTGGGGGAGAGTGTGCGTGTGACCGATGGTCCCTTCATCTCCTTCAACGGAGTGGTGGAAAATGTGGACGAG
>JADGBU010000289.1:0-1092 GCA_015231295.1 Magnetococcales bacterium | reverse complement strand
TACCTTCACCTTCGAGTTGAAGACCTCGCCGGCCACCTATCTGTTGCGCAAGGCCTCGGGCGTGCCCAAGGGCGGCGTGACGCCGGGCAAGGGCGCGCCGATCGGCAAGGTGACTTGGGATCAGGTCCAGCAGATCGCGGAAACCAAAATGGTGGATCTGAACGCCAAGGATATGGAAGGAGCCAAGCGCATCATTGCGGGTTCGGCCCGGTCCATGGGTCTGGAAATTGTCTGAAGATTGACGGTTTGCGAATAATTCGAGGAGCGAGTCATGGCAAAGCGCGGTAAACGGATCAGAAACCTTTCGGAGGGCCTGGACCGCACCACTCAATATGGTTTGGATGAAGCAATCCGCCTGGTGCGGGAAAAGGGCGTCGCCAAGTTTGATGAAACCGTTGAAATTGCGGTCAATCTTGGTGTCGATCCGCGTCATGCCGATCAGATGGTGCGCGGCACGGTGGAGCTGCCCCACGGCACCGGTAAAACGGTCCGCATTCTGGCCTTTGCCAAGGGTGACAAGGCTCAGGAAGCCCTGGCCGCCGGTGCCGATTTCGTCGGAGCCGATGAGCTGGTGGAGAAAATTCAAGGGGGCTGGCTCGATTTCGATCGGGTGGTGGCCTGCCCGGATGTGATGGGTCTCGTCGGTCGCCTGGGTCGTGTCCTGGGCCCGAGAGGCTTGATGCCCAACCCGAAACTGGGTACCGTGACCTTCGACATGGCGGGTGTGATCAAATCCATCAAAGCTGGTCAGGTGGCGTTCCGGGTCGAGAAGGCGGGTATTGTCCATGCCGGCGTCGGCAAGGTCTCCTTCGATGCCGAAAAGCTGGGCGATAACTGTCGCGCCTTGCTGGCCCAACTCAAAAAGCAGCGTCCCGCCGTGGTCAAAGGCACCTATGTGAAACGGGTGACGGTCTCTTCCACCATGGGTCCGGGTGTGCGGGTGGATGTGCATTCCCTGTGACGCAAACCGGGAATCGTTGAATTCGTCCAAGACAGCGGGTGGGGAAGCTATAGGGCTCCCCTTAATGGAGTGATCCGGCCCGCCGAGACCAATCATGCGGGAAATCCTTTGGTTGGGGACGCTTTTGCAGG
>JADGBU010000288.1:904-3326 GCA_015231295.1 Magnetococcales bacterium | reverse complement strand
ACCTGCTCCATCCACTACCACCGGCTTGTAGCGGTCCACCACCCCCTTGACCTTGCCGAACCGCTTGCGGTGCATGGCTTCGTGATTTTCCGAAGACCAGGAGGGCGCGCCGCTGGCTCCGTGCTCCAGACCCGTGGCGATGTGCTCGCCGCCCGGCGTGCCGGGGTCGGCCATGGGGGAGATCAGGTCATCGGTCATGGCATAGCGGAAATATTTGCCTTCACCATCCCAACGCTTGCGATTGACCAGGGTGTAATTCTCCGGCTTGGGCGCGGGAATGGTCTGCGTCGAAAAGGCCAACGAACCATCCGACAACAAAATGACCGGACATTGATACTGTTCCGCCAGATTCAAGGCATCGACGGTCATATCGACACAATCTTTCACATCCTCGACCGACAGCACCACACGGGGGGCGTCGCCGTGGGTTCCGTGAATGGCCAGGAACAGATCCGACTGCTCATGCTTGGTCGGCAGACCGGTGGAGGGACCACCCCGCTGCACATCCACCACCATCACGGGAATCTCACCCATAGAGGACATGCCGAGCAGCTCGCTCATCAGCGAAAGGCCCGGACCCGAGGTGGAGGTCATCGACTTCCGCCCGGCGTAGGAGGCACCCATCACCTGGGCGATGGAGGCGATCTCGTCTTCGGCCTGAACCAGCGTACCGGTCAATTTGGGAATGTGCGTCGCCACGAATTTGGCGATTTCGGTGGCCGGCGTGATCGGATAGGCGGAGAAAAATTCCAGTCCGCCCAGAATCGCACCCATGCCCACGGCATCGTTGCCGGAAATGATGATCACATCTTTCGGCTCGACCGCATCGGCGACCCGCCAGGAGTCCACTTTCTGGATAGTCGAGGCCAACTCCTTGCCCTTTTCGAACGCCTTCAGGTTGAAGCCGAGAATCTCTTCTCCCTTTTTCTTGAACTTGTTGGTCAGAACTTGCTTCAAGGTCTCTTCGTTGATGTTGAAGAGTACCGACAGCGCGCCCATGGCCACCATGTTCTTGGAACGATACGAACCCAGATCCTTGGCCGCCTGTGACATGGGAATCGGATAGGCCGTCACCCCTTCGGGGATGGCGTCGGGCTGGAAATCTCCGCCCGGATAGTCGTACACAAAAGAGGTGCCCGGAGTCAGGAGATGCTTGTTCAACTCGTAGGCTTCGCCATTGAAGGCGCAGAAAACATCAAAGGTGTCGCCCTGGTTGTACACCCGTTCGGAGCTGACCCGAACCTGGTACATGGCATAGCCACCCTTGATCTCCGCCGGAAAGGTCTTGAAAGTATACACTTCCAGTCCTGCCCGAGCACAGGCTGCGGCAATGAAGTCACCGGTAGAGACGATCCCCTCGCCCCCCTCTCCGGCAACCCGGATGATCAGGTCATTTGCTTTCGACATTGAGCTTTCCCTTTCTTGCTAAAGTATGGCCGCCCCACCAAGCTGGGGCGGCGATGCCCATCCTAGCCTTTCAACGACTGTTTGACAACGATCCCCATCTCGGCCGGAGAGCGGGCGATATGCACCCCCGCTTTTTCCAGAGCCTCGAATTTTTCGGCTGCGGTCCCCTTTCCGCCCGAAATGATCGCCCCGGCGTGACCCATACGCTTGCCCTTGGGGGCCGTGGCTCCGGCAATGAAGGCCGTGACCGGTTTGGTCATGTGCGCCTGAATCCAGGCGGCGGCTTCCTCTTCGGCGGTTCCACCGATTTCACCGATCATGATCACCGCCTCGGTCTGCGGATCCTCCTGGAACATCGACAGACAATCGATGAAATTGGTGCCATTGATCGGATCGCCACCCAGTCCCACACAGGTGCTCTGCCCCAGACCCACGGCGGAGGTCTGCGCCACCGCCTCGTAGGTCAGGGTGCCGGAACGGGAAACCACACCCACGTTGCCCACCTTGTGGATGTGACCCGGCATGATGCCGATCTTGCAGGCTCCGGGAGTGATGACGCCGGGACAGTTCGGCCCCACCAGACGGGTGGCGCGACCCGAAAGAAAACGTTTCACCTTGACCATATCCAGCACCGGAATGCCTTCGGTGATGCACACCACCAGTTTCAGCCCCGCATCGGCGGCTTCCATGATGGCGTCTGCGGCGAACGGAGGCGGCACGAAGATCACCGACGCATCGGCACCGGTTTCGCGGACCGCTTCGGCCACGGTGTTGAATACCGGACGATCCAGATGACGGGTTCCCCCCTTGCCCGGCGTCACGCCGCCGACCATCTGGGTGCCGTAGGCAATGGCCTGTTCGGAATGGAAGGTTCCGTTGGCCCCAGTGAATCCCTGGCAGATCACCCGGGTATTCTTGTCAACCAGAATGCTCATGGAAAAACCTCCCTTATTGAATGGCCGCCACCACCTTGGCGGCGGCGTCGTCCAGGTCGTCTGCGGGAATGATGGCCAAA
>JADGBU010000288.1:0-552 GCA_015231295.1 Magnetococcales bacterium | reverse complement strand
TCATTCTTGGAGGCTTCCACCCCCCGGGGATTTTCCTCGTCCAGATCCCGCAGGGCCAGGATATCTTTGTGACGATAGAGGGCGTTGCCATCGAAATTCATCTTGGCATCGAGCGCCATCACATCGCCATCTTCCGTGACCACCAGCGGATTGATCTCCGCCAGCGAGGCGTCGGTGGCGACGAAGGCGTTGTAGAGGGCGGTCATGAACTGCACCCCCTTGTTGACCTGCGGGCCCACCAGCCCGAGGCCGAAGGCCAGATTCCGGGCCTGATAGCCCTGGAATCCCACCGCCGGATCCACGGCTTCCTTGAGAATTTTTTCCGGAGAGCGGGCGGCGACCTCTTCGATCTCCATGCCCCCCTCGGTGGAGGCCATCATCGTGACCCGACCGGTCGCCCGATCGATCACCATGCCCAGATAGAGTTCACGAGCGATGCGGCATCCCTCCTCCACATAGACCCGTTTCACCTCCTTGCCCGCCGGACCGGTCTGTTTGGTGATCAGGGTCATGCCGAGCATGCGTTGCGCTTCCTCCCGCACCTCCTCGACA
>JADGBU010000014.1 GCA_015231295.1 Magnetococcales bacterium | reverse complement strand
AGGGCGAGGAGAGATTATTCCGGGGAGCGGAGGAGGTTTCAGAGATCGAGACGCTCGGGGGCGATGATCCGCAGATTGAAACCGTGCCAAAGACGATAGCTGAGAAAATAGAAAAGTGGACGAATGCGATGCCGAACTCCCGGCATGCGATTGCCCGCCTCATCGAGCAACAGGTGGGAAAGATAACCCAAAGTGAAATGAAACAGCGAACCCGACTCCAACCCCACGGCCAGGGCCAGCAGCAGCACCAGCCATTCGTAACCGTGGAGCATGAAAACCAATCGGGGCCAGGCATCGAAATGATCGGGTTTCAGGAAGGCCCGCAAGGACCAGCGACCCCGACAACGGAACCAGGATTCGATCAGATGATCCACATCCGGAAACAGGGAACCCGCTGCCGACATCAGGCTCCAGAGGGCGTTGTCGGTCTGCCAGAACACGACCAGCCCGAGTCCGGCAGCTCCCACCCCATGCAGCGCGGGTCTCATGGGAGCGGCTTGCGACTGGTGGTGATGCGATGCACCAGCCAGTCGAAATCCCGTTCCACCACAAAACCCTGCTGCTGCAGCAAGGAGCGGTAGATCGGGGGCCAGTGGGTGAAAAAGTGATCGAGCAACGCCGCCTCATCCACGAAGGATTGCAACCGCTCCTTGAGAAAACCGATCTTGAAAAACGGATAGCGGGCCATGTGTTGCAGCACTCTCACCGGCAGGGTCTGCCACGGCTCCCGGATGATCAGCACCCCGCCCGGCTTGAGCAGCAGGTGACATCCGGCGAGCAACCGGTGCCAATCCTCCACGGTGGTCATGTGGTGGATGAGATCGGAGACGATGATCGCCGACACCGAGCCATGGGGAAAATGGTCGGCGCAGGTTTCGGCCAGCCCTTCCACCACCTCCCCGCCGGTGAGCGACCGGGCCCGCGCGACCATTTCCGGCGAGGCGTCCACTCCCGCCAGCCGGGTGAACCCCTCCTGACGCAGCAGACGCAGCAGATGACCCATGGCGCAGCCCAGATCCAGCACCAATCCCGAACGATCGACATCCATCAAGCCGGAGCGTTTCAGAAAAATGCGAAAATTGGTGCGCATGATCCAGTCGTCGCGGCCATACATTTCCAGCAGATTGCGGGTGATTTCCGGGGAATCAGCCATGATGACGATATCTCCATTTTTCCTGCGCCATGCCCACCATGACCAGCAGATTTCTCAGAATGTGATGACGCACCAGAAAATCCCGCCGATCGGTGAAGGCCACCAGAATGCGCGAGGCGTAAATGAACGGCGAGGCCAGGGTGGAGAGGATCCGGGCCACCCGGAGATTCTCCAGCCAGCCGTTGATCCGGTTGGAAAGCGCGGGAGAAAGACGGAAAGCCGCAAAAAACCGGATCGGCAGCGTGCGATAATAGTCCCCCAGTTTCGATTTGGAAACCAGACGGAACGAGGTTTGTTCGGTGCCGTTGTAGATGGCCGGCAGATCCCCTTCCTTGAGCATTTTGCGAGAGATGGCGATCTCCACGATATCGGCTTCGGGATAGAGCTGCAAAAAGCCCAGATTGACCCAGTTGGGCCGGATCTCCTGATAGAGACTCACCGCCTCGTCGAGATGCTCGCGAATTTCGCCGGGCAGATTGGCGATGTGATCCACGCAGACGAACATTCCCAGACGTTTCGCCTCCACCACCAGCTCCTTGATGCGGGCATTGGTCTCCCGGCGTCCGAGAATCTCCCGGCGCACCCGTTCGTTGGCACTCTGAAAGCCGAATTGCAGCAAGGTGCAACCCGCTTCCGCCAGCAGGGCGAGGCTCTCCTTGGTGTGGGACATCGGATTGGTTTCGCAGAAAAACGGCAGCCCGATCTCCTGACGGTAACGGGGGGCGAACTCCCGCAACCAGGGAATCTGCGGGGCGAACAGGTTGTCGAGAAACATGATCTGCCGGGGCTTGTACCGCTCCTTGGCCATTTTCAGTTCGCTCATGACGTTATCCACCGAGCGCACCCGGAAATAGTTCGCGCCACACTCCTCCTTGTATTTCTTGCGCAGGGTGCTGCTGTTGCAGTAGGTGCAAGAAAAGACGCATCCCCGGCTGCAGGTGATGGAATAGAGCCGTTTCCAGGCCGAATTGCGGGCAAAGTGAAACTTTTTCTCCGGGAAGGGAACGCTGTCGAGGGAAAATTGAAACGGACCGTAGCCCCGTTCCATCGGACCGTTCGGGGTCCGGTTCCAGACGCCGGGCATGCGGGAGAGCTCAAAGCCGCGCATCTCCTCCGGGGTGACGCCCTGGATCAGATCGGTCAGAAAGTTGGGCAGGGAGGTATCCGCCTCGCCCACGAAGACGAAATCGATATCCTCGTTGGCCACGGTCTGACGCGCCGCCAGAGTGGCATGGGGACCACCCACCACCACGATCGTTTCGGGGCTGCGTTTCTTGAGAGCGGCGATGATGCGGCGCAACTTGGGATAAAACGGAGTGATGAGCGAAAATCCCACCACATCCGGCGTGGTGTCGAGAATCGCCGCAGCCGCCTGCTCCGGCGTGAGGGAAAAAGCGCGGGTGAGAAAAAAATCCTGATCCAGATAGTCCATGTCCATGGACATGTCATAGTAGATGCGGCAATCGAATCCCCGTTCGAGCAGGATGGCCGCCAGATATTGAATGGCGAAGGTTTCGTAGGAGTAGTCGTAGAGGGTCACGCGCAGCGGGCGCGGACTCCGGGAGTCGGCAGACGTATCAGACATGGGCTTGCACCGTGTATCCCAGACAATCGTCCGGAGATCCCAGTTGGAGGAAGAGGGAGAGATGACCCGCGAGCAGCAAAGGCGGCATCAGAGGCAGGGCCAGCACGGCCAGCAGCGCGCCGGAAGGGGTGCCGGACAACATCCAGCGATAGATCAGGCTCACCCCCTTGTAGGCGGCCACGGTGACATCGGTTCCCCGAGGGCGGATTTCGATCTCCCGAAAGCCGGCCTCTTCCAGCAGGCGGGTCAGGGAGGCCGGGGTGAACCGCCAGTAGTCATAGGGAATGTAGTGATAACGGGCCTGAAAGGGAACACTGAAAAAAAGCCGGCCCGTGCGGGGATCGAGCACCCGGCGACACTCCCGCAGCAGGGCCGGGACATCCCAGACATGTTCCAGCACCTCGGTGTGAAACACGGCCTGAAACGCCCCATCCCGAAAGGGGAAGCGATGCCCGTCGTAGAGAATGGTTTCCGGAGCCCGATAGCCGAACTGGGTGGAGACATGCGCCCAGTCGAGACAGAAATAGCGGCACGAAGCGGGCACCCGATGGCGATAGGGTTGAGCACCGCACCCCACTTCGAGCATTTTGCCCTGTTGTCGCGCCAGCCAGGGGACCAGGGTCCGCAACACCGAGCGCACCTGAAGATCCAACACCTGACGCAGCACCGGACGCAGCCGGCCGAACCAGCCGGAGGCGGGGGGCAGATTGGGGGGCGAAGGAAAATATTCCCGATTTTCCGGCGATTGCGCGCTCATGGCTGCGCTCTGGTATCGCCGGTGGCGCGGCGCAGCGGATCGTGGCTCCGTCCGAGCCAGGGCACGGGCTCGGGACGCTGATCGTTGACCAGCATCCGGATGATGGGTTGGGGACGATTCTTGACCTCCAGAAACAGCCGACCGAGATATTCGGCGATGATCCCCAAAGAGAGCATGATCACCGTGCCCACCCCGAGCAGCACCATCAGTTGGGTCATGTAGCCCGGCGGGGCGTATCCCCCGTGAAGCCAGCTGGCGAGATAATAGAAGATCAGGAAAAACAGCAGAGCCGACATCAGAAACGAGGTGACGATGATGAAACGCAACGGGGCCAGCGAAAAACTCGTGAAGGATTTGTAGACCCACATGATGTAATCGATCAGGCTCTGGGTCGATTCTCCGGAGTGGCGCGGGGGGCGGTTGAACGGAATGCCCACCTGCCGGAAACCCGCATAGGCCCGCAAGCCACGGATCAGGCGATCCTGCTCGGGACAGGCGAGGATCGCCTCCACCACCACCCGATCCATCAGGGAGAACTCTCCCGCGTCCAGGGGGATATCCAGGTAGGAGATTTTGCGCAAAATGCGGTAGAACACCTTGTAACCCACATTGCGCACCCACCCCTCCTGACGCTTGGCGCGGATGCCGTAAACCACCTCGTGACCCGCCAGCCACTGGGCGACGAAATCGCCGATCATCTCCGGGGGATCCTGGAGATCCCCATCCATGATCACCACCGCCTCGCCCCGCGCCTGACGCATGCCGGTGGTGAAGGCGGTCTGCGCCCCGAAGTTGCGCGCATGGGAGATGACCGTCAGACGGGGTTCCTGTCGCGCCGCCTCGATGAGCACCGCCTCGGCGTCATCCGGGCTGTCGTCGTTGACATAGATCACCTCCCAGTTCGGGGTGATGACATCCATGCTCTCCCGCAGACGGCGCAGCAGTTCCCGCACACTGCCCGCATCCCGGTAACAGGTGACGACAATCGAAACCATGCGTTCGGTCATCATGGGACTTTTCTCCCGGAAACCTTTCCAAAGGCATACAGATTGCCCGCCCGCAACCCGACCGGACGATCCGTCAGCCAGTCCGGGAGCAGACGGGCCACAGGAGCCATCCCCGGCGTCATGCGCATCCAGTAGCCCAGGGGATAGGTGTTGCTCAGACTGCCCACCTCCAGCACCTCCACGCCGACCTTTTCCAGCAGCCGTCCGAGGGTGTTCCGGTCGAACAGATAGATATGCTCCACATCGAAAATCGGACTGGCCTCCCCGAGCAGCCGGGCACTCCAGCTGCGCACGTCGTGACAGACCAGCAGAATCCAGCCCGGATCGTTCAGGACCGAAACCATGTCGCGCACCGTGCCCAACGGATCGGGCAGATGGTCGATCACCTGGAATCCGCACGCCAGATCAAAACGACGCTCCCCCACCCGGACGGGATCGAACGGCGCGGTGACGATCCGCTCCCGGATGGCCGCATCCGCCGCCGCGCGACAATGGGTGCTCGGTTCGAAGCCCATCACCTCGGCGATCCCGCTCTCCACCGCCTGCTGCAGAAAGAATCCGGTGCTGCATCCGATCTCCAGCAGACTCTTCAGGTGGCAGCCGTGACGACGATTCAGACTCTGGAGCAGCTCCCGATAGGTTCGGGCGGCAAAGGGGGCCTCCTCGGCGAACAGGAAGGTGCTGTCGGCATAGAGCAGATCGAGTTCGGCGGCCTCCAGCACCGGATCCGAACGCACCAGTCCGCACCTCCGGCAGGCCACGATGCGATAGTGTTCCCGTTCCCGCTCCCGTCGCGCGCTGAAGGTGTAACCGTTCAACCGCTCCCGGTCGAGAATCGCCGGATAAAGCTCCCGATCCTCCGCGCCATCACAAAACAGACAGGGCGTATGACGCATGCCCGCTTCCGGATGGGACGACGCACCGCTCATGACCCCTCCCCGGTCCGATCGGACCACAAACCCGCGACCCGCGCCGCGATCGCTCCGGCGGTCAGGCCATGCCGTTGACGATACCACTCCTGACTGCCATCCGGGTCCGACGGTTGCACCGTCACCGCCACCGGATGGAGACGACAACGACTCGCTCCACAGGCCAGCCGCTCGGCCACCAGAGAGGCCAGACCGCCCACATGACCATGCTCTTCCACGGTCACGATCCAGCGGTAGCGTTCGGCGGCCAGGGCCAGATCCTCCTCCGGCACCGGAGCCAGGGAGGCGGCCACCGCAAAAGCGCAGTCGAGACCCCGTTCACGCAGCGCGGCCACCGCCGCACCCGCCTCCAACGCCACCCCGCCCGTGGCCAGAATCAGCACCTCGCCCGCTTCGTGCAGCCACTCCAGGCGTCCGGTGCGAAACCGTCCGTCGAGCCCGTCCAGGGTGAGCCGCTCCTCCCGTCCGAGACGAAAATAGATCGGACCCGGCAGCTCATGGGTGGCCTTCAGGGCCGCGCACGCCTGACGGTGATCCGCCGGAGAGAGAATGGTCAAGCCCGGCAGAGGACGGAGCACGGCCAGATCCTCCAGTCCGTGATGGGTGAAGCCGGCGGGACCATAGTCGAAGCCTGCGCCCACGCCGACGATCCGCACCGGCCAACCGTGGCGCACCGGACCGTTGCGGATGAACTCCAGCGGTCGCAGCACCGCGAACGGCACGATCGAGTAGACAAAGGGGATCAGACCCGCCTCGGCGAGTCCCGTGGCCATGCCGAGCATGTTCTGTTCCGCCACCCCGACGTTGAAAAACCGGTCGGGAAACCGTTCGGCGAACCCCTCCACCACCGTATAGCCCAGATCCGCCGTCAGGAGCAGAACCCGGGGATCCTGCGCGGCCAATTCACAGAGCGCGTTGAGAAACGGACGTCTCATGATGCGTTTTCCACCTCCCGGAGGGCCTGTTCATACTGTTCGGGGGTCATGGGCAGATAGTGCCAGGGAATCTGGTTTTCCATGAACGAAACCCCCTGTCCGAAGGTGGTGCGACAGACCAGCACCCGTGGCACTCCCGAGAGCGGCCCGGTGAGCGCGCGCTCCAGCGCGGCCCGATCGTGACCGTCGAGCTCCTCCGCCTGCCAGCCGAAGGCGCACCAGCGTTGCGCCATGTTGCTCATGTCGAGCACCTCGCGGGTATAGCCGATCGCCTGCTGACGGTTGAGATCGATCAGCACCGTGAGATTGTCCAGACGCCGCTGGGCGGCGAAGGCCATCGCCTCCCACACCACCCCCTCGTTGCATTCGGCGTCGCTGACCACGCAGTAGATCCGCCGTTCCGACCCCTGAAGCCGGGCCGCCAACGCCGCGCCCGTGGCCATGGAAAAACCCATGCCCAACGAGCCGGTGGCAAAATCGACGCCGGGCAGTTCGAACTCCGGATGGACTCCGAGACGGCTGTCATCGCCGCAATAGCTCTCCAGGGTTGCCGCGTCGAGCCAGCCTTTCAGGTGCAAGACGGCGTAGAGGGCCAGGGCCGCGTGTCCCTTGGAGAGAATCAGGCGATCCCGTTGGGGATCGCGCGGAGCGGGAATGCGCAGCACCCCGCCGTAGAGCGCGGCCAGCAGATCCGCGACGCTCAGTCCCGAACCGATATGCCCCACATGGGCGCGGTGGGCCTGTTGCAGAATGATGCGCCGGATCGCCCGGCCCGTGATGGCCGTTGCAGGGGAGTGGGTCATGTCGTTCCTGTGCGCCGGAGCGAAGAAAAGAGATTTTTGTGAAAACGCAGCCCTTCCCGCAGAATGCTGAGACGCATTTTCAGCAGCAACGCGGTTTCGATGCAGTTGATGCTGGAGCAGGAGACGCAATCGGGCCGATAGTCGAGCAATCGTTCCCAGGCTCCGAGGATGCCGTGTTCCCGGATGTTGGGACCATTGGTGGGACCGAGATTGATGCAGTTGTACATGGTGCCATCCGCGCCGATGGCCACATAGGTATAGCCATTCATGCAGAAGACCGGCTTGTAGTCGGGAAAGTGCTCGTCGCGGCGGATGTAGCGATGATAATCCACCGGCCACTCCTGACATTTGCGGATCGCCACCGGAGAGTTGACGATGGGCAAGCCCTCCTTTTGCAGCTCCAGATAGCCGGACCAGAAGGTTTTATACTCTTCGGTGGAGATGCGCATGTAGTCATCGTCGGTTTCCCCGAGGAAGTTGGGGGGCGAGATGGTCATTTCGATGCCGAGCTGCTGACAGGTTTCCGCCAGGACGCGGATCTGTCCGATGTTCTGCCGGGTGAGCACCGCGTGGATGCGGGTCGGAATGCCATTTTTCACCGCCAGACGGATCCCCTCCATGGCCGCGACATAGACCCCCTGACCGCGCACGAAATCGGTGACATCATCGGGGCCGTCGATGCTGACGCACAATCCATGGATCAGACGGAGCGTTTCCAGACGTTTATGGATCAACAGGCCATTGCTCACCACCTGGAGATAGACTCCCTTTTCCACGATATAGCGCACGATGCGATCGAAATCCCGATGGACCAGGGGTTCGCCACCGAGCATGAAGACCATGCGCATTCCCTGATCGTACAGGGTATCGATGATTTCGCGGATTTCGTCGAAGCTGAGCTGACTGCGCAAAAACTCCTTGGAATAGGAGGGATCGACCACGAAACAGTATTTGCACTTCAGATTGCAGCGATTGGTGATGTAGAGGCTCAGGAAGATCGGCGCGCGGGAGCGTTTCACATTGCTTTTGACGATCTGATAGGACAAAGAGCACAAAGTGGTGAACATGAGGGATTGTTCCTCTTGCCATCCTAGGGTTTGGAGAGTCTGGCCAGGGCCAGCACGCTCATGCCCCGATCCGCCAGCACCGAGCCCGAAAGTTCATAACCGAGGGCCTGGAGTTGGGTGGCCTGTTCGGCCAGGGTGAACCGGGTGGTCAGACGGGTCACGTCGAGACGTTTCTTGTGTTCGATGAAAAAGGTCAGAAAAGTCATTTCGACCCCCTGATCCCAGGGCCACAGCAGACTCCCCGGTTCCGGACCGAGGCGCATCCCCTGCAACGAAACCGGACCCGTCCCCCGATGCTGCACCAGTCGGAAGGGACGCCCCACGCTCCGGGGTGGCAGCGGGGTTTCGACCCAGATTTCCCGTTCTGCGGGCACAGAGAACTGGGCCAGCTCCGAGGATTGTTCTCCCGACAGCTCCTGCAACGCGATGACCGCCGGGTCCGGGCCGGGATTGTGCAACAGAAAACGCCAGCTCTCCCCGTGCGGCTCTTTCCAGAAGGTCAGGCGGACATCCCGTTCCCGGATCGCGATCGGGGCGGGGTTGGTGTGGACCGGATTGACGAACAGGGCATGGGAAACCTCCTGGAAATGGGCGTTCAGGAAGGCGCGGCCATTGGCATGGGCGTCGGGTACGACCATGGAGTGGACCATCACGCCACAGGAGATGGCCCCTTCCATGTAATAGGCGTGTTTCAAGGTGGTGTTGCTGGTGTTGTCGGTGTGATCCAGATAGAGCACCTTGTCGCAGGGGTGTCGCGGGTCGAACAGCCGCGCGACCTGATCCGGATCGAAGCGGTAATTGGACCTTTGGGCCAGATCCGCCACCCGATCGACGAAGGATTCCACCCCCTGCCGACGATTCAGGGAGGTCAGATGAATCCCCTGAACCAGCACGATCGCCCCGAGCACTCCGACGGCGATCGCGCGACTCTCCAGGGACTCCTGCCGGAACCGGAACACCATCGCCTCGGCCAACGCGAGGAGAAAAAAGGCCACCATGCCGGTCAACAGTACCGCCGCGACAATCCAGTAGCGGGAGAAGACCGCATCGTAGCGCACGAAAAAAATCGCCACGATCAACACGCCCGCGATCAGCAGCCAAAAGACCGGCAGGGCAAACCGCCGCCACGCGACGAATCCCATCAACAGCGTCGCGGCCAGCGCCGAAGCGGTGAACCAGCCCAGATGGAACACGCTCATCCAGCGTTCCATGAACTGGACGACTGCGGGAAGGTTGTCCAGGGAAAAGAGAAAAGAGCGGGAAGCTTCCGGAATGATCGAGCGCACCGGCGACAGATTCCACAACTCCGGGCGATCCACCAGCATCGACACGGCGTAGAATCCCCCCATGGCCAGCAGACCAGCCAGAAAAATCAGCAACTCCCGCCGTCGCGCCGGCCATCCCCCAAGCAGCAGATAGGCTCCGAGGGTGATTCCCGCATAGCCGTACCCCACGGGATGCGACAGAATTTGCAGCAGCACCAGCAGTGGCAGCCACCAGCCCACCTGTTGCCGTCTGCGGACGAGCACTCCCCAGACCATCATGCTCAATCCCATGCACATGCTGCTCGGATTGACATAGAGCAGGCCCGGTTCCCCCAGTCGTCCATCGACGCCCAACACCAGCACCATCGCCAATCCGGCGGGGGCCGGACCAAACAGCCCCAACAGCCAATAGGCCATGCCCACGGAGATCATCAGCGCGCCGAAGACGCGCACCGCCCGTTGGGAGGCGATCCAACTCCATCCGGTGAGTTTTTTGGTTTCCCAGATCAAGAACGAGTAGAGATGAATGTTCACCGGAAAAAAGAGGGCGTGTTCCATCCACTGTTCTTCGGTGGGGGTGCCCTCTTTGGGCAGGGTCTGCTCTCTGAGATCGTTGAGCGCGGGGCAATCCTGAAAGAAACAGTGTTCCATCTGCACCGATTTGTGCAGATAGAACATCGAGTGTTCGGAAACCTCGGGGAAATAGTGTCTTCCCAGTTGCGGCGCGAGGAGAATATAGAGAATGAAAGCGGTGAAGATCAGCCATCCGCTCAGCAGCACGCCCCGATGAAACCGATCGGTCCCGAGCAGAAACCGATCGGATCGGACAGCGGACCACCAGGCGCGGACAGATTCTGAACCCATAGATGACAGCACCACCGATTCCCACACACGCCGGCTGGGTTCATAAAGAAGGAGAGATCAGACGGGTCGGCTTCCCCCTCTTCGGGTTGAAAGGAGAGCACCTTGACTTTCGTAACTATACACAATCAATCCCTCCGCTTCAATCGGAAAATCCCGCCGCGCCCCCGGATGGCCTTTCAGTGGTGCGCGAAAAGATCCTCTTCTTCCCATCCCGCCAGATCCAGCGTCACCCGATGGGGCAGGAAGCGCATGCAGGCTTGCGCCATATCGAACCGCCCTTCGCGCTGCAACATCGCCTCCAGCCGCTCTTTCAGGGCCACCAGATGAATCACATCCGCCGAGGCATAGGCGATCTGCTTGTCGGAGAGTTGATCGGCGGCCCAATCGGAAGATTGTTGCTCCTTGTTCATTTCCACGCCCAGAAGCTCCGCCGCCAGATCCTTCAAGCCGTGACGATCGGTGAAGGTCCGGGTGAGACGGGAAGCGATTTTGGTGCAAAAGACCGGCTGAATCTCGATTCCCAACCAATGCCGCAAGGCGGCCATGTCGAACCGGGCGAAGTGGGCGATCTTTTCCACCCGATCGGACTCCAGCAGCTCTTTCAGCCGGGGAGCCTGCGCGGCCCGAATCTGAACCAGGGTGATCACGCCATCCTCGTTGCACATCTGCACCAGACACAGCCGATCGCGTTTGGTTTTCAGCCCCATGGTTTCGGTGTCGATGGATAAATAACGGCTCCCCAGATACAGACGCAACCGTTCCGCGTCCAGATCATCCCGCAACACGACGGCCTGGCCGGATGCGGAAGGAAGGTTCGAGGTGGTTTGGATGGTCATGTTTTTTTTCGCGCTCCCCGGACGAAAGTGATGGCGTGGGTATCCACATGGCAAGTTGATGTGCTAGGATAACGCAAGCAGGGAATCGGAATCCATGGCAGGCGTGTCACGATTGGCAAATCTCCGGAAAAAAAAAGGAAACAACAATGGCGGAACGGGATCTCTACACGAGCGAACAGTTGGCGAAAATTCGCGCCACCTTGTCGGATGCCCTGGGTGAAAATGCACGCCAGGCTCTGGACAATCTGGATCACCGCTTTGTCGCCGCCAGCGACACCCCCGATCTGCCCAACGCCAAAGGGGGAGGTGGCTCCCGCAAACCGAGCGCATCCCCCGAGTTCTCGGAAGAGAAAAAATCCAATGTCGATGTGGAAAGCGTCATCCAGGAAGGCCGCCTGAAAAAAATGCTCGACACCCTGGACAAAATTCAGGATGAGCCCGCTCAGGTCCGCACCATGATCGCCGAAATCCTCCGACATCGCGAAGTCAAGGCCTTCCACATGGTGGATGCCATGTCCAAGGTCTCGGGAGACGTGGAACTGGTCAACGCACTGGCCCATGGCATCGTCTCCCACAAAGGGGTCAACCCCTTGATCGACGGCCTGCGCCACGCCACCATCAGCCCCGAGGCGATGAAATCACTCGCCATGGGAGTCGCCGAACAGGGAACCATCAATCATGTGATCCGGGCCATCGCCACCGCGCCGCCCAATCAGCCCGACGCGGAGATCATCTGGGCCATGGAGGTGATGGGACGCGGCACCATGGAACAGATGCTCGAAGCCATCAAACTCATGTCCAACGACTCTCCGGGAACCACCATTCTGGCCACCGGCATCGTCAACCGCAAAGAGATCGCCATCGAACCGCTGGTGCGTTCGCTCACCGCCACCAAGGGCAACGCCAAAGCCACGGCCATTCTGGCGGTCGCCCTCACCAAACTGGCCGATACCGCCTCTTTGGTGACGCTGCTGGAAAAATATGTCACCGACGATACCGATGCCGGAGAAATCCTCACCGCCAAACTGGTCCAGCGCAGCATCGAAGAGAAGGATAAAGGACGTCCCAAACTCATGGCCAAGGCGGCCCGCGTCATGCGAGGCAACTCCATGGCCGGAAAAATTCTCGCCATGGGTATCGTTCAGCAGGGGGATCCGCTGCAACTGGAAACCGCTTATCAACGCATGAATCACAACGTCGGCAAACAGATCCTCGCTACGGGCATCGCCAAGAAGCTCTCTTCTTTGCAGGCGTTGCGTCTGCTGGGCGGGGATTATTTCAAGCTCTCCAAGATTCAGGCCAGTGCCGATGCCGCCGTGCGCGAGGCCAAACAGCGTTATGAATGGATTCTCTACAACATGCTCGGAGAGGTGCCGGAGGCGCAAAAACCGGTGATGTCCGCCCGCGAAGCACTCTCCAAGGGGTTGTAAACAATCATTGGGGTCCAGGGGCCATTGGCCCCTGGGATAATCCCCCTGGACCCGTAATCGTCACGTCGTCGGACGGAGCGACTCAAAAAACCGCCCCACCGCCTCCGCGCCCTCCCGCAAATGAATCTCCAAAGCCGCCGTGCCGACCACCGCGATCTCCGCCTGACCCGTCAACGAACGAATGTCCTCCGGGGAACGCACCCCGAATCCCACCGCCAGCGGCACTCCGGTGGCCCGACGACACCGGGCGAGAAACCGACTCAATTCACCGTCGAAATCGGTACGGGAACCCGTCACCCCCTTGCGGGCGACGCAGTAACAGAATCCGCGTCCCCATTGCCCGATCTCGTTCAACCGCGCATCCGTGGAGGTGGGGGTGAACAGTTGAATCCAGTCGAGCCCCTCCTGCTGCCGACAAAGATCCATGGGCAGGTCGGCCTCCTGGGGGGGCCAATCCGGAATGATCAAGCCCCGCGCGCCGAGTTCCGCCGCGCGCCGGATGAACCGTTCCACCCCGTGCGCGATCAGAATGTTGCCATAGGTCATGATCAGGAAAGCCACCTCGGGATGCCTCTGGGCGCATTCGGCGGCGAAGGCCAACCCCTGAGCGACCCGAAATCCCCGATCGAGCGCGATCTGATTGGCCTGAGCGATCACCGGGCCATCGGCGATCGGCTCGGAGAAGGGAATTTGAAGCTCCATCAACTCCACCTGGGCGGCGGCCATGGCATCGATGACGCGACGATTTTCATCCAGGGAGGGATAACCGAGCACCAGATGGGACATCAACAGAATGGGCGCATCGCCCCGCGCGGCGCGCAACGCGAGTCGCTGACGGATGAACGGTTCCAGGGGCAGGGATCGGGACATCGTAGGGATCACTCCTCGATAGGGGGATAGCTGGCGGCCTTCTTGCGGATGAAACGACGCCAGCCTGGGTCGTCGAGGGCGTCGGCGATGGTGAAGATATCCTTGTCGCCCCGTCCCGAGAGATTGATGATCACCACGGCCTCTTCGGGGAGGGTGGGCAGTTCCTTGAGAGCCTGCGCCACCGCATGACTCGATTCCAACGCGGCGATCAACCCTTCAGCGCGCATCAGCTCCTGGAGGGCGTTGACCACTTCGCGATCGGTGGCGGCCTCGAAACGGACCCGTCCGGTGGCGTGCAGATGGGCGAGAATCGGAGAAATTCCCACATAATCCAATCCGGCGGCCACCGAATGGGTATCGAGCATCTGGCCATCGGCGTTCTGGAGAAAGAAGGTTTTGTAGCCCTGGGCCACGCCCACGCTTCCCGCGCCGGAGGCGAGACGGGCCGCGTGCCGACCGCTTTCCAGACCGGCACCACCGGCCTCGACGCCCACCAGGGTCACTTCCGGGTGATCGAGAAAGCCCTGAAAAATCCCCATGGCATTGGAGCCGCCTCCCACGCAGGCGTAGACATGACTTGGCAGACGCCCTTCGGCGGCCAGGATCTGGGCTTTGGCTTCGCTGCCGATGATCGACTGGAACCAGGAAACCATCTCCGGAAAGGGATGGGCACCGCAGGCGGTGCCGAGGAGATAATGGGTATCGTCCATGCTGCCGACCCAATCCCGCAGGGCTTCGTTGACCGCATCCTTGAGGGTTCTGGATCCCGAGGTGACGGGGATCACCTGGGCTCCGAGCCGTTCCATCCAGAAGACGTTGGAGCGTTGTCGTTCCACATCTTCCGCGCCCATGTAGATCACGCAGTCGAAGCCCATGCGTGCGGCCATGGTGGCGGTGGCCATGCCATGTTGTCCGGCTCCGGTTTCGGCGATGACCCGACGTTTGCCCATGCGTTTCATGAGCAATCCCTGCCCCATGACGTTATTGGCCTTGTGCGCGCCGGTCTGATTGAGATCCTCCCGTTTGATGTAGATCTTGCGCCGGTAGCGGTGCGAAAGATTTTCCGCGAAGGTCAACGGGGTGGGACGACCCGAATAATTTTCCATCAGGCGGAGGTAGGTATTCCAGAACTCGGGATCGGCGCGGGCCTCCTCGTAGGCGCGCGTGAGTCGCTGAAAGGTTTCGTGTAGAATTTCCGGGATGAAGGCCCCGCCGAAGTCGCCAAAAAAACCGCTTTTCATGCTTTGCTCCCAAGTGACACAATCCGCCGTGACCGGCTACTATAGCGTTTCGATCCACGACGAGAAAGAGTTTCACAAAAAAAATGACACCCTTGATTCAATCCTTGATTCACGACGAGCAGACGATCCGCTATGCGTTGTTGCGGCATCCCGCCCGCAAGCGGTTGACCTTGCGCGTCACCGCCGAAGGGGAGATCGAAGCCCGCGCGCCGGTCGGCATGAGCCTGGAAGCGGTGGAACGGTTCGTGCGCGCCCAGGCGGAATGGCTGGAGAAGACGCGCCGCCAGATGCTGGAAGATCGTCCCACGTTGGGGGATGGCACCGTGCTGACCCTGCTCGACGAACCCTTGACGCTGCGCATCGTCGCAGAAGGGAGCGGACGCATCCGGCGTGCGGGTTCGGAGTTGCGGGTGCCCACGCCGTTGACTCCGGAAGGGCTCAGGGATGGCCTGGAACGCTGGTATCGTCAGCAGGCGCGGCGATATCTGACCACCCGGTTGCGTCATTGGTCCGATCGCTTGGGCGTTTCGGTATTGCGTCTCACCATTCGCGGACAATCGAGCCGTTGGGGAAGCTGTTCCCGTCACGGAGCGATCAGTCTCAACTGGCAATTGATGCTGCTGCCTCCGTCGTTGGTGGATTATGTGATGGTCCACGAACTGTGTCATCGACGGGAGATGAATCACTCTCCGGCCTTCTGGGCCGAGGTGGCGGCCATTCTGCCCGATTACGCCGAGTCCAGAAAAGCCTTGCAGCTCCAGCGGATTTCCTGGCTCTGAGCGAGTTTCCATCACGGGTCCAGGGGGATTATCCCACTGGCGGGGTCCAGGGGCGGAGCCCATGGGACTGAAGATCTTAAAATTTTTGCTTGAAAGTCAAAACCCTGGGGGATGAATCCCCCAGACCCCTTCTTTTTTTTCAATGGGATAGACCCGCGATCAGGGGGCGTAGCCCAACTGATTGACCAGACGCATTTCCACCTCGGAGAGACTCTCCCCCAGGAATGCGGCATAATCGGCGATCTGATCCCGACCCAGGGCATCCGCCCGGAAATAACCCGCCTCGGGATGGGCGAAATAGAATCCGCTCACCGAGGCTCCGGGATGCATGGCGAAACTTTCGGTCAAGCGGATTCCGGTGGTCTGTTCCACCTTCAGCAGCTCGAAAATCATCCGCTTCTGGGCATGATCCGGACAGGCCGGATAGCCCGGAGCCGGACGAATCCCCCGATACCGCTCACGGATCCGCTCTTCGTTGGTCAGATTTTCATCCGGCGCGTAGCCCCAGAACTCCCGCCGCACCCGCCAGTGCAACTGTTCGGCGAAGGCTTCGGCCAACCGGTCGGACAACGCCTGCAGCATGATCGCCTCGTAATCGTCACCAGCCGCCTCCAAAGCTCTGGTCACTTCATCGAGGCCGATTCCCGCCGTGACCGCGAACAATCCGAGGGCGTCCGGCAGACCACTGGAGGCCGGCGCGAGAAAATCCGCCAGCGACAGTTGAGGCTGTCCCTCGGGTCTGGCACTCTGCTGACGCAACATGCGCAACCGGGCCAAAGGCACGGCAGCGGTTCGACTCCCGACATCCGGGGCGGCATAAAGAGCGATCTCCTCATTTTCCAGGGTATTGGCCGGGAAGATCCCGAACACCCCGCTGGCCCGGATGGGCTTTTCGGTCAGCAGCCGTTCCAGGCTTTTCTGGGCATCCTCGAAGAGGCGTCTGGCCTCTTCGCCGCGCTCGGGATGGTTCAGAATCTCCGGAAAACGGCCCGGCAGATCCCAGACCTGAAAAAAGGGCGTCCAGTCGATGAACGGCACCAACGCTTCCAGCGATTGATCCTCGATCACCCAGACGCCATGATTGCGCGCAGGGGTGGGCGGATTCCGACTCCAGTCCGTGACGAGACGACGGGCGCGGGCCTCCTCCAAAGAGAGCGTGGCCCGTGGACTTTTCTTCTGTCGATACTGAACGCGCAACGCCTCCTGCTGCGCCCGGACTTCGGCTTCGAGGATGGGGCGTTTTTCGGGATGGAGCAGCCGGGCCGCCACCGAAGCCGCCTGGGAGGCATCCCGCGCCTGGATCACCGCGCCGGAGTAGTTGGGCGCGATCTTGACCGCCGCGTGCAACGGAGAGGTGGTGGCTCCTCCCACCATCAGGGGCAGGGTCAAACCACGCCGTTCCATTTCGGCGGCGATCAGGGCCATCTGCTCCAGGGAGGGGGTGATCAATCCCGACAACCCGATGATATCCACCTGATGCTCGCGGGCCAGGTCGAGGATCACGTCGCCGGGGACCATCACACCGGCGTCGATCACCTCGAAGTGATTGCACTGCAACACCACCTTGACGATATTCTTGCCGATGTCATGCACATCCCCCTTGACCGTGGCCATCAAAATCCGCCCCTTGGCGGAAACGGCTCCGGCACTCCGGCCCGCTTCGATGTAAGGGGTGAGATGGGCCACCGCCTTTTTCATCACCCGCGCGCTCTTGACCACCTGGGGCAGAAACATCTTTCCGGCTCCGAACAGCTCTCCGACCCGGTTCATGCCGGCCATCAGCGGCCCTTCGACCACCGACAGAGGATCCGGAACCGCCAGACGGGCCTCTTCCACATCGGCCTCGATGAAGGCGTCGATCCCCTTGACCATGGCGTGAATCAGACGCTCTTCCACCGGCAACTCCCGCCAGGCGCGCTCTTCGGGACGTTCGCGGGCTCCGCTCTCCTGCCCCTTCAACCCTTCGGCCAGCTCCAGCAACCGTTCGGCGGCATCCTCCCGGCGGGCCAGCAGCAGATCCTCGATGCACGCCCGCAAGCGGGGCTCGATCGTTTCGTGAATCGCCAGTTGACCGGCGTTGACAATCCCCATATCCAATCCGGCGGCGATGGCGTGATAGAGAAAAACCGCGTGCATCGCCTCGCGGATCGCGTCGTTACCCCGGAAGGAGAACGAAACATTGCTCACGCCGCCGCTGGTCAGGACGCCGGGCATTTCGCGCTTGATCCGCCGCACCGCCTCGATGTAATCGACCGCATACCGGTCGTGGGCCGGAATGCCGGTGCCCACGGCAAAGATGTTGGGATCGAAAATGATCTCCTCGGGTCGGAAACCGGCCTGAGTGATCAACAGGTCATGGGCGCGACGGCAGATGGCGACGCGCCGCTCCAGGGTATCGGCCTGTCCCTGTTCGTCGAAGGCCATGACCACCGCCGCCGCTCCGTACCGTTTGGTGAGACGGGCGTGATGAAGAAAGCTCTCCTCTCCCTCCTTGAGACTCAGCGAGTTGACGATCCCGCGCCCCTGCAGACACTGCAAACCCGCCTCGATGGCCTCCCAACGCGAGGAGTCGATCATCACCGGCACGCGGCTGATTTCCGGTTCGGCGGCCATGCGGTTCAGAAAGCGGGTCATGGCGGCGGGGGCGTCCAGCATGGCGTCATCCATGTTGACATCGATGATCTGCGCCCCATCCTCGACCTGCTGACGGGCCACCTCCACCGCCTCTTCGTCGTTGCCGTCGCGGATCAGCCGGGCGAAGCGTCGCGAGCCCGAAACGTTGGTGCGCTCGCCGACGTTGACGAACAGCGTCTCTTTGCCGATCTCCAGGGGTTCGAGTCCCGACAGGCGACACAGCTTCGAGGGTTCGGGCGGGACTCTGGGGGGCAGACCGGCCACCGATTCGGCGATGGCGCGGATGAATTCGGGCGTCGTGCCGCAGCATCCGCCCGCCAGATTGATCAAACCGGCCTGGGCGAACTCCCGGATCGTGGTCGCCATGGCGGCGGGCGTTTCGTCGTAGCCGCCCATTTCGTTGGGCAGTCCGGCGTTGGGATGAACCGAAATCAGGGCTTCGGAGCAGCGGGAGAGATTGACCAGATGGGGCCGCAACTGTTCGGCACCAAGCGCGCAGTTGAGTCCCATGGTCAAGGGGTTGGCGTGGGCGGTGGCGTGGACAAACGCCTCCATGGTCTGACCCGACAGAATGCGCCCCGACCGGTCCGAAATGGTTCCGGAGATCAGGATCGGCAGCGGCTCGGCCCGATTTTCGTTGAAGGCCATGATGGCGAACAGGGCCGCCTTGCAATTGAGGGCGTCGAAGACGGTTTCGACCATGAGGGCATCCGCGCCCCCATCCACCAATCCCCGGAGGGCGACATCATAGGCCGCGACCAGCTCCCGGAAGGTGACATTGCGATAGCCCGGCTGATTGACATCCGGAGAAAGCGAAGCGGTGCGATTGGTGGGGCCGAGCACGCCAGCCACGAAACGGGGACGCTCGGGGGTGCGCCGGGTCATCCGGTCCGCGGCCTCGCGGGCCAGCCGGGCGGCGGCGAGATTGATCTCGTAGGCCAGCTCCGACATGCCGTAATCGTTGAGAGAGATGGCGTTGGCGTTGAACGAGTTGGTTTCGAGAAGATCGGCCCCGGCCTCCAGATAGGCGGCATGGATGCCCTGGATCACCTCCGGGCGGGTGAGGCAGAGCAGATCGTTGTTGCCCTTGAGTTCGGAAGGATGCGCGGCGAAACGCGCCCCTCGAAAATCGGCTTCGCTCAGGGCGTGACCTTGAATCATGGTGCCCATGGCACCATCCAGGATCAGAATGCGCCGTTGCAGTTGCAACTGGAAAAGCGCGCAACCATTCATGGCCATGGGGTTTCCTTTTTTGATTTTTTGTGATCTGGGCCTTGTGAAAACGGGATCTTTCTATCATGATTAGCCAGTCACCGCCAGTTGCCTTGAAGGGCGATCGGTGCGGACGATGCCTGGGGCAGCAATCCATTGTCAGGCATGAGCGGGCTCATCGCGCGATGCATGGGCATTCATCGCGGATCGAACAGGAGGTCGATGGCATGGGGGTTTCCCGATATTTCGCAGCGGCGTTGTTGCTGATGTTGCCCTGGACGGTCCAAGGGGCGGAGAACTCCTACAAGGAGGTCTACAAAAACGGTCGCTTCACCGTCCGCAAGGTCGAGGGGGCCTGCAAGCTGGAGATCCTGCTGGCCAAAAACGAAAAGGATCATCAGGCGATCCTGGCCCTCTTCCCCTCGGAGGATTATTACGGCGAGCTGTTCACCGAACGGGAAAAGGTCGGTCTGGCCCGCGACAAGGTGCTGATCTCCTTCGATAACGGCAAACCGCGCAGCATTCCCTTCGTGCCGGACGCCGACGCCAAGGACAGCTATTGGCGGTGGCAGTATCTGGAAGATACCCAGGAGTTGCTGGCCATGATCCAGAAACGGGGCGAAATGCGCGTCAGCTTTTCCAACGGAACCAAAACGTTCGAATTCGCCATCCCCCTCAAAGGGAGCGGCAAGGCCGTGGCCGCGCTGCGCGGTTGTCGCTGATCGCTTCACGCAACCGGTTTCAATTCACCCCCCAGCGTTCCCGATAGGCCTGAATCGCCTGAAGGTGTGACATGCGGGAGGGATCCCGAGCGAGCAGCGCGATCAAATTTTCCAGACGGGCAATGGCAACCACCGGCACGCCGTGGGTGGCCTCGATCTCCTGCGTGGCACTGGTGGCTCCGGTGCCGCGCTCCTGGCGATCCAGCGCGATCACCACCCCCGCCAGGGTCGCCCCGGCCCGCTGGATCCACTCGACCGATTCCCGGATCGAGGTTCCGGCACTGATGACATCATCCACCACCAGAACCCTCCCCTGCAACGGGGCTCCAATGATGTTGCCGCCTTCGCCGTGATCCTTGGTCTCCTTGCGATTGTAGGCGAAAGGCACGTTCCGACCATGATCCCGCGACAACGCGATCGCGGCGGCGGCGGCCAGAGGAATCCCCTTGTAGGCCGGTCCGAACAGCATGTCGAAGGGAAGTGCGGAAGAGACCAGCGTTTCGGCGTAGAAACTGCCCAGTCGGGACAACAACGCGCCATCGTGAAACAGACCCGCATTGAAAAAATAGGGACTCGAACGGCCCGCCTTGGTCTGAAAGGTGCCAAATCGCAACACGTCGGCCTGAATGGCAAATTCGAGAAACTGTTCCGCAGTGGTTTGATGCGTCAAGGTCATGATCGATCCATCCTGGATAGTGGGTGGTGAATGGGACTTCGGAGAGTGTACGACATGAGTCAAGGAACATCCAAGGGGGTCTTGCTGGGGTTGGCACTTTTGGTGGCCAACGGATGGGCGCAATATCTGCTGTGGTTCGGGGGTCAGGGGCTGGTGCGCTGGCGTCAGACCGAAAAAGAGTTGATCACGGTCCGCGCCGAAGTCAACGAGGTGGAAGGGCGCATCCAGGAACTCAAGGAGGAGATCCGCTTGCTGGAAAAAGATCCCTCGGCGGTCGAAGGAGCGGCGCGACGCAATCTGGGGCTGGTCTATCCGGATGAGATCATCTTCATCGTGCCCAATCCCCCCGTCCACTGAAACCGGACAACCCGTTGAAAAAAAAGAGAGGGTCTGGGGGATTCTTCCCCCAGGGTTTTGACTTTCAAGAGAAAATTTAAAAAATATTTCCGGGGCAACGTCCCGTGGGCTCCGCCCCCGGACCCCGCCAGGGGCCATGGGCCCCTGGACCCCGCCACGCAAAAAATGACGCCGCCCCCGGTTGAACTTCTCACGCGCCGACCCCATCTATAGATCATCGGGAACACCGCTCATGACACGGCCCCTCCACAATCCATCGGGAAGAGAACCACCATGAACAATCTGCGCTTTATGATTCTGATGGCCGCCATGACCGGCCTGTTTCTGGCGATCGGTCAGGTTCTGGGCGGTCGAGACGGCATGCTCATCGCCCTGCTGCTGGCCGGAGCGATGAATTTCTGGGCCTGGTGGAACTCGGATCAGGCGGTGCTATCGATGTACAACGCCATCGAAGTGACCCCCGGTCAGGCTCCGGAACTCTACGGCATCGTTCAGGAACTGGCACGCCGGGGCAATCTGCCCATGCCCCGTGTCTACGTGATCGACGACCCCTCCCCCAACGCCTTCGCCACCGGTCGGGATCCGGAACACGCCGCCGTGGCCGCCACCACCGGCATCCTCCGCATCCTGACCCGCGAAGAGCTGGCAGGCGTGATGGCGCATGAACTGGCCCACGTGCAGCATCGGGATATCCTCATCGGCACCATGACCGCCACCCTGGCCGGAGCCGTCACCACCCTGATTCAATTTTCGGGTCTTTTTTCAGGCAGCCGCTCCGACTCGGAACACGATTCCGGACGCGGCTGGATCGCGGAAATCCTGATGATGCTGCTGGCCCCCCTGGCGGCGATGCTGATCCAGATGGCGGTCTCCCGCTCGCGGGAGTACGGCGCGGATGAAGGCGGAGCCCGTCTGTGCGGCAATCCCTTATGGCTGGCCTCGGCCTTGAACAAACTGGAAAGAGGCAGTCAAAACATTCCGCTGCGCGGCGCGGAAGAGAATCCCGCCACCGCCCATCTGTTCATCGTTTCGCCCCTCTCCGCCGGAATGATCTCCGGACTCTTTTCCACCCATCCTCCGATGGAGGAGCGCATCGCGCGTCTACAAGAGATGGCACACTCCCGATGATCCAAATCGCCCCTTCGATCCTCTCTGCCGACTTCTCCCGTCTGGGAGAGGAGATCCGCGCCGTGGAGTCCGGCGGCGCGGATTACATTCATGTCGATGTGATGGATGGTCACTTCGTGCCCAATCTCACCATCGGCCCCCTGGTGGTGGAGGCGGTGGCCAGAGTGGCCACCAAACCCCTGGATGTCCACCTGATGATCTCTCCCGTGGATCTCTACCTTCCCGCCTTCGCCAAGGCCGGCGCGGGCATCATCTCGGTACACGCGGAAGCCACGCTCCATCTGGACCGCTCCTTGAACCTGGTGAAAGAGCTGGGATGCCGGGTGGGTGTGGCCCTCAATCCGGCGACGCCGTTGTGCGTGCTCTCCAGCGTGCTCCATCTGGTGGATCTGGTGGTGGTGATGAGCGTCAATCCCGGATTCGGCGGACAATCTTTCATTCCCCACGCCCTGCATCGGATTCAGACCATCCGCCGCATGATCGACGATCGGGGATTGCCGGTGCAGATCGAAGTGGATGGCGGCATCAAACCGGAGAACATCCGGGCGGCGGCCCAGGCCGGAGCCACGATCTTCGTGGCCGGATCGGCGGTCTTTTCCCGGCCCGACTACGGCGCGGTGATCCAGACCCTGCGCGACAACGCCAGCGCATGAACTCTCCCGCGTCCGCCTCCTCCCCGTCGCGGGAGTTTTCCGCCCGCCGTCTGGCCGCCGAAGCGGTGGCCCGGGTCAGCCGGGATGGATTGGCCCTCTCCCTGGACGATCCCCGCTCGATCACCCTCGATCCCCGGGAACGGGGATTGACCCTGGAGATCGCCGCCGGAACCCTGCGTCATCGCATGCTGCTCGATGCCCTGCTCGACTCCCGCATGGATCGTCCGCTGGCCAAAGGCAGACATTTTCTGCGCGCCGTGTTGCAAACCGCGTTGTATCAATGTCTTTTTTTGCGAATTCCCTCCCGCGCCGCGATCCATCAGGCGGTGGAGCTGGTCAAAGCCTCTCCGGATCAGGCCAGAGCCGGATTCGTCAACGCCCTGCTGCGGGCCACCGCCACTCTCGATCCCCAAAGCCTGCTGGCCCGCGTGAGCGATCCGGTGGAACGGTTGGCGTTGGAATACTCCCATCCGCTCTGGATGACCCGTCGCTGGTGGAATCGCCTCGGCGCGGAGGCCACCCGCGCCAGACTGGAGGCCAACAATCAATCCCCGCCCCTGGTGCTGCGGGTCAACACCCTCAAGATCGATCGTCACACCCTGCTGGAGGCGTTGGGCGCACGGGGTCAACCCCATCCGCACGCCCCGGACGGGGTGATCGTGGAGGCCTCGGGCTCGATCGAGTCTCTGCCCGGTTACGGAGAGGGGTGGTTCGCGGTGCAAGATGGCGCGGCCCAATGGCCGGCCCGTCTGCTCGACCCGCAACCCGGCGAGCGGATTCTCGATCTCTGCGCCGCGCCGGGGGGAAAAACCACGCAACTGGTGGCCCTCTCTGGAGGTCAGGCGCAGGTGTGGGCCGTGGACAACAGCGCGTCCCGCTTGAAACGACTCCATGAGTCGCTGCAACGTCTCGGCATCGGCCCGGTCACGGTGATCGAAGGGGATGCCGCCGATCCCGAATTGTTGTCCGGAGAGCGATTTCACAAAATTCTGGCCGATCTGCCCTGTACCGGAACCGGCGTGATCCGACGACATCCGGAGATCAAATGGCGTCGTCAGGAGTCGGATCCGGGGCAGATGGCCGAGATTCAGCGGAACATTCTGGAAAATTGCGCCTCGCGTCTGCTGCCCGGAGGCCGGTTGGTTCTGGCGGTCTGCTCGCTGGAACCGGAAGAGGGCAGCGAACAGATCGAACGGTTTCTGGAGCATCATCCCCAGTGGAGACGAGAGGCGATCACCGGCGCGGAGGGAGTGCCGGAGGCGATCACTCCGCAGGGCGATCTCTGTTTCGAACCGGCACGGCAGGGAATGGATGGTTTTTTCATCGCCCGGCTGCGCAAAGACTAGATTGCCCGGCGGGGTCCAGGGGCCATTGGCCCCTGGTGGGATCCAAGGGCAAAGCCCTTGGGACTTAAAAACTAAAATCAAAACCCTGGAGGCGTTGCCTCCAGACCGCCACCGGGAGCGATCATCGCCCCCGGACCCCCTTGATCCCTCAGACTTCGATCGCGAAACAACGCACCGGCGCGCCATCGCCATCCCGAATCTTCAACGGTGCCACCACCAACTCCACCACTTCACTCCGAATTCCGGCAATCCCGGTCAAATACTCCACCAGAATCACACCATTCCCCAACAGAATCTTGTGAATCGGAGAGTCCTTCTCCCCTCCCCGACCATGCTGCGGATTGTCCGGTTGCGGCGTATCCATGGCCAACAACACACACTTTCTATCGATCAACAACCGCGCCGCATCCTCATCCAGAAAAGCGTGATCCGTATAATACCGATTGCTCCCCAAATGCCGATCCCAATCGAAACGTAAAATCAATCGCTCCCAGGATCGCTCCCCCACCGCCGCGTTCAAACGGACCGCATCGATGGAACTCCTGTCCGGCAACGCGGAAAAATCGACCACGGAAGCCGGACCGACCAACCGTTCCAAAGCAATCTGATCCACCGTGGCCCCGCGACGAATGAAATGTCTCGGGGCATCCATATGGGTGCCGGTGTGGGTGCCCAGAATCAGCTTGCGGGTTTCACGATTCTCAATGCCGTGCCGCCCCAACTGGGTAATCTCCACATAGGGATGCCAGGGGGTGGGAAAGGTCTGCATGCCCTCTTCGATGGTCAGGGTCAGATCGACGATCCGTCCTTTCATGAGACACTCCTTGCCGTTGCCGGTGGTTGCAAAAATTCACAGATCGCCCCGCCCGGCGTTCGGAACAGAGCGATCCGCAACGACTGACCATTGGGCGACAACGTGAAAACAGGGGTCGCCTCCCTGGCACCGGCGGCGATCACGGCGGCCAGATCCCGTTCCAGACTGGAGACCACGAACGCCACGCAGCCATGCCCCGGATCATCGAGCCGGGAGGGTTTCACCGCCGCATCCGACACCAGACGCATCCGGGCCGACCAGGACGCCACGGGCCGATGCATCACCAACTCATCCGCATCCGACCCGGAACGAAACCCCAACGCCCGCATCCAGAACGATCGTTCCTCCTCGATCCGACGGCAATGCAGCCGCAACAGTTCCGGCTCATGCCAATCGAAGCGATAGGGGCCGCACTCCGGAGCGGTCAACGAGCCGACGGAGCGATGATCGATCCGCTCCACCGCCAACCCGCTCCCCTCGTGACGATAGAGGGCCAAATCGTGGTCGGAATGATAAACCGACAACAAGGGACGCTTCTCGATGGGATTGGGCACCCCGCTGGCGCGAAAAGCCAAAGAATAGCCGGCATCGCGCAATCGCGCCGCATCCTCTTCCCAGGAGGCGGCGGCGGTCCAGGCCAGATGACTGAATCCCAGAATCATCACGACGTCCGCAAGGCCTGCTTCACCACCTTGCCGGTGGCATTGCGGGGCAAGGCGGCCACGAATCGCCACAAGGTGGGCGCGGCGTCGGCGACCAGATGCCGACGGGCGAATTCCGGCAACTCCCGCCGCGCCACCTCTTCGGGACAATCGGGTTTGAGCACGATCCAGGCCGCCACCTCCTCTCCAAGCATCGTGTGGGGCATGCCCAACACACAAAGCTCGGCAATGGCCGGATGTCGCAACAACACCTCCTCCACCGCCCTGGGACTCACGTTGACCCCACCGCGAATGATCAAATCCTTGAGCCGTCCCGTGATGTGCAGATAACCCGCCTCATCCACATATCCGCAATCCCCGGTGGAAAAAGAACGCCCGAAGCCGGAGATCAACGGCTCTTCCGGAGCGACCCAATAGCCTTTCATGCGATAGGGAGTGACGATCTTCAACTCCGGATGATTTTCTTCATCCTGGCCGCCGTCGGCTTCCATGATCACGCCCGGGAGCAGCTTTCCGGCGGAGGCGGCAGCTCCCGCGACGCCCGGCAGATGGGTCGCGGTCAACAACACTTCGGTCATGCCGTAGCTTTCCAGAGGCGCGACCCCGAAACGGTCGGCAAACGCATCCCGCACCGTGGCCGGCAGCGGAGCCGTGCCCACGAACAGACGGGTCAGATGCTCCCGACACCAGTTCGACACCGCAGACTCCCGATACAGCCGGGTCAACATGGCGAGCATGGTCGGCGTCAACCAGGCGGTATCGATCGCGCCGGCCATGGCCGGTTTCCAGAACGCCAAAGCGGTCTGAGGGGTGAACCGGGGCGCGATCACCACCGCTCCCCCCGCCACCAGCGGCGACAAAACCGTATTGAGAAATCCCGCCATATAAAACATCGGCAACACATGCAGCATGCGGCATCCATTGCCCAGACCCACCATCTCATTGAAGGCGCGCACATTGTCGATCAGGGTGCCCACATCGTGACACACCCCCTTGGGCGTGCCCGTGGTGCCGGACGTGAAAAAAATCGCACCGATCTCCGGCTGCTCCGCGACGAAAGGCAGGCGTTCTCCCGAGGGTTCATCGGTCAACAGGGCGAGATGCTCGCTGCGCAGAAAAAAATGCGGTCGGGACAACGCCAGCAGTTGATCCAACGCCTCGGGGGGGGCGTCGGGATTGAGGGGAATCAGGGTCAATCCGGCGTGAAACGCGCCCAGATAGGCCAGAATGAACGGAATGCCATTGGGCAGAGCCACCGCCAGACGCTGACCCGGCATCAATCCTCTGGCCCGGAGCCGCGCCCCGATCGCGCCGACCTGTCGATGCAGGGCGTCGTAAGTGATCACCCGCTCCCCCTCGATCAAGGCCGGATGCTCCGGTTGTCGCAGGGCCCAGCTTTCCAGCACGTTCCAGGGATGGGTCATTTTCCGTCTCACTCCTGCTCGCGGCCATGATAATAGTGACCAAAGGTGAGCCATTCGCTCAAACCGGGCTCGGCGGCCAGACGGCGCGCCTCCTGTTCCACCAACGCCCTGGGAGCCTCGGTTTTATCCACCGCGCTCACCGCCAGAATCAGACGGTGCGGATCCACCCCGAAGCGCATGGCATACTCTTCGATGATCGGCATGTAGCTGGAGTGAAACAACGCCAGGCCGGAAACCACATTCAACGAATGGATCCCACGGGATTCGATCAACGGCTGAATGGTCTGCCGTCCGATCTCCATGACCATCAGGGGATCCTGGTCCACGGGAAAACCGGAACGCAGCATGGCGCAGAGCAGTTGTTCGGTACAGGCGTTGCCGCCGCCCCGTCCGAAGCCTTGCAGCGACGAGTCCACCAGCTCCACGCCGAGTCCGATGGCGGTGAGGGTGTTGGCCACGCCCATGCCAAGATTGTCATGACCATGAAATCCCAACGGCAGATCGGGCAACTGCTCGCGCACCGCGAGAATGTACTGTCGCAATTCGTGGGGCATCATGCCGCCCGCAGAGTCCACCAGATAGATCAAATCCGCCCCGAACGACCGGGAACGCCGGGCACTGGCGACGAACTCTTCCGGGGAGCGGGCATAGGATTTCATGAAGTTGGCGCAGACATACATCCCCTGTTTCTTGGCTTTTTCGATGAAAGGCCGGGAGGATTCCACCTCGTTGATATTGGTGCCCACCCGCACGAAGGGCATACGGTAATCGGCGGCCAGATCGAGATGGTCGAGGGTGGCGATGCCCGGAATGCAGAACATGCCCCATCGTTGACGTGTCACCGCTTCGGCGGCGGCGGCCATATACTCTTCATCCCGTGCGGCGGCCAGTCCCTTGCCGGCCTCGGAGGCACCGAGCCCCACCCCGTGACCCACCTCGATGAAAGGAAATCCCGCCTGATCGAGGGCCTGGGCGATGGTCCGGGTCTGCCGGGCGGTAAACCGGAAATTGATGACATAGCTCCCATCCCGGAGGGTGCATTCCAGAATTTTGGGATGTCGGGTTTCAGCGTTCATGGGGATTCATCCGGGTCCGGTGCAGCTCTTCGATCCGACCGGGCAAGCCTTCCACCTTGGGATGAAATCCCCATTGAATGTTCGGGAAAGCATGTCCGAGATAGCCGGGATTGAGCCGGATGAATTCGTGACTGACCCGCCCCAGTTGCAGATATCCGGCGTAAAACGGATAGTAGGGATAGTGATCGGTGGAGAGGGTATGCTGACGCAGCACATGGGCTTTTTTCTGGATCTCCTTGACCCGGAGGTGGGAGCGTTCCGCCTCGTCGAGAAAGGGATAGCTGTGGGAGAGTCGGGCTTCCATCTCCCAGACGGCGGCGAAAATTTCGCTCGGCGTGTTTTCGATGACGGTGATCTCCGACTCTTCATAGAGATAAAGCCGATGAAAATCGAGAATCGGACTGGTCAGCACCTCCTCGTAGGTGAGCATGCGTCCCAACGAGTTGGAGTAATATTTCTTATGGATGAACAGATCCCCATCGTTCTCCCCGGAGCCGCAGGAGAGGGGATAATTGGTCATCAACTGGGGCACGCCGAAGGCTTCGGCCAGAGTGCTCGGACCGGAGGGCATGCCGAGATAAAAATCGCTGCAGGCGATGAAATAGGGTTCAAAGAAGGGTTCGTAATCCGGATGAAACGGGGCGTCGATGATCTGTTCGGGCAGACCCCGGAGGGGTTGCATGCTGGTATCTCCGAAGCGGATCACCCAATAGCCTTTTTTGATCAGGTAGATCAGGGCATAAAAATAGTTTGAAATCGTGGCGTTGCGATAATTATGATACTCCATCTGTCCCAGATATCCCGCCTCGCGGACGTGGAAGGTGACAATTTTGGCTTTGCGCGGGATGCCCATTTTTTCCCGCAGACGCCACCCCTTTTCCACCTCTTCGCGGCTCAAGGAGGCGAGATAGCTTCTGGGTCGATCATGGAAGCGATTCAGGAATTCGAGAAAATTGGCGGCGGCATCGGGATTGATCCAGAGGGCTCGATCGTCTTCGGCCTTGGCCTGACGATAGAGTTGTTCCGCCTCCTGGGTGCTGTGAACCCGGATGACCTGCAATCCCCGACACAGCACCTCGACCACGGCGGGATTGGCCCATTTGCCGATGGAGTCATGCGGCAGCAGGATGGTGAGATCATACTCCCCTTCCGGATAGAGATTACGCACTTTGGCGATACGCTGGGCAATCTCGCCGATCCGGCCAACCTGAAGAAATTGATAAAACGCCCTGGGCTTGGACATGAAAGAGTGCCTCGGTCAATGCATGATGGTGTGGCGTCGATTCCGGAAAAAAGAAGCCTTCCACATTTCATGCCAAACCGGTTTGTTATGAGGACAAATTCGCCCGACAGATCAGCGGGATTATCCCCCACAAGTCAGGGTTGGGGATCGGCCAACCGCACCGGGTGGGATCCCTCTTCCAGAGCCGATTGGGACTCCAACTCCGCCAGAGCCACCAAACGCTCCCCAGTGATCCCCGCCACCCAGGGCACCACTCCGAATCCCAACCGCAGCGTCACCAAGGCATCGGTCAGTTCATAACGCTCCCGGATCAGCGATCCGTGGAACGTCATCGCCAAAGCGTGAGCCGCCGCCCCATCCATACCCGAACACAACACGGCAAAACACTCTTCGCTCCAACGGGCCAGATATTCATCCGGTCCCGGCAAGGTGGAGATCCGACCAGCCAAAGCGGTCAACACCTGCCCTGCCCGCTCCCGACCCAGAGAACGGGTCAATTCGTCATGCTCGTCCACCCGGATGAAAATCAGGGAAAACATCCCGGAAGGCTGTTTCTCTCCCGGCGCGGGCTCCATCAGACGGGCCAACCGCGCCAAAAAAGCAAACCGATTCGGCAATCCCGTCGAAGCGTCGATGAAGGTTTCATCGCGGGAGGCCATCAAGGCATTTTCCGCACGCCGCAACAAATCCTGAAACTGCCTCACCACCTCCTGACCACGCGCCAAAGCCGCGTCCAACTCCGTCACCCGCGCCCAGAATCCGCGCTCCTCGGTCAACAAGGCCTCCATCACGGTATCGGGACGGGTCAACACGTCATCGCTCAACCCGTGGGCCCAGGTTGCGTTCGCCCCATCCTTGCGACCGATCAACGCCGAAGCTTCCACCAGATCCGCACCCAACGCCGCCACCGCTTCGGTGATCCCCTTGCGCTCCCTGGCCCACGCAGAGCGACTCCGATGCTCGGTGGTGATGATCCGCCCCAATCGACGATAGAGATCGTGCCATTGCAGATTGACCGGAGTCGGCGCGCCTCCGGAAGAGAGAATCACCCGTGGAGCCTCCTCCTCTTCGGCCCCGCGCTCCCAGATGTCGATGGCCCGCAACGCCTCCACCATCAACTCGGGAGCGAACGCGGGCATCGGTTCACGGCGTCCGGCTCTGGCTGCCGCCTCATGGATCCAACCTTCGATCTCCGCCACCAACGGTTCCAACTCTTCGGCGTCCAGCCGCTCGGAACGACGCACGCCGCGAATCAGACGACTGACCTGAACCTGTCGCTCCCGCTCGCCGGTCAGGGCGGGCAGGGTCAGACGCTCCAGAATCAGAATCGCCGACTCCTTCACCTCCGCCAGCTCCCGCAGACAGGGACCACGCTCCAAAAGCTCCCGCGCCGCCATGAACGCGCCCCGCAAATCGGGTTGCGGCTCCTCCAGCAAGGCCCGGATTCGTGCCAGTTCCGTGGTCAACCGCTCCGCT
>JADGBU010000013.1 GCA_015231295.1 Magnetococcales bacterium | reverse complement strand
GGGTCCAGGGGCCATTGGCCCCTGGTGGGATCCAAGGGCGAAGCCCTTGGGATGTTTCCGGCCCATCATTTCTTTCAATCATGAACGGGCGTCTTGACGACTTCCGACTCCGGTGGTAACACAAAGCGACCATCCACCTTTCCCGCCCGGAGTCTTCAGCATGTCCACCGCTCCGCCGCCCACCACCGCCCTGATCACCGGCGGCGCACGACGCCTGGGAGCCGCCTGCGTCCGCACCCTGGCGCGACGGGGCATGGCCGTGGTCATTCATCATCACGCCTCGGACGGCCCGGCCAAAGCCCTCCAGACGGAAATCACCGCGCAAGGGGGCGAAGCCCATCTCCTTCAGGCCGACCTCGCCGACCCGGAACAGACCCGAACCCTGATCGATCGCGCCGCAACGCTGCTCGGCAACCGACCGCTCACCCTGCTGATCAACAACGCCGCCATCTTCGAACCGGGAACCCTGCGACAAACCTCCCTGGAACAGTGGCAACGTCACCTGGCGATCAATCTCACCGCGCCTTTTCTGCTCAGTCGGGAGTTCGCCCGTCAACTTCCCCCCGGGCTCCCCGGACAGATCATCCAGATCATCGACCGCCACGGCCATCGACCCAGACCCGGATACGCGGCCTACTCCGCCGCCAAATCGGCCCTCTGGACCCTCACCCGCCAGGCCGCGCTGGAACTGGCGCCCGCCATCCGGGTCAACGCCATCGGTCCCGGTCCCATTCTGCCCGCGCCGGGAGATTCGGCGGAGCGGTTCGCCGCAATCGGAGCCGCCACCCCGGCGGGTCGCAGCGGCACCCCGGACGACATCCTCTCCGCGCTGCTGTTTCTGATCGATCACGACTTCATCACCGGAGAGATGATTCGCGTGGACGGAGGAGAGCATTTGCGGTAATCTTTCGACGATAGGTTACAATTCACACACCTGATTTGTGAGACTCCAGGCATGGTTCGACTCTGGCGCGTCTGTCTGATTGCATCGCTGCTGCTGATCTTCGGAGGGGGGCCGCTCCAGGCCGCTCCGGAGCGCGTGCGCGCCATGAAAACCGTGGTCAGCGTGGTCGGTCCCCGAAATCTCTCCTATCTGCCGATCGATCTGGTGCCCCTCATCGGTGCCGATCGCGAAGAGGGGTTGGAACTCCAGTTCAAACATGTCGAGGGGGGCGGATTGGCCATCAAGGAGACGATCTCCCGCAACAGCGATTTCAGCGTGGTCGGTTTTCCGGCCCTCATGTCCCTCAAATCCCACGGGGGGGAGCTGGTGGGCGTCGCCGCCGTTTCCGACGTGCCCCAGTTCGTGTTGATCGTGCGTCAGGCGCTCGCCGGTCAGGTGCGACGCATCGCCGATCTGAAAGGAAAAATCATCGGCGTCCACACCAGCGCGGTCAACGCCAAAACCGTGGCCCAACAGCTCCTCGAACTGCTGCTCCGCTCCGATGGCCTCCAGCCTCGGGATGCCCGGGTGATCTCCACCGGTCAGGAGTGGGGCAAGCGTCAGACCATGCTCGACTCGGGTCAGGTGGATGCCATCGTCTCCGAGGAGCCGTTCGCCTCCTCGATGCAAGCGCAGGGCAAGGTTTTTTTTCTGGTCAATCTCGCCGAGCCGGAAACCACCCGACATATTCCGGGAGCCCAGGTGCTCCACGCCGCCCTGGCCACCCGGCCCGACGTGATCGCCAACGATCCGGAAAAGGTCAAACGGGTGGTCAACGCCCTGCGTCGCTCATTGCGCTGGATCGCCGACCACACCCCGGAAGAGCTGGCGGATCGCCTCGGCGTCACCCAACCGGAAGAACGATCGCACCTGCTGCTCTGTCTCAGGAAATATCCACGCCTCTTCAGTCGCGACGGGGCCTTCTCGCGCCGCCAGATCGATGAAACCAATCGTTTCTTTCACGCCAGCACCCCCGAGGCCACCGCCATCCGCATGGAGGATCTGATCAACGACCGATGGGCCGGACGCAAGGAGTGACCCCTCCCTTGCGCTCCCCAATGCGTTCCGCATCGAAGGAGATGCTGCCCCTCCAGGCGGCCAAACGGGTCACGCTCAACACCCTGCTGATGGTGGTGATCATCGCCCTGCTCGCCTTGTGGTTTCAGCACGCGGCCCTGAACAAAACCGCCTTCAACACCCTCTCCGCCCTGAAACAGTATCACGCCGACAAGCTCGGGCTGCTCGATCAGGAGTGGCAGGAGCAGGCGATCCGACTCCACAACCGCCTGGAGTTGCTGAATCTGTTCCAAAACGATCCCGCCCCGTGGGAGCGACTGCGCACCCTGCTGCAACAGGAAACCCCTCTGTTCACGGCCATTCTGGTCACGGATGCCAAACGGCGTCCGCTGTTCACCCACGGCGGCCACGGCCTGACCCTGCCGGAACCTCTGCCCTTTGCCGGAGAGCACGGCTGGCATCTCTCCGCGACCAGCGGCCTGCTGCATCGCTGGTTCGCCCTGCCACTCTGGCTCGGTCCCCTGGGGCACGGCGAGATGATCCTGCTGGTGCCGATCGAAAATGGTCTGCTCTTTCGCACCACCCTGCCCTATACCGATCTGTTTTTGCTGTATCAGGGTCGGATCGTGGCCACCTCGCTCGGCAATCTTTCCATCGACCCCGACTCCCTGCGGGATGGCACCTTCTGGCAGGGCAATCAACGCCTCGATCAGCTCTCCCTGCCCTGGGAACCGGAACAACCCGCCACCTCGCCTCAACTGGTGATCCGTCACCACGCCTCGCCGCTGTTTTCGGTGTCGGAGATTCTGCTGGCCAGCGCGACCCTGTTCGCCTTGATCTCCTGGCTCTTCTGGAAAACCCTCGGGGCCTGGATGGTACACATCACCCGTCGCATCACCACGCTCGGCTGGGTGGCCCGTGAATTTTCCAAAGGCTTTCATCTCACGCCCGCCATCCGGGATGCCCTGGAACTGGCCCGCGACAAGGGCGACGACGAGGTGAGCACCGTGGCCGAGGCCATGGCCCTGGCCCAGGAGTCGATCGCTCAGGAGTTGCATCAGCGCGTTCAGACCCAGGCGGAGTTGCAACGGATCAGCACCCACAACAAACTGCTGCTCGAAGCCGCCGGAGAGGGCATCTACGGCCTGGACACCTCGGGACTCACCACCTTCATCAATCCCGCCGCCGCCAGAATGATCGGCTGGAGCAGCGACGAGGTGATCGAGCGTTCCTTGCATCATCTGGTGCACCACACCCGCGCCGACCTCACTCCCTATCCCCGTTCCGAATGCCGGGTCTTTTCCGCCATCCGCCGGGGAGAGACCCAACAGGTGGCCGACGAACTCTTCTGGCGCAAGGACAACACCTCCTTTCCGGTGGAGTACACCTCCACGCCCATCATCGATCAGGGGGAGATTCGGGGAGCGGTGGTGGTGTTCCGGGACATCTCGGAGCGGATCCACGCCGAACAGCAGGCGCGGGAGTATCTGACCTATCAGCGGATGATCAATGGGTTGCACGAAATTTCCTATCATCGCATCCCGTTGCAAGAGCAGCTCGAACAGGCTCTGGACCTGATCCTCTCGGTGCCCTGGCTGGCCATCGAGGCCAAAGGCGCGATCTTTCTCAACCAGGCGGATCGGCAGAGCCTGCGCCTGGTCGCCCATCGGGGCATCGATCCGGATCCCACCCTCTGTCACGAAGTGCCCCATGGTCGCTGTCTGTGCGGTCGCGTGGCCCTGTCGGGCCGTCTGCTCCACACCGAAGGGGTCGATGCCCGTCACGACATCACCCTGCCCGGCATGACGCCTCACGGCCATTATGTGGTCCCGATCCACTCCGGAGAGAGCCTCCTCGGCGTCCTGACCCTCTATCTGCCCCCCGGACACCCCCATACCGAAGATCAGGAACAACTGCTTTCGACCATGTGTCACACCCTGGGCAGCATGATCGAACGCAAACATCTGGAAGAGTCGCTCCAACACCAGAACAGCTTCCTGGAAGAGAAGGTCCGAGAGCGCACCGCCGAACTCCGGGAGCATCTCGCCACCCTGAAAAATACCCAGAATCAACTGATCCAGTCGGAACGCCTCGCCGCCCTGGGCGGATTGGTGGCGGGCATCTCCCACGAGATCAAAACCCCGGTGGGCACCAGTTTCACCGCCGTCACCTATCTGGAAAGCGAAACCATCAAGTTTCTGTCGATCTATCAGCAGGGCAATCCCCGCCGCGAGGATCTCGACCGCTATCTGGAAAGCGCGTCGGAGGCCACCCGCTTGATCAAGGCCAATCTGAAACGGGCCTCGGATCTGATCCTGAGTTTCAAACAGGTGGCGGTGGATCAGACCAGTCAGGAAAAACGCCGCTTCGATCTCCGGGAGTATCTGGAGGAGACGGTGTTCACCCTGCGTCCCAAACTGAAAACCACCCGGCATCAGGTCCGGGTCGAGTGTCCCGAGGGGGTGATTCTCCACAGTTTTCCGGGGGCGATCTCCCAGATCGTGTCGAATTTCATCCTCAATTCGCTCACGCACGCCTTCGGCAAGGATCAGGAGGGCACCATCGACATTCAGGCCGGATGGCGGCTCGAAGGCTCGACCCTCTTCCTGAACTACCGGGACAACGGACGCGGCATGGAGGCGGAAACCCTCAAACAGATCTATGAACCCTTCTTCACCACCAATCGCAATCAGGGCGGCAGTGGACTTGGGATGCATATCGTTTACAATCTGGTGACACAGAGACTCAATGGCACCATCGAGGCCGACAGCAACCCCGGAAACGGCACGGAGTTCAGGATTCAATTCCCGGCATGAGACGACTCCAGGAGCAATGATCCATGGTCCAATCCTCCCCGCACCCTTCGGATCCGCTCTTTTCGGAGAGCGCGGCCTTACCCATCCCGAAAAACGCCCATCCCCCGGCGCACCCGGATGGAGCCTGGAAAATTCTGGTGATCGACGACGATCCGGATCTGCATCCCCTCACGCGACTGGTGCTGAAAGATCTGATCTTCGACGGACGCCCCATGGCGTTCATTCACGGCTACTCCGGCGCGGAGGCCCGACGGCTGATGGCCGAACATCCGGATACCGCCGTGGTGCTCCTCGATGTGGTGATGGAAAGCGATCGGGAAGGACTGGAGGTGGTGCGATACATCCGGGAGACGCTGCGCAATCCCTGGGTGCGGATCATCCTGCGGACCGGTCAGCCCGGCCTCGCCCCGGAAGGCGAGGTGATCGCCGCCTATGACATCAACGATTACAAGGATAAGGTCAACCTGAGCAACCAGGGATTGATCACCGCCGTCACCGCCGGATTGCGCACCTTCAAGCTGCTCGACACCATCGAGAACACCCGCCAGGGATTGCGCCGCATCGTCTCGGACAGCGGCAGACTCTATGAGAATCAATCTCTTGGACAACTGGCGCATGCCATTCTCACCCAGTTCAGCCGACTGCTCGACCCCCGGAGCATCTGCATCCCCGACGCCTTCACCGCCGCCATGAAACATGGCGTGATCCGCATCTACGCCGCCCTCGGGAGCCATGGAACGCTGGTGGGTCAACCGGTGGACGAGGTGCTCCCCTCGCCGGTGGTGGGATTGACCTGGAAAGCCTTGCATGAACGTACCCATCAATTCACTCCGCACGAGTTCATCGGCTATTTCCGCGCCCACAACGGCATGGAAAACCTGATCTATCTGAATGCCCATCGCCGTCTCAACGACGTGGACCGGGATCTGATCGAGGTGTTTTGCGCCAACATCGCCACCGCTTTCGAACAGTTGCTGCTGCATCGGGAGATCATCAAGACTCAGAAGGATGTCACCTTCACCCTCGGCGAGGTGATCGAAACCCGATCCGGGGAGGCGGGTCAGCATGTGCGGCGGGTGGCGGAAAACTCCCGTTTGCTGGCGCAACTGGCGGGACTCTCCCACGATGAGTGCGAACTGTTGCGCATGGCCTCCCCGATGCACGATCTGGGAAAGATCGGCATTCCGGATTCCATCCTCAACAAGCCGGGGGCGTTGACCGAAGAAGAGTGGGCCATCATGCGTTCCCACACCGAAATCGGTCAGCAGGTGCTCGGCGACACGGATCAGGAGATCATCCGGACCGGCGCGATCATTTGTGCCGAGCATCACGAAAAATGGGATGGCACCGGCTATCCCAAAGGATTGTCCGGGGAGCGGATTCATATTTTCGCCCGCATCACCTCTCTGATCGATGTGTTCGACGCCCTGACCCACAAACGAACCTACAAGGCCGCCTGGAGCGTCGAAAAGGCTCTCGATCAGATCCGGAAGGATCGCGGCACCTATTTCGACCCGCGTCTGGTCGATCTGTTTTTGGGCAACATCAAGCAATTTCTCGAAATTCAGCAGGCGTTCGACTAGGCGGGGTCCAGGGGCGAAGTCCTTGGGACTTGTTTCTTTGCGCACTTTACAAAAAAAGTGAATGGTGCAGCCATTAGCGTAGCGCGCCTTTTATCAACAATGCTTGGTCCAATCAGTTTCCCACGCACCTTTACCAGAGTGAACCGTTCAGAAATTGATGTCAAACACCGGATTGCAGGTCACTTGTCAACGACCTTCCAGGTACCGGTCCGGGACATTTTGCTGATACTGATCGATTCCGTTGTGTCAGAATAGTTGGGGAGAGGGAGTTCGTAATCGTAACTCGAAACAACCAATCGCGAACCAGGGATATTCATATTTGCATTAACATAAATACGATCATCAGCAATCGTGAATGTTCCGGTAACGACAGCCTGCACAGAGTGTACGGCTGCCACTTTGGCCACTTCTCTCGACAGCATCAACTCTCCATGATCCTGCACATAGCCTACCTGCGAACGCAACCGGGTTGCAACGACAGGATAACCCAATTGGGTCAACCGGGTAGCAATATGCTCACTAATCAGACGTCCAAGTGATGAGCTTTCTTCCAACCGATCAAGATTAACAAAAGTTGACACCATAATGGTATCTGACTTATCGAGAATAGGCTGATTTTGAAGTTGGTTTCTGATCAATGCCTCTGCTGCTGCGTGATTGCGTGCAGAGAGTCCGTATAAAGAAGCCCGTTGAATACACTCCTGTTCCAAACAAGTGGTGCGATCAAAATGGGATCCGTTGTTGACACACCCCGCCATGGCGAGCATAGTGACTACCAATCCAATCTGGGGTCTGAACATGCGAGTCACTCCTGTACCCCTGAAATAATCGTTGCATTCGGGTGTCTCTTAGTCAGGTAATTATTTAACTCTTCTGCCGACAAATAATATATATTTGTCGTTCCGTACAAAACCTGAGACCCAAGAACAAGTTTTGAAGTTACAATAACCTCGTTTTTTGGGTACAAAGGGTCATCAACCACACCAAAAAATTTATCAAAAGCCAAGTGCAGTGGGATTCCCGATGGGCGATGGCGATCATGGCTGATGATCTGCTCCGAAAATTCCAAATAAAAATTGGAATGGTCAGAATTGCTGACGTTGACGTTCCGTTGTGCCAGTTGCGAGGTCAACAGATCGTAAAAGGCCCGATCAAAAACGTTCTGACAGAGGGCAGATAGTCTGTGGCACCCGGGATCAGAATTGCCAGAACGAATAACCAACCCTTTATGAATAAGATCTTGATTTTTAATTATATAAGTTGATATCTTTGCGGCAACATCTTTCGCCAGATCCTGCCAATGGAGTGCGACTTCAAGAAGTTTCTGGGTTGGAACGGGTTGCTCAGGAGAATACCGATGGACCGCAACAGGTACAGGATGAACGCATCCAGAGACGAACATTGATATCAATAAAAGCTGTCTTTTAGCATGATTCATAGGGTTTTCTCCCCGGTATAAAATTACGCAACACTCAGCCTAGCCTAAAAACATGTATGCGATTGATCCGTCATTCGGATGAAGGTTGCTTGATGTAGCGATTCGGAATCGACAGGGAGTAGGAACTAAGAATATTGCCATCGTTATCAATTATTTTAGGTGTTATATAGATACGATCACCCAACACGGAATAAGTGCCGGTAATGATAGCCTGCGCTCCATGTTGACTACTGATAGATTTAACCTCGCGCGACAGTGAGAACTCTCCTTCATCCTTGCGAATCAAAATTCTGCCTGTTGCCTTAATTTCCGCGACCAGATAACCGTGTGCGACAAATTGTGAGCTTAACAACTCACCAACGGTCCGTCCAAAATTGGATGACGATTCCAACTTATTCAGATCCGCAAGACTAATTACTAAAATCGGTTGATTTTTTACAAGAATCGGGAATGGTCGATGTTGACTGGCTTTTTCAGCGTTCTCCAGCAATCCTTTGGCGAGGATTTCACTGTATGTAATCAGCGTCTTGATTTCTCCTGAACTTTCTTGATGCGCGCAACCAAAAGTTACAGAAAAAAACAAAATAAACAATATATTAATTTTTTTCATCATGATTACCTTGTCAACCAATCCACCATCAACATAAACCAGAATGATCCATACATAGGTATCTCGGAAAAAATTGAATTGGAGATAAGCCCTTTTTGAGAGACTGTTTGGCATTTTTCCAATTGGCCAATTAAGCACCTAATTACAGACAAAGTTGCATTATAATATCTAAAATAAAATACAAGCATCTTTTTTTCTATGATCACAATAAATAAATATTATTTTTTGGTTTTTCTGTTTTTTAATGACCAATCGTATCCCGTCAATTCAGCCTTGTCAGCCTGCCATACACGTCGCCGCCGGGGCCATTGGCCCTTGGGATTTTCATCCTTCCTTTCCTATCGAAAAATCAACACCCTGGGGGAGAAATCCCCCAGCCCCCCTCTTTATGAAACGTGACAAAACCCGGAGATTTCCGCTATAGTCCGGAAAAAGCTCCAGGTGGTCCATCAACCCCTTGGAAAATATCCATTCCAGCCGCACCGCAACGGTCCATCGACATGACATCCGATCACATTTTCATCCGCGACCTGCAGGTTCACTGCGTCATCGGCATCCAGGAGTGGGAACGACTCACCAAACAGGATGTCCTGATCAACCTGGAACTCACCATCGACGCCACCCAGGCCGGACAAAGCGATCGGATCGAAGATACGGTCAACTACAAGAGCCTCACCCGTCAGATCATCGCCCATGCGGAAAACTCCACCTGTTTTCTGGTGGAAGCCCTCGCCGAACAGATCAGTCAGATCTGTCTGCAACACGCCAGGGTCGAGGCGGTCCGGGTGGAGGTGGAAAAACCGGGAGCCTTGCGATTCGCCCGTTCGGTCGGCATTGCCATCCACCGCACCCGACCGTGAACGATACGCCGACCCTGATCGCCTTCGGATCCAACATCGCCCCCGAGCGTCATCTGGCTCAGGGGATTGCCCGCCTTCAGGCTCTCGCCGGGGTGGAGGCACTCTCCACCGTCTATCGCACCAAGGCTCTGCCCGGACCCGACACCCCCCCCGAAACCCGATTGCCCGATTTTCTCAACGGAGCCCTGCACATCACCGGCTCCTGGAATCCCTGGGAGCTGCGCGCCCTGCTGAAACAGATCGAACGGGAGATGGGACGACAACCCCATCAACCGGGATGGGCCCCCCGCCCGCTGGATCTGGATATCGCCCTGATGGGATCGATGACGTTTCACACCCCGCCCCTCGCCATTCCCGATCCCGACATCGCCGATCGGGCCTTTCTGGCCATTCCTCTGGCGGAGCTGGCTCCGGATCTGTATCATCCCACCCTGCGTCAGAAGCTGACCGCCATTGCCGCCCGCTTCACCCCTCGTCCCGCCGACATGATTCCCGATTCCGCCATCACGGCGCGTCTGCGAGCCATTATCCCCTTGTGACCCGCCGTTGAATCCGGTATAGATAACGGGTCGGAATCCCGACCAACCCCTCGGATCCACCCCCCTTGGAGCACTCCCAGGATGTCCACCCTTTTTGAAGGTGTCTTCACGGCCCTGATCACCCCGTTTCGCAACCAGCAGGTCGATGTCGAGGCGTTGCGCAATCTTGTGGAGTTTCAGATCGCTCAAGGCGTGCAGGGTCTGGTTCCCTGCGGCACCACCGGCGAATCCGCCACCCTGAGCCACGAAGAACACAAAGAGGTGATCCGCCTTTGTGTCATGGCCGCCGCCGGACGGGTCAAGATCATCGCCGGATCCGGCTCCAACTCCACCGCCGAAACCATCGAACTGACCCGCTTCGCCCAACAGGTGGGCGCGGATGGAGCCCTGCTGATCACCCCGTACTACAACAAGCCGGGACAGGAAGGACTCTATCAGCACTATCGGACCGTGGCCGAACAGGTCAAGATTCCCCTGGTGCTCTACAACGTTCCCAGTCGCACCGGGGTCGATCTGCTGCCCCCCACCGTGGCCCGACTGGCCAATCTCGACAATATCGTGGGTCTCAAGGAGGCCACCGCCAATATGGAACGGGCCTCGACCATCCGCAAGCTGTGCGGCGATGCCATCACGCTCCTTTCCGGCGACGACGCCACCTTCCTGCCGTTTCTGGCGGTGGGGGGCAAAGGGGTAATCTCCGTCACCTCCAACGTGGCCCCGGCCAAGATGGTCGAGCTTTATCACGCCTGGCAGAAGGGCGAGGTTTCCAAGGCGCAAAAGCTCCACGAAACCCTGCTCGACATCAATCAACAGCTCTTCTGCGAGACCAATCCCATCCCGGTCAAGTCGGCGGCGGCGATGCTCGGACTCTGTGAACCGGAGATCCGGCTTCCCCTCACCTGGCTGGCCGAACCCAATCAGGCGATGCTGCGCATCACGCTGAACAAACTGGGTCTGCTCCCGGAATCATGACATCATGGGCATCAAATCGATCACCGAAAACCGCAAGGGACGGTTCAATTACGAAATTCTGGAAACCTTCGAAGCCGGTGTCGTGCTCACCGGCACCGAGGTCAAATCCCTGCGGGCCGGAAAGATCAATCTCAGCGACTCCTTCGCGGTGATCCAGAAGGAGCAGTTGACCTGGCTCAACGCCAACATCGCGGTTTACACCCACGGCAATCTCAACAATCACGATCCCCTGCGCACCCGCACGCTGTTGGTGCATCGCTACGAGATCCGGCGACTCATCGGCATCACCAAGGAGAAAGGGCTGACCCTGGTACCCCTGAAAGCCTATTGGAAGGATGGGCGGGTGAAGCTGGAGATCGGCGTCGGTCGCGGCAAGAAGCTCTACGACAAACGCCAGACCATTCGGGAACGGGAGTGGTCGCGGGAGAAGGGACGCATCCTCAAGGGAGATTGAACTTTCGTCTCCCTCGAAACCGCGCGGGACTCTCCCGCACGGGCCCAATGACATCACATCGACTTCGGCACCGACTTCGCAGACGCGCAGCTTACGCTTCGTCGTTCTCTTCCTCATCCTTGTCGCCGGGAGCCAACACCAGGGGACTGGCACGGTACGTCACCACTTTGCGGCTGGTGATTTCGATCGGTTCACCGGTTTTGGGATTGCGTCCCGGACGGGCCCGCTTGCCGCGCACCGAAAAGACCCCGAATCCGGAAAGTTTCACCGTTTCCGCCTGTTCCAGACGTTGGGTGATCATCTCGAACACCTGCTCCACGATTGCGGTTGACTTGGGTCGAGAGAGCCCGATGCGCTCATAAACCGCTTCTACCAGATCCGCTTTGGTGGTCGTTGCCATAGATCCTTCTCCTGAATCCATACATCGTCATGGAGTTATTGCAAATTACCCTGCCGCACGCGTTTTGTCCCTCCCAATCGGGCTCCCTGGAACCCACGCTGCGCAACCTGATCAGTATGCCCTTCAACACACTGAATTGGCAAGAGTCATTATCACTTCCAGCAATGCGGTTTTAACGAATCCGGCTCAAGTCGCAGGCGGCGCATCCATCACCGCGCGAATTTTGCGACACTCCTCATCCAGGGCATCGAGCTGAGAGATGGCCTGGGGACGATTTTTCAGCTCCACCTGTCCGCGCAGGCGCATGGCCTGCCATTTCACCCGATAGGCCCCGATCCGATCCGCGAACGACATGAACCACTCCACCCCCTCCTGGGCCTGATGGAAATCATCGGCCCCGAGAGCCTTGCGCAATCGTTGCGACTGCTCCCCGGAAAGCTCCAGAAAGCTGCGTCGTTGTCGTTCCAACTCCGCCTGATCCCCTTCCACCGGCTTGAGCACGCCGGCACTGCCGACCTGCTGAGGCGTACTCTTTTCCGCCGGAGGCGCGACCTTGCGCACGAACGGTTCCAGAGACTCCAGCAACTCCTCGGCCCGGTAGGGCTTGCGCAGAAAGCCGCTCATGCCCGCTTCCAGACAGCGTTGCCGATCGGTCTCCAGGGCGTGGGCGGTACAGGCGATGATCGGAATCCGGGTGTTGAGAAATTGATCCGGATCGGCGGTGCGAATCTTCTGGGTGGCTTCATAGCCATCCCATTCCGGCATTTGCAGATCCATCAACACCACGTCGAAACTTCGGGCTTTCAGGATGGTCCAGGCTTCCCGTCCATGGTTGGCCACCGTCACCTCGTGACCGGCCTGTTCCAGAATGTTGAGGGCCACCTTCTGATTATTCACCAGATCATCGACCACCAGAATGCGCAACGAGACATACCGTCGTCCTCCGGAGCGACGCAGCGGCGCGGTGGCCGAAACCCGTCCCAACGCGCGATTGGCGGCGCGGATCAGGGGAAAACGCAGCACCGGTTCGGCCAGTTGCACCGCGTCGGCGAACTCTTCCGCCAGCACCGTCTCCTCGACCCGTTTGGCGGGAGGCGCGGTGACGATGGGACGATTTTTCCAGCCGATCCGCTTGGCCAGCTCCGGAATCAGGCTCTCCACCGAGCGCAGCAGGTGATAATCCACCACCAGCAGATCGAAGGGGGTTTGGCTCTCCTGGGCCTGGATCAACAGCGGTTGCAGGGCGACGAGATCCGGCACCCGTTCGACCTGAACGGCCCCGGCGTGATGCACCAACTCCCCGAGAATGGCGCGTCCCACATCGTTGCCATAGGCAATCATCACCCGCAATCCTTTCAAGGGGGCTTCCGGGGGCGCTCCGGCGCGGGCTTCCATCACCGCCTCCTCCCCGGCCACGGGAGCCCGGCGACCGGTGGCGAATCGGGCCGTGAAGCGAAAGACGCTCCCCTGACCCAATGTGCTGGTGACGGAAATCTCTCCTCCCATCATCTGGGTGATGCTGCGGCAGATGGTCAGACCCAGGCCGGTGCCGCCATATTTGCGGGTGGTGGAGCCATCCACCTGGGTGAAACGATCGAAAATCTGCTCCATGCGATCCGCCGGGATGCCGATGCCGCTATCCGACACCGAAAACGCCAGCATCACGCCGCCATCGGGGGGATCGTCCATCCGCTCCACCCGCAGGACCACCGCCCCTTTTTCCGTGAACTTGATGGCGTTGCCGATCAGGTTGATCAACACCTGAGCCAGACGCAACGGATCGCCCACCAGGGTTTCCGGCAGCTCCGGCGCGATCTGGCAATAGAACTCGACCCGTTTCTGATGGGCGCGGATCGCCATGGTTTCGCAGGCGGCACCGATCCGTCCGTGGACGTCGAACGGAATGTTTTCCAGCCGGAACTTGCCCGATTCGATCTTGGAGAGGTCGAGAATCGAATTGATCAGATCCAGCAGATTCTGGGAGGCGTTCTGGACGATCAGCAGATTGTCCCGTTGCATTTCGGTCAATTCGGTGCCGAGCACCAGATCGGTCATGCCGATGATGGCGTTCATCGGACTGCGAATTTCATGGCTCATGTTGGCCAGGAATTCGCTTTTGGCCCGATTGGAGGACTCCGCCACCTGGAGGGTCTCTTCCAGGGATTTCAGCAACTGTTTGCGATCGGTGATGTCGTGGAGAAAGGCGGTATAGATCGGTTCCCCATCCAGGATATCCGAGGTGAGGGCCATTTCCATATCGATGATCGAACCGTCCGAGCGCATGGCCGGGGCCTCGATGCGACGCCGGAGAATGCCGCTGGTGCTGGCGTCCTGCATCCGTTGCAAGGCGGCGACATGGTTCTCCCGGGCATTCGGAGGGATGATCAACTCCGCCACGGTGCGTCCGATGGCGTCGCGGTTGGAATAGCCGAAGAGCTTTTCCGCAGCGGGATTGAAGCCCGTCACCCGACCCTGGGAATCGGAGGTGATGATGGCGTCGAGAGCGGTTTCCAGGATCGAGCCGAGCCGTTTTTCCCGGCTTTTGAGCTGTTGGTGGGCTTCCGTCAGACGGCTGGTCCGTTCGGCCACCAGATTTTCGAAGTGGACATTCTTTTCGATGATTTCGATATTCTGGGAGACGCGACAAAGCAGCTCCTCGTCGCGGAAGGGTTTGGCCAGAAAGTCGTTGGCCCCCGCCTTGAGAAACTGGGCGGCCAGATCCCCGGTTCCGTGGGAGGAGAGGCCGATGATGGCGGTGCGATCGCGCGAAAAGCGGGGACGGATCCGTTTGATGAATTGAAAGCCGTTCATGCCGGGCATTTCGTAATCGACGATGATCAGTCGGACATCGGCATGGCTTTGGAGCAGTTCGATGGCGGTGGGTCCGTCGGCGGCTTCGAGCACCTCGAAGTTGCAGCGTTTGAGAAACTGGCGGATGTGAAAACGGGAGCTTTTGGAGTCATCGACCACCATCGCCTTGAGGGCGGCGTTCTTGCGGAGGCGATCGATGAAGTAGAGCACCGCGTCGATGCTGCTGGAGTTGTCCTTGATGAAATAGTCGAGGATCCGTTTGGAGACTACGGTTTCCCGCACATCGTCCTTGATTTCACCGGTGAAGACCACCGAGGGGATGTTCAGGGAGAGGATGTAATCGACGATTTCGCCATTGGGGGCATCGGCGAGGTAGAGACCGAGAATGCCGAGGAAAAATTCCGAGCCTTCCTGACGCACGATCTCCTTGGCTCCGGCCATGGTGGCGGCCCAGTAGACCTGAAAATGCAATTCCGACTCGATGCGGTGACGCAGGAGAGCGGCAAAGCTTTTGGAACTTTCCACCAGCAGGATTTTTTCCACCAGGGGCTCCCATCCAGGAGATCACAGTGCAGTCCGATCTTTTTCGACTGAAAAAAAGAGGGGAGCCAGGGACGGCATCCCCCAGACCCTCTCTTTTTTTTTCAAGGTTTGGCGCGATCGGAAGGGTTCGCGCCAGGAGGATCACTCGGCGGCCACCGGCCTCGACGCGACTCCCGGAGCTTTTTTTCTACGCCTGGGTCTGGATCCACCCGCCGGGACTCCCCGCCTGGGAGGGGCGCTCCCCTCTTCCGACGCTTCGGTGGCCACCGGCACCGGGCGGGTCAAATGGACGAACAGGGCACTGTCCGGCCACTCGGCGGCGATCTCCATGCCCATGTAGGAGAAGATCGCCTCCAGGTTATAGGCGCCATCCTCATCCACCAGCGAAATGGCGTCTCCGGTGGCTCCCGCACGCGCGGTCCGTCCGATGCGATGCACATAATCCTCGGGATTTTCCGGCAGATCGAAATTGACCACATGGGTCACGCCTTCGATATGCAGACCGCGCCCGGCCACATCGGTGGCGATCAACACCGGGATCACCCCGTCCTGAAAGCGTCGCAACGCCTGCAACCGTTTGGTCTGGGGCACGTCGCCGGAGAGATATCCCGCATGAATCCCATTGCCGCGCAACCACTCCTTGAGCCGCTCGCCCATGCGCTTGGTATTGACGAAGATCATCACCCGGCCACCGGTCTGCCCCCCCTGGTCATCGGCCAGATCGCGCCGCAGCAGACCCACCAGCAGACTGATCTTGCGCCGTCCCTCGACGTGATACAACCGCTGCGTCACCTGAGAGACCGCCCGATTATCCACCGTGGTGGACAACACCTCGGGCGAGTCCATGTACTCGTAGGAGAGCTCCTGGGCGCGATAGGAGAGCGTGGCGGAAAACAGCATGGAGAGCCGTCGATCGTAGGGCGGCAAGCGACGCAGCATGAAACGCAGATCGTCGATGAATCCCATGTCGAACATGCGATCGGCTTCGTCGATGACCAGCACCTCCACCTCGGAGACCCGATAGACCTTCTGCTTGAAATAGTCGATCAGGCGACCCGGCGTGCCGATGAGCAGATCCACCCGCCCGTCGGTGAGGGTGACGCGCTGTTTTTCGTAATCGACCCCTCCGTAGACGGCGGCGATTTTGAGATCGAGATGCGCGGCCAACCTTCTGGCATCGTTTTCGATCTGGACCGCCAGCTCCCGGGTGGGCGCGATGATCAGGGCGCGGGGACGGCTCACCCCGTCATCGGAGGTGGCGCGGTTGGCCTCCTGGCTGAGGGCCAGACGACAAAACGCCGCGATGAGAAACGCGGCGGTTTTGCCTGTACCAGTCTGAGCCTGACCCGCGACATCCCGACCCGCGAGGGTGAGAGGCAGGGTCAGGGCCTGAATCGGTGTGCATTCCAGAAATCCACAATCGTGGATTCCGGCCATCACGGGATCGGGAATGGCGAGATCGGAGAACCGCATCAACTCTCATGCAGGTGCGGCGTGGGGTTCAGGCCGCAGCCCGCTCTTTCAAGGGGTCAGGAGGCGGACGCGGCGGATTGAACCGCCAGAGCCCGAACACGGGCGTTCAGACGCCGGGTGTGACGCGAGGCGGCATTGGGATGGATCATCCCTTTGCGGGCCGTGACCGCCAGAACCGAGGTCGCCAGACGCAAGGCCTCGGCGGCACGGGGGAGATCTCCCGCAGCGGCGGCCTGCACAACGTTCTTGACGTAGGTCCGCATGCGGGATTTGGCCGAACGATTCCGGATGTTATCCTTGGCGGAACTGCGAATGCTCTTCATCGAAGATTTGATATTGGCCACTGCGTAAAAACTCCCTATCCTTAAGGCGTCGTCTCGATAACGGGGTCAAGGCCCCTTCCGCCCCGATGCAATTTTCGGGCGCAATAGAATATTGAAGCCCATTTCACCCCCTTTCGTCAAAGGTTTTTTCACATTGCCCGACAACACCTCCCCGCCGGATCGTTCCGGACAGACCCAACTGCTGCGTTCGACGGCGATCATCGGATTTTTCACCCTGCTGTCACGGATCAGCGGTTTCATTCGGGACATGATCATCGCCACCGCCTTCGGGGCGGGCATGGGGGCCGACGCCTTTTTCGTGGCGCAGAAACTTCCCAACTTTCTGCGCCGCCTCTTCGCCGAGGGGGCGTTCAGCACCGCCTTCGTGCCGGTGTTCGCCGATCATCTGGCCAAGGGCGACCCGCAGGAGACCCGCAACGCGGTCCATGCGGTCTTCACCCATCTGGCGATGTGGCTGATGATCGTGGTGGCGATCGGTCAGGTGATCATGCCGGCTCTGGTGATGGTGGCCGCGCCGGGCTTCATCGACGATGTGGGCAAGTTCGATCTGGCGGTGCTGCTTTCCCGCGTGACCTTCCCCTATATCTTTTTCATCTCCCTGACCGCCCTGGCGGCGGGCATTCTCAACAGTCACAAGCGGTTCGCCATTCCCGCCGCCACCCCGATCCTGCTCAATCTCAGCATGATCCTGGGGGCCACGGTGTTGACGCGCTTTTTCGATCCGCCGGTGATGGGACTGGCCATCGGCGTCACGCTGGGGGGGGTGCTGCAACTGGCGTTGCAACTTCCCGCGCTCCACCGGTTGGGTCTGGGCTTCCGCTGGCGATGGGATCCCCGTCACCCCTCGATCACCCGCATTCTCACCCTGATGGGCCCGTCGGTGCTCGGAGTTTCGGTGGCTCAGATCAATCTGCTGTTCGATCTGTTTCTCGCCTCGTGGCTGCCGGAAGGGTCGATCTCCTATCTCTACTACGCCGACCGGCTGCTGGAATTTCCCCTGGGACTGATCGCCATCGCCCTGGGCACCGCCATTTTGCCGACGCTCTCCGCCAAGGCGGCCCGAGGCGATCACGACGGCTTCCGGCGCGATCTGGAAACCGCGTTGCGGGTGGTGGCCTTTCTCACCCTGCCGGCCACCGTGGCCCTGGTGGTGCTGCGGGAACCGATGCTCGCCCTGCTGTTCGAACGGGGAGCCTTCGCCCCGGAAACCACCCGGCTCACCGCCGACGCCCTGCTCGCCTACGGGGTGGGACTGTCGGCCCTGGCCACGGTCAAGGTGACGGCTCCCGCCTTCTACGCCCTGAAGGATACCCGCACCCCGGTGCGCATCGCCATGATCTGCATGGGCGCCAACATGGTGTTCAACGTACTGCTGATGTTTCCCTTGCAACACGCCGGACTGGCCCTGGCCACCTCTTTGGCCGGATTCCTGAACGCCGCCCTGCTGCTGCGCGCCCTGCGTCGCCGCATCGACATCGCCATCAGCCGGGGCGTGATCCTCACCGTGATCAAGGCCGCTCTCGCCTCCCTGCTCATGGGCGTTTTTCTCTACGCGGTCCGCGAGTTCCACTGGAGCCGCACCGATTCGGGACTCTGGCAGGCGATCACCGTCACCCTCGCCCTGACCCTGGGTGGCGTAATCTATCTGCTCGGCGCGTGGCTGTTGCGCATGGAGGAGATCCGTTTCCTGGTCCGGCTGTTCCAACGCTCCGGAAAGGAGAAAACATGAACCGCTCCCTCCCGGACCGGATCGCCCGCGCCGTCCGCCTCGCGCCGCTGCTGACCGCCCTGCTGCTCGCCGGCTGCCCCTGGCCCGCTCCGGAAGAGTCGCCGCAAGCCTTTCCGGAGGGGCTGTCACTCCAGGCGAGCCGCCGCCTCTCCCTCCCCGAGACGAAACCGACCGCGCCCGTCACCTGGCGGGATCCGGTCTCCGGCATCACCCTGATCCGCATTCCCGGCGGCTGTTTCCGCATGGGCAGCGATCGGGGCAAACCCCACGAAGGGCCGGTTCACACCGTCTGTCTCGACGATTTCTGGCTCGCCAGCCACGAAACCACCCAAAAGCAATGGCAGACCGTACAGCGATCCCTGCCGCTGCAGACCATCACCGATCCCCGTCTGCCGGTGGAAAACGTCTCCTGGAACGAGATCGAAACCTTCGTGCAACAGCTCAACACCCGGAGTCCGGGCCGGTTCCGGCTCCCCACCGAGGCGGAATGGGAATATGCCTGCCGCGACCGGGGCCGGACGCTGCGCTACTGCGCCACCGACGACGATCCCGCCGCCTACGCCTGGCACATGGGCTCGGGCACCACCACCTTGCATCCGGTGGGCGGAAAACGTCCCAACGCCCTGGGGCTCCACGACATGAACGGCAATGTCTGGGAGTGGGTCGCGGACTGGTACAAAGAGCGTTACGACGAAACGGCCTCGGGGAACAATCCGACGGGGCCGGTCAGCGGTTCGGCGCGGGTGTTTCGCGGGGGGAGTGTACTGTCGGGAGAGGAGCTGCTCAAAGCGACCGCGCGGGCCAATCTGTGGCCGGATCGCAAAAACGCCTTGCTGGGTTTCCGTCTGGCGGGAACGCCGCCCTGACCGATACCCGCCCAAGCCGTTCGATGGAACGCGTTGGCACTCCGCAGCAAAGAGGTCCGGAAACGAATCGGGTGCCTCTTTGATTCTGCGGAGTGCAACTTCTGTGCGTGGATTTCAGGCCCGGCAATCCCCGGGCACGCATCACACCACCAGGACACCCCCTTGAGGAAGTCCGTCCAGGACCTCCCGGACCAGGGAACGGATCGCCTTGCCCACCGATTCCGGAATGGGAAGAGCCTCCTGGCCACGAAACTGACGGATGGCCTCACCGATCGCATCCAGACCGGCCACATCCACCACGTCGCTTCTTTGCTGAGTTGTCTGGTTTTCGCTGCGGCCTCTTGCCGCCAGCTGCTGCGTTGCCACGGAGGCCGAAGCCCCGCCCGAAACCCGGCCATCCATGACCGTTCTTTGGATTGAAGCGGATTCCGGCGACATCAGTGCCATGTCCATTTCTCTACCTCGCAATCCTGTTAAAGAAGTCATCCATTACCCTATGGATCGGCCACTCCGGAAAAAAGCTTGAGCGAAATCTCATTCCCGATCGCCACGCCGCGTTGCGGAAGCGTCAACGACGCGCAAAGTGCGAAAAATAAAGCTTGTGATAGAATCCGTTACGCAATCCGATCCCCACGGCTTCGATCTGTAACAAATGGTCATCCCGGCGGTTGATCGCCGCTATTTGCTTGACTTTATCGGCGGCTTGAGTTGTCATAACGGCCACGATACCGATCCGAGAAATCTTTTCCGCGCGACGACGCCAAAGGATGCGCCTCGCGCCTGAAACATTAAAGGACTTGACCAAGCCCATTCCGCTTTGCTCCGAGGAGAATCACCATGACGATCCAGCGTATCAAACTCTTTGTTCTGGCGGTCTTTTTGGCCACCACTGGCCTGGCTGGGCAGGCCATGGCCGAATTGAACCCCGTCGCCATGGTCTCCCAGGCGCAGGGCAACGTCGAATACAGCAAAGACGGCGAAAAATGGAAAGCCGTCACCCGCAACAAATTGCTCTCCGAAGGGGAACAACTGCGGACCGCCGGCGACGGCTCGGCCAAGGTGATCAATCAAGTGACCGGCACGGTCCAGAACATGGGGGCCGACTCCCTGATCAAAATCACCGCCAACGGCGTGGAAAAGGTGTCGGGCTCCCTCTCCGAACCGGATAAAAGCGCAGGCGACCTCCTGGAAAATCTCGACAAACGGTTCGCCAAGGCCCAACGCTACACCACCGTGCGCCGCAGCGTGGAAAAAGAGAAAAGCGTCAAGCTCGACACCATCAAGGAGGTCTCCCTCTCTCCCCAGTATCCGGAACTGGCCTGGAGCAATCTGGGCAGCCAGTACAGCTACGAACTGATCATCGACAACAATCCGATTCCGGTCCCCTCCGCCTCCGGCGAGATGGTGCGTCACAAAATCGCCGGTCTCACGCCGGGCAAGCATGACTATCTGGTCCGGGTGCTGCAAAACGGCCAGGAGGTCTACACCCCGAAAAAACCCAGCACCATCAACTGGGTCGATGGCGAAGCGATCAAACCCCTGGAAAAAAGCCTCAAGGATCTGCAAGCCCTGGCCCCCGGTGACGACTTCATGATGGGCGCGTTCCTGGAAGATCGGGGCTTCACCGTGGCCGCGATGGATATGTATCGCAAATATTTCAAGGAAAATCCGCAGGATGTCGATATGCGTCCCATGCTGATCAAAACCTATCACGACCTCAACCTGAAAGATCTGCAAAAGAGCGAAGCGGTTCAGTATCAGAAAATGCTCTCCGAGCAATAATCGCTCCCCGCACCCCCTCCCGACCCGGATCCCGAGCGGTCCCGGAGGGAGGCGTCGAACCGATCGTCATGGTGATCACGCGAGCGTCCGCCCGATACTTTCCGGGCGGACGCTTTTGTTTGTTTTATCCTTTTTCCGAACAGTGCCGGGGAAGCGCGCATGAAAAAATTGGGGAAATTCCTGATCCGCTACGATATTATCGCCACGATCCTGCTGTTTCTGCTCATGATTCCGGCAGAGTACCACGAAACCTTCGCCCTGCTGGAAGAGCAGACCATCTCCTTTCGTCAACTGCTGCGCATGAGTCTGGCCAAGCCGGAAAAAACCAGTTTTTCCAAAGAGATCCTTCTGGTCAACACCGACGAGAAATTTTTCGAGAAATATGGCAGCTTTCCCTTGCGCCGCACCGATCTGGGACGGATCGCCACCAATCTCACCGCGCTGGGCGCCAAGGTGGTGGCCCTGGACGTGCTGATGGATTTCCCCAGCTCCTACCAGGAGGACGAACCCACCGCCAAAGCCCTCAAGGAGGCCGGAAACGTGCTCCTGGTGGCCCAGGCCGATTTTGAACAGGGTCGATTCGTCCGCCTGAACCGGGCCACCCCCAAACTGGCGGAAGTGACCCGCAACGGCTATACCAACATCAGCTCTTCGAGCGCCATCATCACCAGTCTTTCCCGGCTCAAGATCTATCCCGACATCGCCCAGAAGGAAAATGGCTGGCCCTATTCGGTGATGGCGTTGGCCATGTACTGGGGCGTGGAACCCCGACTGGAAAACAATGTCCTCCATCTGGGGGATCGGCTCGCCATTCCCCTCAACCAGAACCACGAACTCTACATCGACTTTCCCCAACTGCCCGAAGGGACACGCTTCCTGAGCCAGACCGGATTGTCGGCGTTGGAATTCCTCGACATCGACGACCTGGACGAGGATGAACGGGCCGAACTCTCCTATTGGGTCAAGGACAAGCTGGTGCTGGTCGGGGATACCTCGGAGGTCTCCCACGACTGGTTCGACACCCCGGTCGGCATGGTCTACGGGGTGGAGATCATCGCCGACATCATCAATACGCTGATGAAAGGCGCGCCGTTGCGCCCCGCCTCCACCCGGGTGGAGATCATCGTGATGTTGACGCTCCTGTTCGGCGTGCTGCTCACCGGCACCTTGCAACACCCCGTGAAACGAACCCTGCTGGCGGCGGGCATCATCGGGCTTTACGTTCTGGGGGCGGTGATGACCCACGTCCATCTGGACATGGTGCTCTCCATGAGCTACGCCCTGGTGGCGAGCACGTTCGGATTCCTGGCCATCACCATCCGCTACTACGCCCTGGAGATGAGTCAAAAACGGATGATCAAGGGAGCCTTCGGTCAATATCTCTCCCCCAAGGTGGTGGATATCCTGGTGAAGGATCCGAGCAAGTTGAGCCTCGGCGGCGAACAGCGCGAAATGACCGCCTTCTTTTCCGATGTGGCCGGATTTTCCTCCATCTCGGAAAAATTGACCCCTCAGGAGCTGGTGCAACTGCTCAACGAGTATCTGACCGCCATGTGCGACATCATCTCCCGCTACGACGGCACGGTGGACAAGTTCGAAGGGGATGCCATCATCGCCTTCTGGGGCGCGCCGCTGGATCAACCCGATCACGCGGCTCTGGCCTGCTGCGCGGCGGTGGATATGAACGCCCATATGGTGACGATGCGCGAAAAATTGCTTGCGGAAGGGCGTCCGGGCATGAGCGTCCGCATGGGACTGAACTCCGGTCCCATGGTGGTGGGCAACATGGGTTCCAAGCAGCGCATGGACTATACGATCATGGGAGACGCGGTCAATCTGGCGGCCCGGCTGGAAGGGGCCAACAAGTTCTACGCCTCGGACATCATGGTCTCCGGGGCCACCTACGAACAGGCCAAGGATCGCGTCGAAGCCCGTCCGCTGGATGTGGTGCGGGTGGTGGGGAAAAAAGAGCCGGTGCCGATCTATCAATTGCTGGCCCACAAGGGAGCATTGACGCCGGAGCAATCCCGATTGCTGGGACTCTATCTGGAAGGGCTGGAGCTCTACCGCAACCGGGATTACAAAACGGCGATCGCTCGTTTCGAGGCCGCACTTGAGGTCGATCCGACGGATGGCCCCTCCCGCACCTATGTGGAACGGTGCAAGGAGTATCTGGTCAATCCGCCCCCCGCCGACTGGGATGGGGTGTTCCAGTTCACCTCCAAGGGATGACGCGGGCACCCCTCGCGACGGCATGCCCCTTGCATGGTTTTTGAATGCGGAATCAAACGGCACAACCTGCAAGGGGATATGGAAATGAAAAACTGGCCAGCATCGTTGCTGATCGCGATTGGATTGATGAGCGCGCCCATGACGGGAGAGTGCGCCGTGCATCGCAAAGCCTGCGAGTCGCCTCAGCCGGGCGTGAGCGTCTGTTGGGATGCCCTGGCCGAAGAGGATGCCTCGGAGTTGCCGGTTCCCTATCCCAAACTGCATCTGTTGCCCATCGCCCGTCAGGTGGCCGGACAGCCGGAAGTGTGGGTGGACATGAGCCGCACCATCTTCCGGCAATTGCTGCCGGGTCGGCTGGCCGATCAGCTCATTCCCGAATGGACCCCGGCCTATCATCTGGAAGGCGCGCTGGCGTTGAGTCAGAGTTCCGGCTGGCCCGCGTTGTTGTGGATCTCCCCGCGAGAAACCCGCAACAGCTCCGAAAGCTCGCCGGGATTGGTGGATTGGGATGTCTATCTGATCTCGAAAGGGCGTCTGATGCGCACCCTGCGGGTGCGGGTCGAGTCCCAACCGGAACGCAAACACGACGGGTCGGAACGGGCCGGCGTGGTCGGAGGATTGCTGGCGGTGACAGGCGGGGTGGTCAATGCCCCGTTCGGTTCGGCGGCGGCGGTCGCCGGAGCCTATGCCATGGGTCAACCCTCGGCACCCGTGGCGGGACAGCCGCTGGAGTTGCTCACCGAACTGGCAACCCGACAGGTGCTGTTCCTGTTCCAGAAACCGATGGATGAATTGCCGGAATCCACCGTCGCCAAGGAGGATCCCTGGAGTCCGGAGGGGATCGTCAAACTGGTCAAGCAGCCTTTCACCACCACCCGTTGATCATGCCGGGGTCCAGGGGCCATTGGCCCCTGGCGGGTCCAGGGCGGAGCCCTGGGAATCTGATTTTTTTTTAAGATCAAAACCCTGGGGGATGAATCCCCCAGACCCCCTCTTTTTTTTCAATAATCGGGATGCTCCATGTTCAAGAACATTCACAAGCTGGTGTGGGCTTTCGACGCCGAATGGGTGCCCAATCCCGAAGCGGGTCGCCGACTCCACGATCTGCCCCCCGAAACCCCGGATCTCGACGTGATGCGCGTCCTGTGGAAACAGGGCGGAGCCACCGAAGAGAATCCCCAACCCTATCTCAAAACCATCCTCTGCCGCATGGTTTCGATCGCCGCCGTGCAACGTCACGCCCATTCGGATGGCCGGATCACCCTCTCGCTGCTCTCCCTGCCCCGGGATCCCGCCGCGCCCCAGAGCGAAAAAGAGCTGATTCAACGCTTTCTCGGTGCCATCGGCGAACGTCATCCCCAACTGGTGGGATACAACTCCCTGGCCGCCGATCTGCGCATTCTGACCCAACGGGCCATCTGTCTCGGCATCCAGGCGGCGGCTTTCGCCAAACGTCCCGCCAAACCCTGGGAAGGAGTGGACTATTTCGCCAAAGGAGGCGACTGGCACATCGACCTCAAAGAGTACGCCTCCCCCGGATGGGGACCGGGCACCCCATCGCTCCACGAACTGGCGGTGCTCTCCGGCATTCCCGGCAAGATGGACGCCTCCGGACAGGATGTGCCCGAAATGTGGCTCGCCGGTCAACTGGATCAAATCATCGCCTACAACGAACGGGACGCCCTGACCACCTATCTGGTATGGCTGCGCATGGCCCATTTCGCCGGACACTTCACGCCGGACGAATATCACCAGGAGCAGCTCCGCACCCGCGAACTGATCCGGCGGGAATCGGCCCACAAGCCCCATCTGCTCGACTATCTGGCCGCCTGGGATCGACTTTCCGGCACCGACACCGCCTCCCCCGCCTGAGCCGCCGCACGCAACGCATTCATCAGACAGACCGTGAACCGGGGAGCCATGATCCGCAACAACCGGCTCCAGAACCGATTGCCATCTCCGAGCATCACCCACGCATTGGCAAAGGCCTCCCCACCCCGCCGGGCCGGGGAGGCCAGATAATATTCATCCGCATGGCCCTGTCCCACCACATTGCCGGTCAACGCCCCGAACAGATCCGCCACGATCAACGCCATGCCCAACTCCTGATGACGCCGACGCCGCCACTCCAGCACATGCTCGCCGAACAAAAACGGATCCCGACGCCGCAAGGCGGTCAACAGCATCACCATGCGCACCGGATCCTCCCCGAACCCCCGATACAACGCATCCTCCTCCAGGGCCGCCTCCACCTGATTCAGGGTCAGACCAAAACCGCGCAACGCCTCATCCATCCACCCGGCCCGCTCCCGACACGACAGAGAGGCCGAATGCTCCAATAATTCATGCAGCAACCGCTGTGTGGTCATCACGATCCGTCGGCGCGTCTCGACACTCCCCGTCAGACCGGCGCGTATCCCGATGGCACTGCCATCCAGCCGCACCGCCCGCCGCATTTCCCGATCCGCAAAGCTCAACGGATTACCCGTAAAGCCATGAAGCCAATAATCCAGGTAATGTCCGAACTCATGCCTCCAGACCAGTTTTTCCAGACGCAGCAGACGGGAACGATAAACGATCCCCCCCATCTCGATGTGAGGCACGCCCCGTTCGAACGCGAACATCATGCGCCGCCGACCCGGCGTGTTGCGAATGCCGCCCGCAGGGACTCCCGCCAATCCCACCACCCGCCGCACCAGATCCGGAGCGCGTCCGAAGGCCGCTTCGTGCCAGCGACCGATTTCGCCATCCGGATTCCAGAACCGCTCCGGACCGGCGGCGTTGGCCACGCCCCGGAAACTCCGCAGCTCCGCCCCTCTTCCGGCCACCCGGCTGAAAATCCGTCCTCTTCCCACCCCCTCCACCGTGATCGGCAGCAACAGATGACCACACCCCGCCCCGCCGCAGTGATCGAACACGCTGCCCTCTTCCACCCGTCCACTCCAGCGCATCCGCTCCCAGGAGAGCACCTCCCCCAGATCGAACACCCGACCCGCCCGCTCCACACAAAAGGGACGGCTTTCCGCCCCGCACGCTCCGGCATACCAGAAATAAACCCGTCGCTCCGCCTCGCCCATCAGACGCAGCAGCATCCGAACCTGAACCATGCGCCCATCGAGCAGCGCGCGCGATCCGGCCCCGGAGAGCCGGGAGGCCACCACGCCCAGGCGTCGCCCGACCCGCTCGCGCCCGAAACCGCGCCCCGTGGTCGCCGCGCGCAGCACGCGGGATCCGTCGTCCACCAGAGCTGACGCCAGCCGCCCGAAGCCGGTTTCCACCGCCAGCCGTGCCACCAGCAACCGATTCCGCGCCCCTTGCGACCACACCTCCGACAACGCCAGAGCGCGCAACAACTCCCGCACCAAAGGATGGGTCGCGGCGTAGCCACGGGTCAGACGACTCATCTGCCGGGCATACGCCTGCGCCACACTTTCGAGTCCGACGCGCAAAGAGTCCGGCTCCTCCAGACCGTATCGATTCCATAACACCTCCACACCATCTTCCAACCGTTCCCCCGCCTTGCGCGCCTCATCGAGCAACAACGTCTCCTCCTGCTTGAGACGTCTAATAATCAAAGTTAATTTTTCTTCTCCAGGGATGACACCCGTATCCACACGCACAATCCAGATCAGTACAACTTTAAGCAATAATTAACGATTCTCATAATTATTTATCGCAATATTGCTAAAATATTAGAGTAAAATGCCTGATAAAAATCATATTTGAGCGGGCAATTCTTGAAAAGGAAAAAAACACCATCTAATTATTTTCATTATATTGACTGATCATTCAATAACTTTTTAATTATTTTAGTGATCAATTTTCGACGCCAGCACCAGTGTGACACGGCGCGACGGAAGAGCCCATCGACACGACTTCTCGCCACACAGGCCGCCCGGACCGTTCCAGAATCCCGGAACAATTCTTGCGTGCCTTCCCTTTCGGAGTTCTCAGGAGACATTCCCGTCATTCACCCCGATCTCAGGCCCATAGCGATGCCCTCTCACACCTGCACCCAATGCGGCGCATCCCTACCGCCCAGTCAGACGGCACATCTGACCGAAGGAGAGTCGATCACCTGCCGAGAGTGCGGAGAACCCACACTCGCCGATTTTTCTCCGCACAATCCATCCCACTCCAAGGCGATCGAGATCTATCTGGATCATGTGTTCGAAAACGATTCGGAACGCTATCTGGGCTTCGATCTGGCCCGCATCCGCCGCTTCGAGAAACATCTGCGCGAACAGAAATTGACGCCGCGCTCCATGGGCCCTTCGGTGGTACGTCGATTTTTGGAACGCATCCGACTCACCGAAGGCATCAACAGCGCGCGAGGACATGAATCCACCCTGATGGAGTTTTTCAAGGCGTTGACGCTCAAAGGATGGATGCACGTCAACCCGTTGTCGGAGGAGCGACGCCAAACCCAGGTGGATACCCGTGGCTTTTCCGAAGAACTCGTCACCTTCGTCACCTATCAGGAGGGGACCGGATTCACCGAAAATCTGCTGTTCGACGTGCCACGCATTCAGGTTTGGGAAGCCTTTCTGGAACGACGCAAGAAGAACATCCGTACCGCCGAAGAGAAGGATCTGGCGGAGTTCATGGCCATGGCGCATCAACGCTACAGTCCCAAACAGGCCTGCGGACTCGCTTTGACCATTCAAGAGCTCTATCAGGTCATGCAGCAATCCGACCTGATGCGCGAAATTCCCCAGTGCGAAGATTTCTTCCGCTGTCGGGATCTGCTGGAACAGGCCCTGCTCCCCGAAACCGGCGCACAGGAGCACCGGGAGTTTCCGCCGATGCGCGCTCCGGTCCGAGGACAACGCAAACGGACCCTGTTCTGGATCGCCGCCGCCGGAATCCTCTCTGCGGTGGCCGCGCTGCTGGTCTGGCAGTTGCTGCCCCGCGACTCCGGACGGGAAGAGGTGATGCATCAGGTCCGTCAGAAGGCCAAGGAGATCAAAGGCTCCATGACGGATACCCTCCCGCTCGCGCCGGACGGGAGCCGAAGTGGCATTCAGCCGTCGAATCCGACGACGCGCCCGGAAAGCCCGGCTCCCCGGACCGCCGCCCAACCCCCGGCCCGCAACGACCCTCCCAAGGGGACGACGCCCAAGCCAGACGCCACCAAAAACGCGCCCCCCAAGGAGGCTCCCAAGCCCGACGCCACCAAAGGCGCGCCTCCCAAGATCGAGACGCCCCAGGCTCCCAAGGCCGAGGCTCCCAAAGCCGAAGCTCCCAAGCCCGACGCCACCAAAAACGCGCCCCCCAAGGAGGCTCCCAAGCCTGAAGCTCCCAAGCCCGAGGCTCCCAAGAAGGCCGACGCGCCACCCACCGCCACCCCCGCCGAACCCCAAAGGCTGATCGGCTGTGTGGAGGGAGATTGCAAAAACGGCCTCGGCACCTTCATCCACGACGACGGAGCCCGTTACATCGGCGGCTGGTCCAAGGGTAAAAAACATGGCAAAGGGGAGTTTCGTTTCTCGTCGGGAGGCGGATACAAAGGCGTCTGGGAAAACGGCCACATGACCCACATCGAATGACCCCCATCCCGAATCCATGAAACAGGTCGCAATCCCTGGTGGACGAACCGAATCCGTTTATGTTATCTTGATCGGATGCCATAAATAATGCTTCCAGACCCGGCCCGGCTCTCCATGTTGACCTCGCATCCCCCGATGAACGCTTTTCTGCGCCATATGGCCCGCTCCACCGGAGCCTCCCGACTGCACGGCCACTCCCTGGAAACCATCCAGATCAACCTGGGAGCCCGCTGCACCCTGGAGTGCCATCATTGCCACATCGGGGCGTCGCCCCGGCGCGACGAGTTCATGAGCGCGGAAATTCTGGATGATCTGCTGGCACAACTGCCCCTCGCCCACTGCCGGAACGTGGAGCTGACCGGTGGCGCGCCGGAACTCCATCCCCGCTTCCGCCCGCTGGTGGAGCGTCTGCGGGCTCTGTCGCTCCGGGTGCGGGTGCGCACCAACCTGGTAATCCACCTCGAACCCGACATGCGCACCCTGGCGCCCTTTCTGCGGGATCATCAGGTGGCCCTGATCGGCTCCATGCCCTGCTATCTGGAAGAAAATGTCGATCGGCAACGGGGAGAAGGCACCTTTCGCGGCTCCATCGAGGCGATCCGACGCCTCAACGCCCTGGGCTATGGCATCGATCCCCAACTGCCCCTGGATCTGGTCTACAATCCCGGCGGAGCCACCCTCCCCCCGGATCAAACCCGCCTGGAAGCGCAATACCGACTCCAGTTGCGCGAGCGTCACGGCATCGAGTTCACCCATCTGGCGACCATCACCAACATGTCCATCGGTCGTTTTCGCGCCGACCTGCGCCGGAAAGGAGAAGAGGAGGCCTATCAAACCCTGCTGGAAGAGGCCTTCAATCCCCAAACCCTGGAACGGCTCATGTGTCGCCATCAGATCAGCGTGCGCTGGGATGGCCAGCTCTTCGACTGCGATTTCAATCTGGCGTTGGGCATCCCGATCACCACCCCCGAGCCTCGGGTTTCGGCTCTGGCCTCGATTCCCGCGACCCGCACCATCGCCACCGGAAACCACTGCCTGGCCTGCTCCGCCGGGGCCGGCTCCTCCTGCTCGGGAGCGTTGGTGGCATGACCGAAACCGCGACCACCCTGGGCAAGGTGCATCAACTGCAGGCCTCCTACGCCCCCGCCGAAGATCGTCTGCTGTTGCGGATCAATACCACCGATCAGATGGAGTTCCGCTTCTGGCTGACCCGTCGCTTCGTGCAACGCCTGTGGCCCGCGCTGCGCCAAACCCTGGAAAGTCAACCCGATCTGGCCCTCACCGATCAGACCACCCGCGCGGCCCTGCTCGACTTCATGCACGAAAACGCCACCGCCGCCGCCGATTTCAAGGCTCCGTTCGTGGAAACGCCCCATGCGGTCCTGCCTCTGGGTCAACAACCGATTCTGGCGGTGCATGCCCGCATCGTGGCCATACCGGGTCAGGATCAGTTGCGCATGCTTCATTTGCATCCGGCCCAGGGCCTCGGAATCGAAGTCACCCTGGACTTGCAACTTCTGCACGCTTTTTGCAAACTGTTGGCCGATGCCGTGGCCAACGCCGATTGGCAGATGGCGTTGAGCCTCGCCTCCACCACCCCGGAAAACGGCGCGCGGGTGCTCCATTGAAAAAAAAAAGAGAGGGTCTGGGGGATTCCTCCCCCATGGTTTTGACTTTCCGAATGAAGTGGATGAATTCTTGAACGAATTTCATGCGTGACAACGCCCAGGGGCTTCGCCCCTGAACCCCACCAGGGGCCCTTGGCCCCTGGACCCCGACAATGGAACGACCTCTTCCGACTCCCCGGTCGGAACGATTCGATCACAAACGCAGTCCAAAGTTGCAGCCACTCCAAGACCACAGGATTCTTGACACCATGTCCCAAATCATGTTTTATGCCCGCCCGGAACCGATCAATCTGGAACGGCATCGCACCCTGCGACTGGATCCCAACCGGGCCAAACTGAATTTCGCCGCCCAAGCCAATTCGGTCCCCCTGGCCGGCGCGGAGTTTCAACACGCGGCCAAGGAGTATCCA
>JADGBU010000287.1:2964-3377 GCA_015231295.1 Magnetococcales bacterium | reverse complement strand
CGTAGTGCTTCCAAGAGGTGTGCTTCTTCCTGGGAATTCAAACCGCACCCATCGCGGGTGGAATGACGATTGGGGTCCGGGGCCGTTGGCCCCTGGACCCCGGGGGTCAAGTTTCAGGAGGTGTTATCGCCGCCCAGATTCATGACGCGACGAATGCCACGAATGGCCTGTCGGGTACGATGTTCGTTTTCGATCAACGCCAGACGCACGAATCCATCTCCGTACTGCCCGAAACCGACGCCGGGACTCACCGCCACTTTGGCCTCTTTCAGCAGCAACTTGGAGAACTCCAAAGAGCCGAGAGGCTTGAATTCATCGGGAATTTCCGCCCAGACGAACATGGAGGCCTTGGGTTTGTCCACCCGCCATCCGGCGCGGCTCAGGCCATCGACCAGCACATCCCGACGGATGCG
>JADGBU010000287.1:0-2890 GCA_015231295.1 Magnetococcales bacterium | reverse complement strand
AAACATGCCGTAATCGAGATTGGACTTGATGCGCGCCAAAGCGTAGACCAATCTCTGACACCCCACGCCGATTCCCACGCGCCATCCCGGCATGCTGTAAGTTTTGGAGAGGGAGTGAAATTCGATGCAGCGATCCTTGGCCCCCGGAACCTGCAACATGCTCGGGGCTTTGTAGCCGTCGTAGCAGATGTCGGCATAGGCGATATCGGAGATCACGAACAGATCGTGCTCTCTGGCGAACTCGTTGACCTTGTAGTAAAAATCGAGATCGACGACTTGAGCTGTCGGATTGGACGGAAAATTGATCACCAAAGTTTTCGGTTTCGGCCACGAAGTGCGCATGGCCTGGGTCAACTCGGCGAAGAAATCGGAGTTGGGCATCAGCGGCACATGACGGATATCCGCACCGGCCAGCACGAAGGCGTAGACATGAATGGGATAGGTGGGATTGGGCACCAGCACCGTATCTCCCGGATTGGTCATCGCCAGGGCGAGATGGGAGATGCCCTCCTTGGAGCCGATGGTGACGATGGCCTCGGTATTGGGATCGAGTTCCACGTCGAAACGACGCTGATAGTAGGAGCAGATGGCCTTGCGCAAGCCATGAATTCCCTTGGAAACCGAATAGCGATGATTGCGGCCTTCCTGGGCCGCTTCGCACAACCGATCGACGATATGCTTGGGAGTGGGCTGGTCGGGGTTTCCCATGCCGAAGTCGATGATGTCTTCCCCTTTTTGTCGGGCGGCGTACTTGAGGTCGTTGACCGCCGCAAACACATAGGGGGGAAGCCTTTTGATGCGCTGAAATTCTTCCATGGCCGGATATTGCCGAAGGGGGGTTGAAGGGGCTCCAGGAAACGATAATTCTGTTCTGTCCGAGAATACTCCATCCCCCTGCCCGGCACAAAGAGAAAATCGTCTCCTGGATCGATGTGGCGCGCCGATGATAAAGACGACTTGAAAAATGGGATGTGCATCTGGCAAGATGTGAAAATGTACCTATACCCAAAGCCCTCCGGTCGGTCGGCGGGTTACAGGATCCCTCACCCTGTTCGGGACGCACCATGACCATTCGCATAGGCATCAATGGATTCGGTCGCATTGGCCGTGCCATCTGTCGGGCCGCGTTGAGCGACCCATTGTTCACGGATTTGCAAATCGTCGCGATCAACGATCTCTCCACGCCGGAGATCCTGACTCATCTGTTTCAGTACGATTCGTTCATGGGCCCCTGGAAGGGGGCGGTGGCGGTGCATGGCAACCTCCTGACCGTGAATGGCCATTCGATTCATCTGATCGCCGAATCCGAACCGGGGTCGATCCCCTGGCATCGTTACGGGGTCGATTATGTGGTGGAGTCGAGCGGACGCTTCACCACTCTGGCGGGGGCCTCGTCCCATCTGAAGGGGGGTGCCCGTCGGGTGATCATCTCCGCTCCGGCCAAGGGAGAGGTGAAAACTCTGGTGATGGGAATCAACGAGGATGAGTACGATCCGGATCGGGATCGGGTGGTTTCCAATGCCTCTTGCACCACCAACTGTCTGGCTCCGGTGGTGCGGGTGATACTCGACCATTTCGGCGTGCAACGGGGATTGCTGACCACCATTCACTCCTATACGGCGGATCAGCGTCTGCTCGACGCCCCCCACAACGATTTGCGGCGCGCCCGCTCGGCGGCCACCTCCATCATTCCCACCACCACCGGAGCCGCCGCCGCCATCGGACAGGTGATCCCGGAACTGGTGGGACGCTTCGATGGCATGTCGGTGCGCGTCCCGGTGGCCAACGTCTCGCTGGTGGATATGGTGATGGAGGTGGAACGCTCCTGCACCACCGATGCGGTCAACGAGGCGTTGTGCGCCGCGCAGAGCCGTTACATGGGCTTCACCATGGCTCCGCTGGTCTCCAGCGACTACCGGGAGGATCCCCGCTCCTCGATCGTGGATGGCCTCTCGACGCGGGTCATCGATACCACGGTCAAGGTGTTGAGCTGGTATAATAACGAATGGAGTTATGCCCACCGGGTGCTGGATCTGGTGCGTCACATGGAGGCGATGGAGCTGTGAACTTTTCGGGGCGTGACCCCGAACCTCATCCGGGGCTTTGTCCCTCCCGGCCCCCTGCCGCCAATGCTTCCAGCCACGCTCCCAAGGCGGCGGGGACCGATTCGTCTTCGTAGAGTCTCCCTTTGGCCTGGGCGATCGCCTGGCGCATCCGCTCCCGGAACGCCCGGTCCAGACCCAGACGCACCGCGATGGCGATATACTCCTCCCGGGTGGTCGCCACGGTTTCCATCAGGCCCATCCGCCGAAAAATGCCGCAGGTGTGCCGACTGCGAAAAAATGGACCCGGCAGGGTGACGATCGGCGCATCCAGGGCCAAGGCTTCGAGGGAGCTGTTGTTGCCCGACCAATCCAAACCATCGAGAATCACATCGGCGGCCTTGGCCAGTCCGAAAAACCGCTCCTGGGGCATGCGGGGCAGAATCTCGCAATAGAGGTCGGCATCGAGGCCGTGCGCGGCGAAAGCACGCCGCAACCGGTGCCGAAACGCCTCGGTCACGCTCCGGGTCCAGCCGATGAAGTGAAACCGACTGCCCGGCACCTGCCGCGCGATGCGGGCATAGAGCGCGTCATCCCCCGGCAATAATTTGAAAAGACTCTGCAAATTGACATAATTCACCGCGCCGGGCCGGTATCCCTCCGGATCCTGGGTCAGGGCGATTCGGGGAGCGGGATAACAACTGGCCAGATTGGGCAGAAGAATCAGACGTTCCGTATAGTGCTCCTGGCCATTTTCGGGCTCCATCAACGCGCTGGAGAAAAAACAATCGATGGAGTCCAATCCCGAGGCGATGGGATGTCCCCCGCCATTGCACTGCACCGGCGCG
>JADGBU010000286.1 GCA_015231295.1 Magnetococcales bacterium | reverse complement strand
GAAATGGAATCGGCCAACGGGGTGCGTCTGTCCGACAAGTTGCGGCATTCCGATTCGTTTTGGACTGCCTTGTGGTGGACCGGGTTTTGGCGGGATCTGGGGCATGATTCCCGATCGGGTTTGCCTTTGTATTTGCCTGAGGAGGACATGGCCCGTTTCGGGGTGAGTCCGGAAATGGTGATGCAGCGTCGTTTCACCCCCATGCTGGGGAGTCTGGTGCTGCATCTGGTGGAGGAGACCCGTTCCCAGTTCATTCTGGGGGCTCCGCTGATCGAGGAGGTGCGTCATCCGTTGCGCATGGAGCTGGCCTACGCCCTGGAACGGAACATGACCCTGCTCGACCGGATCGAGGAGAGCGGTGGCAATACCTTGCGGATCTGTCCGGAGTTGACCCAGAAGGAACGGTTCGCCTGTCTGTGGCGGACGCTGGGGCGATCCTGAGCCGGATCACAGATACCGAAGCGGATCGGCTTCGAGTTCGGCGTGGAGATCGATGTATTTTTTCAGCAGCCGGTTGAGAATCATCCGTTCGAAGGGGCGCAGCGGCAGACGGTGAATGCTCTCCAGCCCCGGAGCCAGCAGGGTGCGGGCCTGTTCCATCAGGCCACGGATCACCGGCGCGAGGGAGGGTTTGTGATTCAGACCCGCGCAGAGGGTTTCCCGGCGGAATCCGGCCCCGGCGAGCAGGTCGCGGGGAATGGTGATCAGTTGGGCCTGCTTGCAGGCGTCCTTGGCCAGATCCCGGGCAATGTGAACCAGATAACAGAAAATCGCCATCGATCGCACTTGATCCCGGCAGGCATCCGGTGGACGCTCCAGAACATAGCGACCCTCTCGCACCTCGCAGGCGAGAATGTAGGCGAAGATGGTGGCCGGAGAGACCGTGGCCCCTTCGCAATAGGCGAAAAAATCGGCCCAGGTGAGGATTTCCACCTCTCGCACATCCCGGCTCATGGCTTCGGCCATGGCGTTCCAGGGCCACGGTCCCAGGTCGCTCGCGCCGATGGTCTCCACCAGCGCGGAAAAGATCATCGGTTCGAAGCTTTGTTCGTTCGGGCGGAAGGTGCCGGCGGTGGCCTCCAACGCCTGAAGCCGCCAGCGTTCGATTCGTTCGAGGGTTTGGGCGCGCAGCGTCTCGCGTCGGAGGGCGTCGCTGCCCAGAAAATTTTCGTCCACCAGATCGTCGATGACCCGCATGGCCGCATACGCGCTGAGAAAGAGACGACGTTTTTTTTCGCCCAGCAGTCGGGAGACCAGAAACAGCGGCGAGCCGTTGCGTTTGGCGATGTCGTGACAGACGGAAAAGGGTGTCATGAGGTTATCTTTCTTGAAATGATTGAAAAAATTATAAAATGATCGCTTCGGATGGGGGCGGTCGCACCCGGCGTGGCCTGATCGGGATCAACGCATTGAATCGTTGTTGAATCTGAAGATCAAAACCCTGGGGGAAGAATCCCCCAGACCCCCGCTTTTTTTTCAATAATTTGGTTGGGGAATTGCGCGTCCGCTTTCAATGGGAAGGGGTTTTCCTTTATTCTGTCAAGAAGTCACATATCCTGCAACCCCCCGCCCCGCGCACCTGCCGAGATTGGGAAAAACGAATCATGCGCAATACTGTTTGGCTCTGTTTGCTTGTGTGTCTGACGGTCCTGACCGCCGGTTGCTCCTCTACCCCGGAAGTCGGTCCCGCCAAACCACCGGATCTTCTTTACCAGGAAGGGATGGAGGCTCTGAAATCCAATCGGTTCAAGGCCGCCGCCGAACGGTTTCAGGAGATCGATCAGAAACATCCCTTTTCGCCCTGGGCGACCCGTGCGCAGATCAATCTGATCTATGCCCATTACAAGAAAGGGGATTATGAGGATACCGTCGGCGACACCTTGCGCTTCATCCGTCTGCATCCGCGCCATCGTCATGTGGCTTATGCTTTTTATATGAGGGGATTGGCTCAGTATCAACGGATCACCGACTCCTACCGGGATCAGAGTCGTACCCGTGAAGCGGTCACTGCGTTCCGGGAGTTGATCACCCGTTTTCCTCAATCCGATTATGCCTGGGAGGCCCAGCGCATGTTGGTATTGTGTACCAATCGCATGGCCGAACAGGAGATGGTCGTGGGACGCTTTTATCTGGATCGGGAAGAGTATATCGCCGCGATCAATCGGTTCACGCAGGTGGTCAACCATCCGGAGTTTCAGACCACCCCTTACGTCGAAGAGGCGTTGTTCAGTCTGGTGTTGGCGTCCCAACGTCTGGGACTGGTCGAAGAGGCGCGCAATTATGCCGCCGTACTGGGACATAACTTCCCTAAAGGCGGATTTTATCAGGTCGCCACCCGTTTGATCAAAAAGAGTGGTGACATCTCTCGTGCGGAATTGGCCGATCTGCGTCGCGGGGTCGATGAAGGCTCGATGTTGGGACGCTTCTTCCAAGGATTGGCTCCGACCTTGTTGCCGACTCAAACCGAGGTCCGCTAGGCTTTGCGCGTTGAAACAGGTGGATTTCCGCTGGAGTCCGCCTGTTTCTCGATTTTGGATTTGTCTGTCGTTTGCGTGATTTTTTTCTATTGGTCGCGCACGATTGGTGATATGGTATATATGTCTGAAAAATTATGTGATGGTCGTTGCTCGCAAGGACCATTGGCCGGTGGATTCGTGATGCGTCGGTTGGGGAAAGGGTGTTTCGGTATTTTTGGCGTTAAGGGTGTTTTTAATTGATTGATCATAATGCAACTTAACCTGCCTGTTCGCTGTTCGGTATGTTGCGACAGGCCACAATGACAAGGGCTCTGACCATGGCCGAGAATGCTGGAACGCAAAATGCCACCCCCGTGGCCGATAATGAGGAAGAGTCTCGTCAAACCTTGGATGATCTGACGGTAGTGCAGAATACGCGGACCGCTGACTTGTCTGCGGAATCTTCGCAATTTACCGAACAGAATAGTTCAAGCGAGGATTTGCAGGCGTTGGGATCGATCCAGATGGGCAGCAGTGCCTATGTGGAAGAGGGCTCGTCCGATCCTCTGGCGACAGAGGGTGCCTTTGAAGAAGAGGATGTGGTGATTGAGAGCGGGAGTGGTACGACTCGCGCCAGTTTCTCTTCCGGGAGTGTGAGCGAGGAGCGTGTTGCGGAACCGGAGGCAGACGCCGGAATGGACCCTCTCACCTTCGATGATATGGAGGTGGATGCCGGGGTGGATGCGCCGGCGATCGATGTGGAAAATCTGGTGACCCCGACCACGCCGACCACGCCGACGACCCCGACCACGCCGACGACCCCGACCACGCCGACGACCCCGACGCAACCGGGAGATGTGGTCGGGGTTCCGACTGTGGCTCGGGTCACGCCGACCACGCCGACCACGGTGACGAGTCCGACCAC
>JADGBU010000285.1 GCA_015231295.1 Magnetococcales bacterium | reverse complement strand
CAAGGGCTTCGCCCTTGGATCCCACCAGGGGGATAATCCCCCTGGACCCGTGATGTTTCAGGTCTGCTGGAGAGCCCGACGGATCGAGGCCACATGACAGCGACAGTGGGCATCGTCGCTCGGGGGGAGTCCGGCGTTTTCCATGCGGCAGAAGTCGGTATGATCACCGCGACCGTGCGGCACGCCGTAGAGAAGCTGACGTAACGTGTGAATTTCGGCCTCGGCCCGGGCGAGACGCCGCCGGGCTTCGGCCAACTCCATTTCCGGCTCGGGATTCACGCCACGGCCCGCAACAACGCCTGACAGACCAGATCCTGCTGCCCGGCGGTGAGATAGGGATGCATAGGCAGGGAGATCACTTCGCTGGATGCCTGGGTGGCGTTGGGAAACGCCTCCATGGCATGTCCGAGCTCGGCGAACACCGCCTGATGATGCAACGGAATCGGATAGTGTACCGCCGTGGGAATGCCCGCCTGGGCCATCCGTTCCCGGACCTGCTCCCGATTGGCCACCCGCACCGTGTACTGGGCGAAGACGCTCAGATTTTCCGGACGGATCTCCGGAATGCGCACCTTGCCACCCAGACGCTCCGCATAACGGGCCGCCACCTCCTGACGGGCCTGAATCTCTCCGGCGAAACCGGGGAGCTTGGCGAGCAGAATCGCCGCTTGCAGGGTGTCGAGACGCCCGTTGATGCCCAATCGGGCGTGACGGTATTGCGCGATCTGGCCATGTTCGCGGATCACCGTGATCTGCCGGGCCAACTCCGCGTCGTTGGTGAAGGCCATGCCTCCATCCCCGTAGCCCCCCAGGGGTTTGGCGGGAAAAAAGGAGGTGGCCGCCGCCGTCGTCATGCCACAGGAGCGACGTCCCTTGTTGGTGGCTCCAAACGATTGACAGGCATCCTCCAGCACCCGCAAGCCGTGAGGGGTGGCCAGGGCGTTGATGGCATCCAGATCGGCGCACTGTCCGAAGATGCTCACCGGCATGATGGCGCGGGTACGAGGGGTGATGGCCGCCGCGATGCGGACGGGATCGATGTTGAGAGTATCGGCTTCCACATCGACGAATACCGGTTTGGCACCGGTCAGGGCGATGGTTTCGGCGGTGGCGATGAAGGTGAACGGTGTGGTGATCACCTCATCGCCGGGACCGATTCCCCAGGCCATCAGGATGGCCAGCAGGGCATCGGTGCCCGAAGAGAGTCCCACCGCATGGGAACAGCCGACAAACTCGGCCAGAGCGGTTTCCAGCTCCTTGACCTGCGGCCCGTTGATGTATCGGGAGGAGTCCAGCACCTCCTGGATCGCCCGGTTGACCGGATCCCGCATGGTGCGGTATTGAGCCTGCAGATCGATGAATTCCAAAAGATTGGCCACAGGAGCTTCCCCCCCTTCAGGAGAACAGGATTTCGTGTTCCATGAGTTGTTGAATGGTTTCGCGGGGCCGCACCACGGTAAAGCGGTCCTCGCTCACCATGACTTCGGCGGCCCGGGGTCTGGTGTTGTAGTTGCTGCTCATGGAGAAGCCATAGGCTCCCGCCGAGCGGACGGCCAGCAGTTCACCGGGGTTGAACTCCGGCAGAATGCGATCCTTGGCGAGAAAATCACCGGTTTCGCAGATCGGACCCACCACATCGGCGAGAATCTCCTCCCGGTCGAAGCGGCGCATCACCGGCAGAATGGTGTGATGGGCGTCGTAGAGCGCGGGTCGCAGCAGATCGTTCATGCCCGCGTCGGTGATGATGAATCGTTTTTCCTCGCCATCCTTGATGTACTCCACGCTCGCCACCAGAATGCCCGCGTTGCCCACGATCACTCGTCCCGGTTCCAGGATCAGGGTGATGTCGAGGCCGTCGAGTTCGTTGAGCAGGGCCTGGGCATAGCGTTCGGGATGGGGCGGGATTTGTTGGGCGTCGTAGGGAATGCCGAGTCCGCCTCCCAGATCGAGATATTTCAAGGAGATGCCCACGTGACGCAATTCGGTGATCAGATGCTTGACCCGCTTGAGGGCATCGACGAAGGGTTCCAGCGTGGTGAGCTGCGAACCGATGTGACAATCAAGCCCGATGGGGGTGACGTGTTCCAGAGTGGCGGCCAGGCGATAGAGTTCCAGAGCCCGGGTGTGGGGGATGCCGAATTTATTGCGTCTCAGACCGGTGGAGATGTAGGGATGGGTCGCCGGATCGACATCGGGATTGATCCGCAGCGCGATGGGTGCGCGACGGCCCATGCGACCGGCCAGATGGTTGATCCTGAGCAACTCTCCATGGCTTTCCACGTTGAACATCAGGATGTCGTGATCGAGGGCGGCCTGGATTTCGGCGGCACTTTTGCCCACCCCCGAATAGACCACCCGATTGCCGGGACAGTCGATTCGTTTCACCCGTTCCAGTTCTCCGCCCGACACGATGTCGAAACCGGAGCCCCGGCGGGCCAGGAGATCGAGGATCGCCAGGGAGCTGTTGGCCTTGACCGAATAGCAGATCAGATGATCGACGGCGGCGAAGGCGTTGCGGAATATATCGAAATGACGTTCCAGGGTGGCGCGGGAGTAGCAGTAAAAAGGAGTGCCGACGCTTGCGGCGATCTGGTCGAGGGGCACCTGTTCGCAGTGCAGACGATTGTCCTGGTAGCGGAAATGATCCATGATCCGGTCCGATCTTCTTCAGGAGGCTGGACGTTGGGAGGTCGATTGATTTTTTTCATCCTTGCCCGGCAGGTAGAGTTCCCCCTTGAATCCGCAGCCGGCGATCAGCAAGCCGATGGTCATCAACAGGGCCGGCAGGATCGTTTGAAGCTTGAGGGGTTTCATCCTTGAATCTTCTCCTGAAGGGCAGGGGTGGCTGAAAATATTGTGCCACTCTTTCCGCATCGATTTCAATGTTGTTTGGGAGGTCGGGAGTGTCGTTTCGTTCCCGGGTCAACCAGAAATGGAAGAGATGTGTGATTGTTTTATAAGGTTTTGATGCGGATTCGGCATGAAGCGTCCATCCCAAAAAAAAACGGTGGACCGCACAGGGCGGCCCACCGTTGCCATACGTTTCCGGGTGCGGATTACTTCACGCCCAGGAATTCCAGCAGGTCGGCCCGCTCGGCGGCGTCCTTCAGACCGGCGAAGGTCATTTTGGTCTTGGCGAACATGCCTTTGGGATTTTCGATATACTTGTTCAGATTGGCGGCATCCCAGGCGACTCCGGTGAAGCCGTCGGAATACTTGAAGCCCGCTTCCGTGCCCGCCTGACGGCCCGCGAGACCGGAGAGATTGGGGCCGATTTTCTTTTCACCGGGTTTGACGGAGTGGCAGACGGCGCAGTTTTTCTTGAAGAGTGCTTCGCCTTTGGCGACATCGGCAGAGGCGGAATTGGCAGCCATGAGAGCGACGATACCCAGGCTGGCG
>JADGBU010000284.1 GCA_015231295.1 Magnetococcales bacterium | reverse complement strand
CCGCATCGATGGGAAACCAGCGGCGGGACTGCAACCGCAGACAATAACGCGCCACCCCCCAGTTGATCTGCGCCCCGCTCACATGGCCGAGGGTGGCCGCGACCCACAATTGCCACGCCTCGAACTGGCCGGAGATCAACAGAGCCGCCAGCATCGCCTCCGAAGAAAAAGGCAAGATGGTGGCCGCCAGCAGCGCGGCCAGAAAAAGGGATCCGATGCCCGGTTCCATGATGGGGCGTCAGTGACACTCTTCCCGCGACGCGCCCTGGTCGAGCGCCAGTTGCGCGAGTTGTTCCACCTCTTCATCCGCCAGCACCCGGGCCAGCTCCCGATAGGCGCACAATCCCCGCACGCTTCGCACGCAACTGAACAGCGGTCGCGCCTGAATGCGCATCCGTCCATCCCGCCGCGAAGTCTGAAGAATCCCCCGCAGACGACTCAAATGCTCCACCGTGAACCAGGATCGCCACAGATGGGTCAGCCGATCCCAGGCGGGCACTCCGTCTTCCGGGTTGGCATGGGAGGCTTCGTCGAGAATCCAGGCATCCGGATCGAGTACCGAACGCAAAATGATCAGATTCAGCGAGTAGATCGCCAAGTGACCCAGCAGCGGCACCGGCGTGAACCACAAACCCCGTTCGCCGGTCATCAGGGAGGGCGGAGTGTTGCCCTGCAAAATCCAATGGAGCTGACCGTGAACGATCTCGTCGAGAATGATCAGAAAATTCTCCCGATCGAGCACCGATCCCCGTTCACCCTTTTCCGGCATGAAACAGCACTTCACCCGTTCGCGCATCATGGCCAGAATGCCGGGACGGTCCAGCAACGGGGTATGGCTCAGGGTGGCCAGCCACAACTCCGGCGTGGTGGCGGGATTCTTGAAACGCTCCTCGGAGAGCTTGCGCAAAGTGCGGTTGCGTCCCCGACGCTCGCGACAGATGCGATTGGCCTCGTCCCAGGTGAGCCGCAGAATGAAATCCGCGCTCATGAACTCTCCAAAGGCCGCATGCCAGAACGAAAAGGTCCGCAGCGGTTCCCGCTCCCGTCCCATGGCGTTGCCCCGGCTCCGGCTTTCGCGGGACTCGACATGGACGAAAAACAGCCGCTCCAGAATGTGACCACCCGCGCCGCTCTCCCGCGCCAAGGCGGATGCGTTTCCCTCATCCTCCGGAACCGGCAGCAGCAGCGCCGCGTCCCGCTCCAGATCGTCCGAGCGGATCGACATCGCGCGCCGGTGAAACATGCCCATGGCCGCCGCGCCCAGACGCTGCAGCTCCTGATTGATGGTTTCGTTCGGGGCTCCGGGAGGGAGGCTCCGGGCCACGAAACGTTGCGTGATCTGCTGGTAGATCGCGGCCCGGGTCAACGATCCGCAGCCTTTAAGCGGATTGCCGTCGGCGTCGAACACCGCCAGCAGGGTGAGCAGAAACGGGGTCTCGGAGAGTTGCAACACGTCGGGATTTTCCGGGGGGGTGAGGGGTTGCACCCCGGTGGCCCGGAAATAGCCCCGATTGGAGCGGTTCCACAGCCGCATCCAATGGCTGCGATGGGTTTCGTCGAAGGGCTCCAGTCGGATCACCACCGAATCGGGAGGGATATCCGCCCGATCGATCACCTCGGTGCGACTGGTGAGAATCAGACGTACCGGACGACCCAGAGAGGCTTCCAGTTCCTGAAAGCGACGGGCCTTTTCCGGATAGTCGCGGAATACTTTTTCGTTGGCTCCGAGCAGTTCATTCATGCCATCCAGCAGCACCACCGGATATTGATCCCGCACCGAACGGCTCAGGCTGCCCCATTCGAGCTTGCGACCGGTATCCTGACGCAACTGTTCTTCGATCTGGCCCTGGATCGTGGCCTTGGCATCGACGTTGCCGAGCACCACCCGCACCGGATGAAAGACCGAATGACACAAATGCGCCGCCAGAATGCGGGTCAGGAGGGTTTTTCCGGAGCCGGTGGGCCCCAGGATCACCAGGGGTGAGGAGAGGGAGGCTTCCGACAGGAGCCAGGGGAGCAGAAAGCGTCCCAGATCCTCCCGTTGCGGATAGCGGGCCCAGAAGAGATCATCGCCGTAGTGGCGTTCTCCCTCTTCGTGGCGCACGGCCCGGAACGATTGGGGAATGAAGGCCTGAACCACCTTGGGAGGGGTCATGGCGTGTCCCTTGAGCACCGGAGCCTGCTTGACCGGAAACAACGGCGCGGCCAGATGATCGGTATAGCGTTTGGTCAGCTCTTTCCAGGCGGGGTCGGGCTGGATGGTCGGATTGGTGGGCCGGATCTCCCGGATCGCCTTGCGCAGCTTGGAAAATCCCACATCCAGGATCGGGCGCCCCCCCTCCGGGGAGAGGGGAGGACGGGAGAGGAGGCATCGGGTTTTGGTGGGCAGTTTATCCCATTCATCGTCGATGAAAGCGGCAATCTCTTGATGTGAAAAGCCTTGATCCATGAAACCTGTTGACTCCGATCGAAAACGGCGACTCGCCCCGTCGGGGCAATAAATCGTCAGGGCACCAAACCATCAGTATAACACAGAATTTGCCGAACCAGAATGGATTGATCATCCGTACCCGCATTTGGGACGGTGATTTCGGGATTGGGGTCCAGGGGCCTCGAAAAAAAATACGCCCCCGGCAGTCTTACCGGGGGCGCAGGTAGGTCAGGAAGGCGAGGGGATCAGGCGAAGCGACGCAGCGGTTCCGCCGGAATCACCTGTTGATGCAGAGCCGCATCCTGCCAGCTTCCGCCCCAGGAGAGGACGAACAACTGGGAGTAATAGAGGATCGGAATGTTGAAATTGGTGCCCAGAGTCTTGTTGATCATGCCCTGATAGACTTCCAGATTCAACTGGCAGACCGGGCAGGGGGTGATGATCACTTCGGCTCCGTTGTCCACGGCGGACTGAAGAATCTGCTTGGTCAGCACGCAGGATTTTTCCGTCTCCGAGAACATCAGCGCGCCGCCGCAGCAGGCCACCTTCATCGGGAAGGGGACGGCGGTGGCACCGGTGACTTCGATCATTTTATCCAGGTAGGCGGGATTTTCGTAGCTGTCGCCGCAGACGCCGAAAGGACGATTGGTCTGACAGCCCACATAACCGGCCACCTTGAGTCCGGTCAGCGGCTTGGTGACTTTGGCCTTCAGGGCATCCCAACCGACATCCTCGATGAGCACCTCGACCATGTGACGGGTCTTGATGTGACCATCGTAGGAGAGACCGGCTTCCGCCAGGGCGATGTTGATATCCTTCTTGATCCGGGGCTCCTCCTCGATGCGCTCGTTGGTTTCGCGCATGGAGAGCCAGCAGGCGGCGCAGGTGGCGACCAGATCGGTATTGCCTTTCTGCTTTTGGGCCAGGGCGAAGTTGCGCGCCGACATGGCCATGCGGGGAAGCTGTCCACCG
>JADGBU010000012.1:28143-31297 GCA_015231295.1 Magnetococcales bacterium | reverse complement strand
GAGACCATCCTGCGCGGGGATTATCCGGACAGCCTCAGTCTGGAAAAGCTGCGGGGGGGAATTCCCGTGGAGTGGGATGAACAACAGGAATTGTTCGGCCTTCAAGCGGTGTGACGACCTGAGAATTTAGTAGGGTGTCCCGGGAATCCCCCTGGAACTGTCTCCCGTAACAAGCTCATTAATTTCATTAAAATTAGGAAAAATTGCTCTGAACTGTTCAATGCTCGGAGTTGCAGTTGCAGGCTCAATCGAAAACCAGTATTGAATGCGCCCTTTCAACCTCATCAAATAAGTCAGGTGGTTAGCATAGCCAACCCTTTCAAGGTGTCCAGATAGTCCGTATCTTTCAATATAATAAAGCTCTTGACGGATTGCATCTTTGTATGCTCGCGGCAAACGGAGGGCATCCCCCTCTACGGATAGCCCAGTAACAATCTTCCTGCCGCCAGTCCTAGACAGGCTTGTTTTCTGCTGATTGATACTGAAACCAAATTTCCCGACAACTGCCGAGACCTGACATATAAATTGACTGATCTGCTCCTTGGTAGTGAAACTTCCAGAGAACGTCATATCGTCTGCATAGCGGGTATACACTAAATTTATTGAATCAGCTATTTGTTGAAGTTCGAGGTCAAGTCCAAAGCAAACAAGATTTGCCAACATTGGACTTGTAGGAGCCCCCTGAGGTAGATGACCGACCGTATGATAATTATTATTTTTTCTGTTTGCTTCAGTCTGCCATCGTTTTTTCTTCCCCGCCCATCTCACCGTTGGCGAGCGAACATCATGTTTTGGATCTAAAACGCGAGTACACAGCCGACTGAAATAGAAGGCCACCAATGGGCGGTAACCAAACCCATGGAAAACATGGTAAACTTGCCGTTCTGAGATTGTTTCAAAGAAGTTCGTAATATCAAGCTTTAGAACGCAATCAGCCCCGCTGTGGCGTTTAGCGTTATCAATATGGCTGCTTCCGGGGACATACGCCGTGGCCGCCATGGACAAGGATTTTTTCCCCCAGGTTGAGCAAAGAATATGGTCATGAATCCATCGCTGCGTGCGTATCAGCCCCCCCTCAGGTACGCAAATATATCGTTTGCCGCCACTGCGCTTTCGGATCCAGAAACCTCGATACGGGTCAACCTCCCGCTTGACTATACCGTGCAGAACCTCGTGGGAATTTGATGTTGCGAAGGCTAAATGTCCAAGAGACAAGATAACCGGAAGCCCCCGATCCGAAAGCGGCTTCGCATGGCGACGAATAATCTCGACGAACTCGTCAGAGGCGCCACGTGTCCGCAAACGGTTCAGGTAGGTGTGAAGGGAGAACTCCATATCTCTTGCTTCAACCCGCTACGCGGGATGGCTGATCGGCCAAACCGCGAGTACGCCGCAAAGCGTAGGGTGGTCGATCAGCCAACTCAAGCTCAAGAAAGCAATTTCCAGGACATCGGACTCCGAGCCCCGACCAGGGATCCGCATTGCTGCTTATCCCTGGATGGTACCGTCCGGCCATGACCCCGGTCGGTTTTGCCAAGTTCAACGAAGCCTCCCTTCACACTGGACAGGATAGTACTCTTCAGGGTTCTTGCCAACTGCCTTATTGCGGAGAGGTTTTCCCTGGCGATCCCTGAACCGCTTCACCACCTCTCTGCCGAGTGGGGTAACCGAGGATTCTGCCCTTTCGTAAAGACCCATTGTTACGGCTCGTTGAATCAAATCTTCACATTGACGATATTCCATCAGGAGTCGCCCGGCTAAATTCTGTTCACTAAAACCACGGAGGCGTAAACCAAGCACTACGATCATTAAATAGTTATCATTCGTCAATGGTTCTGATTTATCTAATGTTTCCAATAGACTAAGGGCCAACCTCGGCTGATTGCTTTCCCAAAGAACGTCAAGGGTTCTGTCTGGGCTGTCTGTTCCAAAAACACGCCGAATTTCCTCAGGAATCCCTCTGTTTGGGAATAATCCTTTCCATTTTCTTGTATTTTTCCAAAGAATTGATGGTAAATTATTTGGGCAACCATGTTCGAAGACAAAGGGGCATGCGCTGCCTTTGTACCCCATTCCAACGGATTCCATTCCTTGCAATCGTGCATAGTTGACGCACAGATCATGCATATCTTGGCTCAGGAAATCCCTGAAATCTGAAGCCGGATGAACACTGATAAGATGATTATCTATCGGAAACATCGTCAATTTTTCTTTGAGAGCATCATGACCTTTTGGGGTTGCTGCAAAAAGAACAATCCAAAGCTCAAGTCTCCTGAGTGAGAGTAGGCTTTTGATTCTCTTCGGAACAACCGACTTCCAGAAATTTAACAAACGCGTTCCGCTTCCACATATATCATCCACGAAAATAATATGCCGAATTCGCTGAGCTTTCAATTGGTTCAGTGTAGGCGACACCTCAATCACGGACATGCCATTTGGTCGTTGAAAAGTCCTACTCAAATTTTCCAGGAAGTGCCCAACCCGATCCTCGCTTCCATACTTCCTGCGCTTCCCAGAAGCCTTGGTGCTAGAACTTCCAGACGTTGTGACTGCGCCAGAAAAAAGATTGTACCCCACAACATCAGCAGAGTCTGGCGGGACCACTGGATAGACCGCCACTGTTGTGTTTAACTGTTTTTGCAATGCAACAATCGAGCACTCAATTCCCGTTTCAAATTCACTCGCCGAAACCAATTTAAGCTGGTTGACCAATTGAGCGGCCAGAGATCGATCCTGGGTTGATCGGAACTGCGAGATCCATCTCTGTGAGAGGGGGTGCTCAGACAGTCTGAGAAGCATTCTCGGATTCCATTAAACTTCTCATTCATCCTTACTCCAGGGTAGAGATAACCGTGCCTGCATTGGGTGTCTGCAGCTTTCCACCAACACCATCAAAATAAAAAACTATCCAAATTTCCTGATTAAATCAATCAAAAATGCCACTTATTCTCCCCCGAAGGTCGCCCTTTCGACACCGGGTTCCCTCGCCCCCTTAGTAGTGCGAAGGGAGGTCAAAATGCCTCTGAGGTCGGGGTAGGTGCAACCTGTTGATTTTATGGGCGAGGTCGGGGTCAAAGGGGCGTGAGGTCGGATGGGCAGAAGTCCTCGGCCACTGAGAAAGAGAGAGGGGTTGGGGCAGGTTTTGGCCTGGGTG
>JADGBU010000012.1:23045-28007 GCA_015231295.1 Magnetococcales bacterium | reverse complement strand
AGCCGAGGGGGATCGAACCCCTGACCTTCGCATTGCGAACGCGACGCTCTCCCAGCTGAGCTACGGCCCCACTTGCTATCCAAGCAGTATGCACCATCCCGCATCAGAAGACAAGGATAAAGATGAAGACTCCCAAGATAATTCGATAGACGGCGAACGGCACCAGACTTTGATGCCGCAGCCACGCCATCAACCAATAGATGACCGCGAACGCGGAGATGCCGGACACCACCAAACCCACGCCCATGAACAGCCATTCGGATAACGAAGGCGAGAGCAGAAACAGATCACGAAATTCCAGACCCGCCGCCAACACCCCAACCGGAATCGCCATCAGAAAAGCGAATCGCGCCGCAGCCTCGCGGGTGAAGCCGGAAAACAGGGCCGCCGTCATCGTGACCCCGGATCGGGACGTGCCGGGGATCAGGGCGAACATTTGAGCCACGCCGATCAGCACCGCATCTTTCCACGTCAGGGAATCCAGTCCCCGGGAACGGATTCCCCGGCGATCGGCCACCCACAGCAGCACTCCGAAAAAGATCGAGGTCGTGCCGATCACCGCCGGATCACGCGCCAGCGTTTCGATATGATGCTTGAAAAACAATCCCGCCAGACCGATCGGGATGGTCGCCCAACCCAATGCCCAGGCCATATACCCTTCCGGATTGTTCACAAATCCGCCGGGTCGCAACGTCCGAACGAAGCCCTGCGTCAGATGTACCACATCCTTCCGAAAATAAACCAACACCGCAATCAGGCTGCCGGTATTCGCCGCGATATCAAACATCAACCCCTGATCCGGCCATCCCAACAATCTGGGCACCAGAATCAGATGGGCCGAAGAGCTGATCGGAAGGAATTCGGTAATCCCTTGCACGATTCCCAAAACAATCGAATGTAACCAATCCATATGAATCTTCCCGGAAAATGACCAATTAGATCCCGTTTCGGAAACCGGCGATGAAGCGCGGTCACTATGGATCCGTTTGACCAATCCGTCAAGTCAAGGTGAGTGTGAATTCCAGATCCATTCCAAGGAGACTTGAGCTGTGAGGCGAGTGAACCGATAATGGATCCTGTGTGTCATAAACGGTTCCTGTTATCGATTTTCAACCTCTCAACGCCAGGCTCCGATGCCAAATCATGCACGTTTTCTGTTGTGGGGGGCGATCAACGCGGCACTGGCCGTGATGCTCGGCGCATTCGGCAAACACGCCCTCGCGCCGCTGCTGACGGAAAAGATGATGGAAATCTGGCGCACCGGGGCCTATTATCATCTGGTGCATGCCGTGGGTCTGATGGTCGTCGCGGCCCTGCTGGAACGCTCCCCCCATCCCGAACGGGTGACGATCGCCGGATGGTTGCTGCTGACGGGTATCGTTCTGTTTTGCGGCTCCTTGTATCTGTTGTCGGTGACAGAGCTGCGAACCCTGGGAATGCTGACCCCGCTGGGCGGACTCTGTTTTATTATGGGCTGGCTCTGGCTGGCCGCTTCGGCCTGGCCGAAACCGACCCACTGAAGCCCAACCGGTCATTATCCGCATCCATAGAAAGGTCGTGATTCCCATGCTCCGCATGCATAAGATCAACATCATCCCTGGCGTCTCCTGGGTGGAGATCCCGGAAATCGACCTCTATATCCTGTGCGGCTCTCCCGCCGACATCGTGAAACATCTGATGCGACGCGGCATGATCGTCTCCATCGAGAAAAAAGGCATCACCTGCGAAAACGGTCCCAATGCCATTCTGCTTTCGGACATTCCGATTCAGAATGGCATGTTTTCCAATCTCGCCGAATTTCCCGTGCTGCAAATGCTCTATCGACAAGGGATGATTCTTCCCAACCATCCGGGCAACACCGGCATCAAGCCGCTGCTGATGGGGTCGGAAACCCAGGTCAAGCGTCAGATGCAGTACATCTTCCGAGGCAATTACGGTCTGATCTCCGAAGAAGAGTTGATCGAGGCCGGTGCCACCCCCGAAGAGGCGGCATGGATGATGTCCATGAAACTCCGCTTTGCCTTCGGACGCATCCTGCCCACCGAATCTCTGCTCGATGGTCTTTTCATCGGGGAGCACGAGGTGGCCATCCGCAACGGAGCCACCATCGCCCGCAGCGGAGCCAATCAATTTCGCATCCGCTATCGGGATGAATCGGTGACGGTGGATCTCAATCTGCCCCCCAACGAGGTCTACCTCTCCCCCTATCCTCTGGGTTACAGTAATTTAAGGCGTGAATATTTCGCCGTGGTTCACTCCGGCCAGGGGGATGGATGGGATACCGACAATCCGAGCATGTCCTCGATTTTGATGCATCAAGGCCACATTTTTCTCATCGATGTCGGTCCCAATCTGGTGGCCTGTCTGACCGCTCTGGGGATCAGCATCAGCGAGATTCACGGCATTTTCCACACCCACGGCCACGATGACCATTTTGCGGGCATCACCACGCTGATTCGCGCCGGTCATCGCATCCGCTATTATGCCACGCCGTTGGTACTGGCTTCGGTATCCAAGAAACTGTCCGCGCTGTTGGGCGTGGAAGAGTCCTTCATGAGTGATTTTTTCGACATCCGCCCCCTCATCGGCGGCGTCTGGAACGAAATCGACGGAATGGAGGTGAAACCGATATTCTCGCCCCATCCGGTGGAGACCAGTCTGTTTCTGTTCCGCGCCCGTGGGCCGAACGGCTATCGCAGTTATGCCCACTGGGCCGATCTGGCCTCCTTCGAGGTGCTGGAAAAAATGATCCGCGAGGATCCCGCTCAACCCGGCATCAGTCGATCCTTTTTCGAGACCGTGCGGGAGAACTATCTCATTCCCGCCGATCTGAAGAAAATCGATATCGGTGGTGGCATGATCCACGGTCAGGCCAGAGATTACCGGCATGATCGTTCCGAAAAGATCGTCTTCGCCCACACTTCGGCGGTGCTCACGCCCCGACAAAAGGAGATCGGCTCTTCGGCCACCTTCGGCACCATGGATGTCTTGATCTCCGCCATGCAGGAGTATACCTGGAAATTCGCCCACGCCTATCTGACCAACTATTACGAAGGGGTTTCCGGCAATCGTCTGCCGGTGCTGCTCAACAATCCGGTGCGCACCTTCAATCCGGGCACGATCATCATTCGTTCCGGCGAGACCCATCGCGATCTGTTCCTGATTCTCACCGGCATCGTCGAGCAGATCCAGGAGGGCTCGGAACTGATCGTTTCGCTGTCCGCCGGCAGCATTGTCGGGGACATCTCCGCCATGAACGCCATGCCCGCCATCGCCACCTTCCGCACCAGTTGTTTTGTGCAATGTCTGTGCATTCCGGGAGATTTGTATCATGAGTTCATCGTTCAAAATAATCTCTATGCCAATTTCGAACGCCTTCAGGATTTTTGGACCTTTCTGCGTACCACCTGGATTTTCGGCGAATCGGTCAATCTGGTCAATCTGACCCGCATCGCCATGGCGATCGAACGGATTCTGCTGGAAGAAAAACAGATTTTCTCCGGGGTGAAACCGGACTCCCTCTATCTGATCCAGGAAGGCGAGGTGGAACGCTGGAGTGATGATCAGATTCAGGCCATTCATCAGCCCGGGGATTGTTTCAACGAAGAGAGCGTATTCCAGATCATGCCCGATCCTTGCACCTTCCGGGCGCGCACGCCATCGCTGATCTGTCGGATGCCGGCGTCGTTGGTCGCCGACATTCCGATTGTCCGCTGGAAGTTGCTGGAGGTGACGGAACGGCGTCGGGGCAGTTCCGGAGCATGAGCACCGTTCGTTTCCCGACCGCACCGGATGTATCGACCGACCCGGAGCGGCCCTGCCTGGCAGAGCCCGCATGAACGGTTGTCCGGGAAAGGCCCGCATTCTGATCGTCGATGACGTGCTGACCAATGTGAAGGTGCTGGTCGAGACGTTGCGGGAGGAGTACGGGGTATCGGTGGCCAATCACGGTCGCAAGGCTCTGGAGTTGGCCGTTCAGGATCCCCATCCGGATCTGATTCTGCTCGATGTGATGATGCCCGACCTGGATGGCTTCGAGGTGTGCGCTCTGCTCAAGTCGATGGAGAGCACGCGGGAGATTCCGGTGATTTTCGTCACCGCGCGGGTGGACGCCCTCGACGAGGCCAAAGGTTTTTCCCTGGGCGCGGTGGATTACATCGTCAAGCCCTACAGCAAGACCGTGGTGCAGGCGCGGGTGCGCAATCAGTTGGATCTCAAGCGTCATCGGGATTCGATGCGGCGCATGATGGGAGATCTGGAGCGGGCCAAAGATGCCGCCGAAGCGGCCAATCGGGCCAAAAGCGACTTTCTGGCCAACATGAGCCACGAAATCCGCACCCCGATGAACAGCATCATCGGCATGACCGAACTGGTGCTGGAATCCGAATCCGACGCCTCCCGGCGTAAATATTTGAGCACCGCCCTCTCCTCGGCCCGGAGCCTGTTGCGGCTGATCAACAACATACTCGATCTGTCCAAGGTCGAAAGCGGCAACCTGCAACTGGAAACCGTGGTCTTCGACCTGCGGCAGGTGGTGGAAGAGGCCATGGAGTCGATGACGATTCTGGCCCGCTCCCGCCATCTGGAGCTGACCTGGCAGGTGGCTGCGGGCATGGCCAACTGTTTCGTGGGGGATCCGACCCGGTTGCGCCAGGTGTTGATGAATCTGTTGGGCAATGCCATCAAATTCACCGAGCGGGGACGGGTGGAGATTCAGGTGGAGGCCGTGACCGAAGGGATTCGGTTCGCCGTCAGCGATACCGGGATCGGAATCGCCTACGAGCGGCAGAATATGATTTTCGATCGCTTCACCCAGGGGGATTCCTCCTCCACCCGCCGTTACGGAGGCACCGGATTGGGAACCACCATCTCCAAGGAGATCGTGGAGCGGATGGGGGGAAAAATCTGGCTGGAGAGCACCCCCGGAGAAGGGAGCACCTTCTATTTCACCCTGCCGTTGAA
>JADGBU010000012.1:4688-22973 GCA_015231295.1 Magnetococcales bacterium | reverse complement strand
CGGGAGCCTCTGAACGTGCTGCTGGGCGAGGATGTGGAGGCCAACCGGATTCTGGCCGTGACCCGACTCGAACAGCGGGGACACAAGGTGATGGTGGCCGAAGATGGTCTGCAGGCTCTGGAAGCCTACGGCAAGCATCGTTTCGACCTGATTTTGATGGATCTCCAGATGCCTCACATGAACGGATTGACCGTGACCCGCGAAATCCGCACCCGGGAGGCCCAAGGGGCTGCGATGGAGCATATCCCGATCATCGCCCTGACCGCCCACTCCATGGCCGAGGATCGGGAGAGCTGTCTGGCGGCGGGGATGGATGAATACGTTTCCAAGCCGATCGACTTTTCGCATCTGTTTGGGGTGATGGCGCAGCTTTTTCCGGCGACCAGCCGTTCCGATTCGGTGGCCGTGACCAATCGGGAAACCTTGGCCCAGGCGGCGGGTTTTCCCGAACTGCCGGGCCTGGATGTGACCGCCGGTATCGGCGTGTGGCGGGATGCCGGAAAATATCGCCAGGCGTTGAGCGGTTTTGCCCGGCGTCACGCGGGGGATGCGGACCGAATCCGCACGGCGGTCGAGGCGGGCAACCATCGACTCGCCGAAGTGTTGACCCATGCCCTGAAAGGTGCTGCAGGCTCGCTGGCCGCCAACGAACTGGAAGATGCCACCACCGCCCTGGATGGCGGTTTGCGTACCGGGGCGCGTCATCTGGAATCGCTGGTGGTGGGGGTGGAAGGCACCCTGGCCAAGGTGATCGCCTCCTGTCGCACCCTGGACGCGAAAAATGAACCGGGACGTCCGGATTTTCAGGGGATGCCGACTCCTGTCGAGCCGCGTCATCTGCTGCTGACTCAGCGGATCGCCGAAGCCCTGGAGCACGGAGATGCCCTGATGGCCGAAAGCGCGCTGCCGGAACTGGAACAGTGGTTGCGGGGCACCCGTTTCGAGGCGATCTGTCGGGAATTGGCCGAACAGGTGGAGGAGATTCAGTGTGTTCGGGCCAGGGAACTGTTGATTCAACTGGTACACGATCTGGGAATGGAGTGGCATGGAAACCGAATCACGCAAGTTCAAGATTCTGGTGGTCGATGATGAGCCGACCAACCTGAAGCTGTTGCGCGAGGTGTTGCGTCAGGATTACGCGCTGGTGTTCGCCAGAAACGGCGAGGAGATGTTGCGTCACGCCGCCGACGGACCGGATCTGATCCTGTTGGATGTCATGATGCCCGATATGGATGGATACGAGGCGTGTGCCCGACTGAAGGCCGATCCCGTGACCCGTGACATTCCGGTGATCTTCGTGACCGCGCGGGTCGAGATCGAAGATGAGGTCAAAGGTCTGGAGATCGGCGCGGTGGACTATCTGACCAAACCGATTCAAGGCGCGATCGTGCGGGCGCGGGTCAAGAGTCATTTGCAGTTGCAGCAAGCCCATCAGACCATTCAGCGGCAGAACGAGGAGTTGCGAACCGCCGCCCGGTTGCGCGACGATGTGGAACAGATTCTCCGCCACGACCTGAAAGGCCCCCTGAATGCCATCATCGGCATGCCGGGCGCGCTGATCGCCGATTGGAAACTCTCTCCGGAACAGGCCAGTTCGTTACAGATCATCGAAGATGCCGGATTCCGGATGCTGGAGATGATCAACCGCTCTCTGGATCTTTATAAAATGGAGCGGGGCGTTTATGTGCTGGTGCCCAAGCCGGTGGAGCTGTTGCTGGTGTTGCGTCGCATTCACTCCGAGTTGAATCGTTTGATTCATACCAAACGAATGTCCATTCAAATTCTCGTGAACGGGCATCCGGCCACCGAGAATGATACGTTCGTGGTGCAGGGGGAAGAGTTGTTGTGTCACTCGATGTTGTCGAATCTGCTCAAGAACGGCGTGGAGGCCTCCCCCAGAGGGGAAGCCCTGGTGATCGAACTGGAAACGGATGGTCCCATGGCCCTGATCCGGTTGGGCAACAAAGGCAGCGTACCGGAGGAGATTCGGGATTCGTTTTTCGACAAATTCGTCACGGCGGGCAAAAGTCATGGGGTGGGTTTGGGCACCTACTCGGCCAAATTGATCGCCACCACGCTGAAAGGAACCATTGATCTCAATTTTTCCCGCGAGGGAGAGACGCTGATCGAAGTTCGCATGCCACGCTGAGGGCGTGCAATACCCCCCGCTCATTCATAATATTTATTGATGGAGCGTGCGGCGGCCTCGTACACCTGGGGCAGCCGTAAATGCCGGGCCTGGAGCCAAGAGGTGCGCATCGCGACCACGAATTGTCCGGTGGAGCGCAATGGCATCTGATTGGGACTCTCGCCGGAGCGGATCAACTCCAACGCCAGACGGGCCGCCACTTCGCCCTGTTCGAAAGGCGAGGTGCCAATGGCCAGCATTCCCCCGTCCTCGGCGAAAAACCCGTTGGTGCCGATCATCGGCACCGGAGAGTGACGCTCGGTCCAGTCGATCAACTCACGGGCCGGGACCAACTCGTCGCTCTCCGCCGATCGCCGGATCTTGCGATAGTTGGAAGTAATGAGAAAATCCACCTCGCCCGCGCTTTCCAGAACCGCCTGTTGCCACGCGTCGAAGGTTTCCACCAGCCGGGAATCCGCCACCTGAATCGGTTTCATGTCGAAGTTGCGGAAATTTTTCTCATCGCCACGCACGGTTTCCGAAAGATCCCCCAGAAAACGAATCGTGATCGGTCTTTTCTTCAGACCGCTGTAGTCCGCCAGAGTCAGCAGAGTCTCTCGCAGGGCGGACAAGGGCAACCGTTCGAGAATGCCGGTGACATTGCCGGCCTGATCGAATCCATAATCGCACGGCTGATTGTTCACCCCGGCAAAAACGATCCGCAGGGTCGGATGATCGAGCAGGTGTCGGGTGACATACTGCTGGGCATCATCATCGATGGCGATGAGCAGATCCGGCGCGGCGGCCTGAATCATCCGTCGCATCGACACCCCCGCGTTGATTTTGAACTCCGACGAGGGGTGCCGTTTGGTGTCCAGATAATACCAATTGACGGTCAGTTCGGGATGCCCGTCCAGCACCCGATGAATCCCGATATTGACATCCTTGACCCATGAATAATTTTTATCGTAACTGTGCAAGATCCAGACTCTGGGTTTGCTGCTCTGATACCAGGCCGGGAGCAGCACCGAGCCCAGGAAAAAAAGACCGATCAGGCCGTTGCGGAGTCTGGAGAGTCGATGGTTCATAACAGGCCCAGAGCCTTCCACAAAGGAAACGAAGCGTAGACGGCCAACAGACGACAAAGATTCATCCAGGCGTTGAAATAAAGAAAGCTCGATTCCTGATAGAGTCCCAGAACGGATTGGAATTTCTGATAATAAGAGCATTGATACGGCAAAAACCAGATCTCCCCGAAGACCAGAATGATGAAACCGACGATCCAGGGATTGACCCCATAGACCCCGGCCAGGGGGATGAACAGGGTCACGAGAATGATGATGGTGATGCTGATCGGCACCACCAGCCGGATCAGAGAAACCAGCAGAAACAACAGCAGCACGAACAGTCCGAAGCTGTCCCGCATGATGACGCCCAACGCGGGCAGTGCCGTGGCGAGATGTTGATCGAGTCCCAGATGGTTGAAGACCCCCACCAGACCGGTCAACTCGCTCAGATACAGCAGAAAAGGCCAATCGACCTTTTCGGTCAGCTCTTTTTTTCGCAAGGAGCCGAACAGCAGCAGTCCATAAAAGATCGACATGCCAAGCAGGGTGGGCTGAATCCGATGCCAGGAGGAGGAGACCATGCCCAGAATGAAGACGGCGATTCCCATCAAGGCGGCCCATTCCCGATGTTTCAGGTTGCCGAGCAGGTCGAGTTGGGATTTGAGACGTGATTTGTCGAGGGTATGGATTTCCGGGCTGCGGAGCATCAGGGAGGCACTCACCCCGAAGGCCAGCAGCACCACCAGCGCGAAGGCTCCGGCGGCCATCAGCCAGCCCAATCCCTGAAACTGATCCTGGGCCTGAGTGGGCAGCAGGCTGAACATCGCGAAATTGACCGATTTGCTGGTGACGAACAGGGCTGAGAGCAGCGTCACCCCGTGAAACGCGCTGATCGCCAACTGGGTGGCCGCCCGGCCCCGTGGCGCGACGCGCAGACTCTGCACCATATCCTCGAAGAAGGGCGTGACCATGGCCAGACGCGCATTGATCGACGGGATCATCGGGGTCAGGAAGAAGCCGGTCACGATGATGCCGAAACCGTTCCAGAAACGGGAGTTCGGCAACCGGTACAACAGCAGCAGCATGGTGCGATAGCCCAATCCCGACGAGACGATCACCGTACTCAGCCCCAGGATGCTCAGGGCCATCAGGAAGCCGTTCGAGGCGAAACCGGAAAGCACCACACTCGGCGGCACCAGTCCGGCCATGAGAATCGCCACCAGCGCGAACAGGCCCGGAATGTAATCATCCACCAGACTGAACACCCACAGGACGATGGTGGCGGCGGAGATCACCAGAAACAGGGTGATGTGACGTTCCAGCCCCCAATGATCCCCGGCCATCAGCATGCCCAGCGGCAAGAGGATCGCCAGCGACCAGCCGATCAATCCCGTGGCTCCTGCGCCGTGCTCCTTGTGGGGAGTTCGGGGGGAGGTCAGCGCGGGCATTTTCTGACCGCTCATGCGGCTCATCAGCAGGGCGACGCAGCTCCCCTGAAAGGTGGGTTGAGTCGTCTCCAGCCGACGCAGGGCGGCACGGGGAATGAACCAGGTTTCCAGTGTGGTGGCCGCTTCGGCGGTCACGAAATAGTCGGCGAAATCGGTTGCGGCCTCCTCGCCGCAGCGGGGCTCCTCCAGCGGAATCGGCGTGCCATCCTCGCGGAGCAGACGCAGTTGACCCGAAATCACGACATGCATCCCCTCCGCCGGGTCGTGGGCGCGAAAGAGAATCGCCCCCTCGGGATAGTCATGCCTTTCGATGGCGGGCAGCAGGCGCGCCAACGCCGTATAGTTGCAGGGCGCGAAGAGGGAATCGCTCAACAGGCGTTCCACCACGTTCAATTCCGACAAAGAGGCAGTCACGACGATCCGATCCCTTGATTGGCCGATCCCTTGATTGATCCCGCATGCCGTTGCCATCGAAAATCGCCGGTCAGGATATCTCTCCTCGATCGTTCACTCAAGGGGTTTTGTTCGATGATACAGGATAATTTCATCCCTGAGTCATGGCCGCTCCGCATGCGGCGCGGAGGGGGGCGAGGATCAACGATCACAACGAAAACCGGGCCATCGGAATCCGACGGCCCGGCAGGAAGCGCGGATGATCAGTGGATGGGGTGCAACTCGCGGGTCTGGGCGACTCCGGCGGAATATCCCCATTTTTCTTTCATTTCGAAGGCGGTTTCGATGATTTCCTCTTCCGGAATGTTCAGATAGGCGGCGATGACCCCGGTGCGCCAGTAGGGTTCCCCGTGATCGTCGTATCCGGTGGGCTGGGGATGGGGGCCGAAAATCTCCTCCATGGCCTGACGCATCGCCTGACGCACCTGAGGCTCCTTGCTCATGGCGAGGTACTCCCAGGCATCGTCGAATGCAGGGTGTTCGGGACCGACTTCCACGATGGAAAGGGCTTGATCGATCCAGGATTCCATATGTGTTGGGGATATCATCTGCCATAACTCCCAAGGGTGAACCGTGACACAAAGACCATCTTTCCAGGCCGGAAAAGATCTGGATAGGGTTAATGCAAGGTTCATGCCTGCATGATAACAACCGATTTCCGTCATCAGACTCCCGGATGCGGAGTCAACCTGGGCAAATTTTGCCCGTGCCGGAGGTCAAATTTGCCCGCCCGACCCTCTTGACGTGGCTGTTTTCTTGCCGGAAGATACCCGATCGCAATGCGCGCCGCGCTTGTTTTGAATCTTTATGAGTTGCAGTTCCAAGGGCTTCGCCCCTGGACCCCAATGGCAAAACAACGTGTCCCGTGCCGGATGCGTCTTCTCAAGGCGATGGAAGGGTGCTGAAATTTCTGAAAAAATGGTTCGGAAGTGATCCGTTTGACGACGACGATGACGACGACGATTTCGACGACCGCTCCCGCGCTCCGGTACGAATCGCCCCCTTTGTGGCCCGGATTCCCGACGAGACGAGAGTCTACGCGATCGGCGACATCCATGGCCGCGCCGATCTGCTGCGGACCATCCACGATCAGATCCGCGCCGATTTCGCCCCCCTGCCCGCCTCCTGGCGCAAGATCGTGATCTATCTGGGGGATTACATCGATCGGGGCGACGACAGCAAAGGGGTGATCGATCTGCTGCTCGACAACCCCCTGCCGACGTGTGAATCGATCCATCTCAAAGGCAATCACGAAGCGGAGTTGCAGGATTTTCTGGTCAATCCGGGCGGCGGACATCTTTGGACCCAGTTCGGCGGCATGGCCACCGCGTCGAGTTACGGGGTGCAGGTGCCCCCTCGCATCTCCGCCGAGGCGCGCATGCAGGAGCTGCGCGATCGCCTTCTGGAGGCCATTCCCATGGCCCATCAAGCCTTTCTGACCTCGCTGCGCTTTCGCTACGAGTTGGGCGACTATTTTTTCACCCATGCCGGCGTGCGCCCCGAAGTGCCCCTGAATCGACAGAGACCACCCGATTTGTTGTGGATTCGCGAGCCATTCTTGTATTATGACGGCCAACTCGAAAAGGTGGTGGTCCACGGCCATACGGTGATGGAAACGCCGGTGATCACCCCGAACCGGATCGGCATCGATACCGGAGCCTGTTATTCGGGACATCTGACCTGTCTGGTGCTGGAACAGACCAGCCACCGCTTTCTGACGACTTGATCGACGTGCGAAAACTTGTCTGCATGGCCCTGCGGGGGTATGATGTCGCTCTTGTTTTATTGAACTCTTTCCAGATTTCTGCTGCCATAAGGATGGAAACGTGGACAAGCGTCGGATTCTGCTGTCACTGCTGATCGGCCTGGCCTGCGCCCGGCCCGATGATGGCGCGGCCTTTACGGTGGGAGAGATCGCCGTATTGTCCCCACCGACCAAAAAATTCCGCGCAGAAATTCCCTTGCGACTCGGCGAAGGCGAAACCATCAAACTGGTCCGACTGGGCAACGCCACCGATTACAAAGTGATGGGCCTCGCCCGTTCCGGCGCGCTCGATGGCATCACGGTCAAAACCGTGGACAACGGCCCCGAAACCCGCGTCTATCTCACCTCGGATCAGCCGCTCACCTCCAAGGGATTCGATCTGCTGTTGCGGATCACCTCCTCCAAACACACCAATTTTCCCGTTTTTCGCGTTCAGCCCAACTCGCCGTCGCTCACCAAAGGCGAACTGGCCCAGGAGGCTCCAACCGCCAAAACCGGCAAAGAAACCACCCAATCCGCCTCTCCGGAGCCGACTCCCCAGGCGGAAAAACCGGCCACTCCCGCCCCATCCGGAGACGCCTCCCCCGCCGAGGCGACCAAAGGGGCTTCCGAAAAAGAGAAACTTGCCGCCGTCAACAAATATCCCGGCTCCTCCACCCCGGAGAACAAAAGCACCACCGAAAACCCTGCCGCCGCCAAGGCCGCCAAAACCCTGGAGGAACTCACCACCTCGACCAACGCCGCAGCGGCCAAAACGCTCCCCCCGACCGGAAAGACCCCGCCCGCTCCCGCCCCCACGACGGGCGGCGCGAGAAGTTACGGCCCGGTCAAGGTGGGCGATACCCTGACCTCCATTGCCCGTTCGTTGCAACCGGGTAAAGGGGTTTCGCTGCAACAACTGATGGCCGCGATCTACGAACGCAATCCGGAACATTTTCTCTCCGGCAACATGAACAACCTGATCTCCGGCGGCATCCTGAAAGTGCCCTCCATGGAGGAGGTCCGGGCGATCAACGACCGGCAGGCCCGCATCATGTGCATGGCCCACACCAAGGCGTGGGAGCAGATGCAGGCCGGTCAGAACGTTCCGCCGCCTCCGCAGAATGTCCTGCTGGCCGCCGCCCACGAAGGGGCAAAACCCGCGCCGGTCTCCGAAGCGGTGCCCGAACCCAAAACCGCCTCGTCAGCCGCGCTCAAGGAGACGCCTCTTCTCTCCACGCCCCAGTCGCAGCTTCAGAGCATCGCCCCGCCCGGCGGCGGGGGCGGTCTGGAAAACATTCTGGTCCGTCTGCAAGGCCAGCTCGGCGAATTGACCGAAATCCTGAAAACCAGTCAGATGCAGCAGGTGAAACTGGAGTCCCGCGTCTCGAACCTGGAGCTGGCCCGCTCGGACAACGAAGCCCTGTCGGGCCGGGTCGCGGCTCTCGAAAAGGCCCTGCGGGAAACCGTACCCGGCAGCATGCCCGCGTCCCCTGCGGAAGGATCCTCTCCGCCCTTCGGCTGGCTCGGCGCGATCTTCGCCCTGGCGGGATTGCTGGTGGCCGGTGGATTGGCCTGGCTCGGGCGTCGCTGGAACCGTCAGGCCCAGCAGGATGGCCTGAAACAACTGCTCGCCGTCACCGCCAAGGAGTACCCGGAAGTGGCCCGCGACATTCTGCGCCAGATCACCCCGAACCGGAACGAGCCGTTCATTCCGTCGATCCACTCCGGCAAGCTCGACGGCGTTCCGCCGCCCCCCGGCAAAAAGGTGGTCAACGGGGATCTTCTGAATAGCGTGAATCGGCTCAACGCCATGGATGCGGGCCGGGGAGAGACAAAATGATCAAAATATTGCGTGGATTGATCGTCGGTTTGGGATTGGGTTTCGCACTTTTTTATACCAGCGGATTGACCCAGGAGATCTATATGGCCTCCCTGGCCCTGTTGGTTCTGGTGGGCTTGCTGATTCCCCTGGAACAACAGGATCGTCGCCTGGAACAACTGCTCAGTCTGAACCGGGAGATCGATACCCGTCTGCAACATCTCGAAGCGCGCATCGAAAACATCAAGACCCTGATCGAAGAAAACGAGGAGGAGGACGAGGATGAAGATGAACCCGCTCCCCGCTTCGAAATCCGTGACGATCCGGAACAGGATCGTTATTTCCCGGCGATTCAATCCGGTCTCGGGGAGGGGCGTACCGTGATGGCCCAGGGCCGCCGCACCGTGGAACGCAGTGTCGAAGATGTGGCCCGAAAACTGGCCTCCATGCAACGCGGCGACTGAATGCCGTTGACAATACCATCCGGTTGACCTAAATCTCATGCCTATCCATTTTATCAAAACCCATCAGGAGGAAAATCGCCTCATGAGCACATCCCCTGAAGATGCGATGCCCACCATTCAGCCCGCCGCCGTGCCCGTCGCCCCTTCCGCTCCGCAACCACCCGTGGTGACTTCGGTCCGCTCCAGCGCGCCGACCCGTGCCCCGATCATTCATCTGGGACTGGACGTGGGCACCATGAATCTGGTGTGCGCCCGGGCCAACTCCCTGGGTAAAATCGAAATCTCCAGCCTGCGGAATGTCTTCCTGACCGTCGATGATGTCAACATCGAAGGCATGGATCTCTCCAAAATCAGCCATGCCCGCATCGATGAAGGGGTCTTCATTCTTTCTCACGACGCCTACAACTTTGCCAATATTTTTGGTCATCGTCTCAGCCGCTCGATGCAAAAAGGAATGATCAGCCCGGAAGACATCAACTCCACCGACATTCTGGCGGTGATGATCCGGGAGTTGCTTACCATCGAACCGGGTGCCAAACCGGGCAAATGCGTCTATTCGGTGCCCGGCGATCCGATCAACTCGAAATCCAACGTGCTCTATCATCGCAACATTCTGGGCCGGATCATCGACGAGATCGGTTTCGAGCCCGAACCCCTCAACGAAGCCACCGCCATCATCTACGCCGAGTGCGCCGATTCTGACTTTTCCGGCATCAGCATCTCCTTCGGGGCCGGATTGACCAACGTGGCCGTGGTCTACAAGTCGATTCCGGTGATGGAGTTCGCCCTGGGTCGGGGCGGCGACTGGATCGATGACAATGTGGCTCTCGCCGTGGGCACCATCCCCAACCGGGTGGTGGCCATCAAGGAAAAAGATTTCCATCTGGACCGCTTCGACCTGGGCCGCAAAAAAGAACGCAAGGTCCGGGAAGCCCTGGGCTTCTATTACAAAAATCTGATCCAGTTCGTGGTCAAGAGCTGTCTCCAGGAGCTGGACCGCCGCGATCTGGATCTCGGATTCCCGAATCGCATTCCGCTGATCATCTCTGGGGGAACCTCGCTGGCCGGTGGTTTCCTGGATTACATCCGCGCCCAGGTGGAGGAGAGCTCCTGGCCTCTGGAACTCTCCGAGGTCCGCTATGCGGGCGATCCCCTGAGCTGCGTGGCGCAGGGATGTCTGATCAAATCCTTGAAGCAGTGAATCCACTCTGATTCCCTTTGTTCGTTCATTCAAGCGTCGTCGGATTCTCGCCGCCATGTCTCCGGATTCGGAGCCATGGCGGCGGCTGATGGAACGCTACGCGCTGTTCGCCGGTTTGAACGGCGGGGAACAGATGGCGTTGCGACGGCTCGCGGAACTTTTCCTGCACGAAAAGAATCTGGAACTGGTGGGCGGCGTGCGCCTTGAAGAGAAAGATCGATTGCTGCTGGCCGCTCAGGCCTGTCTGCCGCTGCTGGAACTGGGACCGGATCCGTGCGACCACTGGGAAACCATGATCGTCTATCCCGGCACCTTCATTCCCGGTTTCACCGATACGGATGAGGCGGGCGTGGTTCATCCGCCCAAGCCCCGCACGGGGGAGGCCTGGCCCAACGGCCCGGTGATCGTGTCGTGGCGGGATGTGGAACGGGATCTGGCCGGGGATTGGGACTATCCCATGAACGTGGTGATCCACGAAATCAGCCATCAACTCGATGGCCGCAGCGGAGGATTCGACGGCATGCCTCCCCTGCCCTCCGGAATCGATGCCCGTCTCTGGATCCGGGAGTTCTCGACCGCCTTCGCGCGCCTGCGGCAGGCGGTCGAACGACAGCAGGAGAGCTTTCTGGATCCCTATGCCGGAGAGTCCCCGGCGGAATTTTTCGCGGTGGCGTGCGAAACCTTTTTCGTGGCCCCGGAATGGCTCGCGGAGGGCTATCCCGGCATCCACGAACTCCTGAAACTCTATTTCCGGCAGGATCCGCTGACACGGATGGGCCGGAGGAGGTGGCAAAATGATCACCCTCGAAACCTTCGTCGGTAACACCCCCCTGGTGGATCTGACCCGCATGACCGCTCCGTTCCGGGGCACGCGGATCATGGTCAAGATGGAAGGAAACAATCCGGCGGGATCGGTCAAGGATCGGGCCGCGCTCAGTCTGTTTTCGGGAGCCGAGGCCCGTGGGATTCTCAGGCCCGGCATGCGCATCATCGAACCCACCAGCGGCAATACCGGCATCGCCCTGGCCATGATCGCCGCCCGCAAAGGCTATCGCATCACCCTGGTGATGCCGGAAAACATGACCCTGGAACGACGCGCCATCATGAAAGCCTTCGGGGCCGAACTGGAGTTGACCCCGGAAAAAGGCAGCATGGAAGGAGCCATCGATCGGGCACGCGAGATGGTCGAAGCCGGAGAGGGAATTCTGTTCGATCAATTTTCCAATCCGGACAACTGGATGGCCCATTATCGCACCACGGGTCCGGAGATCTGGCAGCAGACCGAAGGGCGCGTGACCCACTTTGTCAGCGCGATGGGAACCACCGGCACCATCATGGGGGTGTCGCGGGCTCTGAAAGAACGCAATCCCGCCGTGCGGATCATCGGCGTCCAGCCCGACGCAGAATCACGGATTCCCGGCATCCGCCGTTGGCCCAAGGAGTATCTGCCGAAAATTTTCGAGCCCCAACGGGTGGATCAGATTCTGGATGTCCACGAGGAGGAGGCCAGGGAAACCACCCATCGTCTGGCCCGCGAAGAGGGCATTTTCGCCGGTCACTCGGCAGGAGGGGCCGTGGCTGCGGCGATGCGTCTCGCCGCCACCCTCACCGAACCCGGCCTGATCGTCTCCGTGCTGCCGGATCGGGGCGATCGTTATCTGTCCAGCCCCCTCTTTTGAGGATCGCGCCATAACACCACCAGCTCAGGATCGTTGACATGGGTATCGCAACCGATATGGTCATCATCGTGGTGGCTGCCTTGCTGGGAGGTGGCATCGCCCATCTGCTCAGGCAGCCCCTGATTCTTGGCTATATCCTGGCCGGTATCGTGGTCGGTCCCCATTCCGGCGGGGTCACTGTGACCCAGATTCACGATATCGAACTGTTGGCCGAAATCGGAGTCGCCCTGCTGCTGTTCGCCCTGGGGTTGGAGTTCTCCTTCAAGGAGTTGCGCCCGGTGCGCAAGGTGGCCCTGCTCGGCACCCCGCTGCAACTGATCGCCAGCATGGTGCTCGGCTATGGATTGGCCCGCATGGTGGGTCTTTCCTGGAATGTGGCCCTGTGGTTCGGGGCCATGGTTTCCCTGTCGAGCACCATGGTGATCCTGAAAACCTTGATGAATCAAGGCTGGATGGGCACCCTCTCCAGCCGGGTGATGATCGGCATGCTGATCGTTCAGGATCTGGCCGTGGTGCCGATGATGATCATCCTGCCGCAACTGGAACATCCCGACATGGGCGCGTCGGTGCTCGGAGCGGCGGCACTCAAGGCGGTGCTGTTTCTGGTGGTGATGGTCTTCGCGGGCACCCGGTTCCTCCCGTGGGTGATGCGCCAGATCGCCCGCTGGAACTCGCGGGAGATGTTCGTGCTCTCCCTGATGGCCGTGGGACTCGGCGTCGGTTACGCCACCTATCTGGCGGGACTCTCCTTCGCCCTGGGGGCCTTCGTGGCCGGCATGGTGCTGGCCGGATCCCACTTCGGACATCAGGCGTTGAGCGATATCACCCCGGTGCGCGATCTGTTCGCCATGCTGTTTTTCGTGTCGGTGGGCATGATGCTCGATCCGGCCTATCTGCTGGATCACATCGGACTGGTGCTGACGCTGGTGATTCTGGCCGGTCTTGGCAAGGGCGCGATCTTCTTCGGCGTCTCCCGACTGTTCGGTTATGGCAATGTGGTGCCCTGGGCCGTGGGTCTGGGACTGTTCCAGATCGGTGAATTCGCCTTCGTGCTGGCCCGGATCGGCCATGCCGGAGGCTCCCTCGATCGGGATACCTACTCGCTGTTTCTCACCGTCACCATCGTCACCATGCTGATGACCCCGATGATCTCCGGCATGACCGCTCCCCTCTATGCCCTGATCCGCCGTCGCAGCCGCTCCGAACCCCTCGATACCGTGGAAATGCCCACGGAAGAACATACCGATCACGTGATCGTGATCGGCGCGGGTCGGGTCGGACGCCAGGTGGCTCAACTGCTCGATCGGGTTGGCATCGACCGGCTGGTGGTGGAGATGGATCTCCATCGTCTGGAACGGGCCAAAGAACTGGGCATGCCCGCGCTCTACGGAGACGCCACCCAGGCGTTGGTGCTGCAGGCGGCGGGCCTCGAAAAGTGTCGCATGTTGATGGTGACGATCCCCGATCTGGTAACTTCCTGCGCGGTCATCGCCCGGGCCAGGGAGCTGCATCCCCCTGTCACCATCATGACCCGCGTCACCGGATTGGAACATATCGAAGAAGTACGCAAGCTTCAGGCTCCGGATGTGGTCTGGCCCCACCTGGAAGCGGGACTCGAAATGGCCCGACATGCCATGGTGGTCATGGGCATGCCGGCGAGCGTGATCCACCGTCTGGCCCTGGATGCGCGTCGGGAAATCTACGCCTCTCTGGGGGACGACGAGCCGCTGCTCTCCCCGCTGGAGCACCTGCGCGCCTCCGATAACCTGTTCGATCTGGCCTGGGTTCCCGTGCAACCCCGCTCCACGCTGGAAAACCGTACCATCGGCGATCTCGACGTGCGCAAGAGCAGTGGCGTTTCGATTCTGTGCGTCTGGCGTGAACGCGAGCCGATCAGCAATCCCGGTCCCGATTTTTGTTTCAGTGCCGGTGATCTCGTGGCCATCATCGGACCGGAGGAGGCACGTCACGCCTTTGAAAATCTGTCCGAAGCTCCCCTCCAGGAAGGAACCGCGTCATGAAATCATTTCATCCATTTTTCCGTCCATCACTGGCCGCGTCGATTCTGGCTGCGACCCTGAGCCTGAGCACCTTCCCGGCCCAGGCCATCGAATGCAGCGCTCCCCCTTTGAGCACAGGTGAGGCGGTTTACATTCCGGTCTACTCTTCGGTGATGCATGGCAACATCAATGACAAAGGACAGCCGGAAGAGATTCTGCTCTCCTCGATGTTGAGCGTCCGCAATACCGATCCGAGCAATCATCTGATCGTCACCTCGGTCAAGTACTACGACACCCATGGACGGATTCTGCGGGAGCATATCGCCGAACCCAAGGTGTTGCGCCCCATGGGCTCCATGGAATTTTTCGTCGAGTACAAGGAGCGTGAAGGGGGAACCGGTGCCAATTTCGTCGTGACCTGGAAAGCCGATCGCCCGGTCAATCAACCGATTCTGGAGACGGTGCAAATTTATCATTGGGGCACGCAGGCGCAATCTTTCGTCAGTCGGGGTCAGGTGATTCAAATCCACGACGAGAATCCAACGCCGCCCCAGACCAAATGATGCCGCAATCCGCCGGATAGAAACGGAATCATCCGCATCGCCAGGGCTTGCGGAGGCGGTCGAAAATCGCCCCCGCAAGCCCGAAGATCACGCTTCCGGACGTTTGACCCGCAGCCGTTTTCAGGAGTGCAGCAACCGGGCTTCCGCCTCGCCGGAGCGATGCCCCGACCCCTTTCCGCCGCGCACCGCCTTCAGCACCTCGAACCAGAGTATGCCCACGATCCCGGCCACCAGACAGGCCACCAGATCGGAACCATGCATCGGGTCAAAATGGAACAGCTCCGACCAGAACGGCACACTCAACACCAGGGTCAGAAAGAACGCCACGCCCCCCATGACCCATACCACCGCCGGATTGGGAACCCGCAGAATGGCAAAAAGCGTCCGCTGCCAGGAGCGGTTGGTCAGGATCAAACAGAGATTGGATACCACCATGGCGGTGAATACACCGGCCCGCACCGCATTTTCCGAGTGTCCCCAGGAGCGTCCCAGCCAGAAGATGGTCCACAACACCCCGAGCACCACCATGCCCTGCAGCAGACTCAACCCGACCGCCTCCAGACTGAACAGATGCTCCTGCGGGGAGCGGGGCGGACGATCCATGATGCCCGGCTCCTCCGGTTCGGCCTCGAAAATGATCGAACAGGCCGGATCGATGATCATCTCCAGAAAGACGATGTGAACCGGCAACAGCAACAGCGGCATATCCAGAATCAGGATCGGTGTCATGGCCAGGCCGATGATCGGCACATGAACCGCCAGCACATAGGCGATCGCCTTGCGGATGTTGTCGTAGATGCGCCGCCCCAGGCGCACGGCGCGGACGATGGAGGCGAAATCGTCATCCAGCAGCACCAGATCCGCCGCCTCCCTGGCCACATCGGTGCCCCGCCCCCCCATGGCAATGCCGATATGGGCCGCCTTGAGTGCCGGAGCATCGTTGACGCCATCTCCGGTCATGGCCACGATCTGACCATTGGCCTTGAGGGCGTTGACAATCCGCAATTTCTGCTCCGGCACCACCCGCGCGAAAATGTTGACCTGAGCGATGCGCGCCGCCAGCGCGGCATCATCCATGGCGGTCAGTTCCGGCCCGGTGATGACCCGTTCCGTGGCCGCCAGACCAATCTGACGGGCAATGTTGCAGGCCGTGCCCGGATAATCCCCGGTGATCATGATGACCCGCAGACCCGCCCGATAACACTCGGCGATCGCCGCAGGCACCTCCGCCTGCACCGGATCCTCCAGTCCCACCAATCCGAGCCATTCGAAGTCCAGGCTGTGTTGATCGGCGGGCAACTCTCCCTCCTCGGGCACCAGACTCCTGGCCACGCCCAGAATCCGCAACCCCTGAGCCGCCATGGCGACCACCTGACGCTCCATCCACGCCATTTGCACCGGGTTCAGATGACACAGATCGGCAATCGCCTCCGGTGCGCCCTTGGCCGCCACCACCCGCTGTCCTCCTCCGGCACTCCCCCAGACCTGGGAAAGGGCCAACAAATGACGTGACAATGGATATTCATGCAGCATCCGCCAATCCGGATGCAGATGCTCGGTCTTCTCCAGCCGGGCGGTTCCGAGTGCCTTGAGAGCCTTTTCCATCGGATCGAAAGGATCCTGTTTGCCCGCCAGAATGCCGTATTCGATCAGCAGGTGAAACGGTTCCGGCAAATCGGCCAGATCGGACAAGGTGCAATCACACCCGGTTCCGGTCTGACAACTCCACAACTGCCGCACCGACATGCGATTCTGGGTCAGGGTTCCGGTTTTGTCCACGCACAGGACCGTGGCCGCTCCCAGGGTTTCGATGGCTGGCATGCGCCGGGTCAACACCTGTTTCTGAGCGATCCGCCACGCCCCGAAGGCCAGAAAAATGGTCAGAATCACCGGAAACTCTTCCGGCAGAATGGCCATGGCCGTCGCGATGCCCGCCAATACCCCCTGCTGCCAGGCGGCTGGCGTATTGCCCCGGGTCACGCCGTACACCACCACCAGAAGCACACACAAGGTGAGTCCCACCAGTGCCATGATCGTCACCAGACGCCCGGTTTCCCGTTGCAACGGCGTGATTTCCGGTGTCAATTCCAGCAAGGACTTGCCGATTTTCCCCAACTCGGAGCCAAGACCGGTGGCCACCACCTCCACCACCCCCTGCCCCTGCGTCACCAGCGTGCCGGCAAATACCAATGGCAGATCCTCACCCCCCGGACGACTCCGCTCACAAGGACCGGCCACGGATTGTTTCCGCACCGGCAACGATTCACCGGTCAGCAGGGATTCGTCCACCGACAGATTGAGTGCCTGCCGGACCACGCCATCCGCCGGAATCCGATCTCCTTCCACAATCCACATCAGATCCCCCACCACCACTTCCCGTCCGGCGATGCGTCGCCGCTGGCCGTCACGCAACACCAGCGAGCGGGGACTGGAGAGATCTTTCAACGCCGTGAGCGCATGTTCGGTACGCCACTCCTGCACCACCGTGATGACGATGATGAGCAGCACAAAACCCAACAGAATGAAAGCATCCGCCCAATGCTCCCGACCCATCAGAAAATAGATGCCTCCACAGGTCAACAACATCAGGAACATGGGTTCCCGCAACACCTCCCGGACAATCTCCCACAGATTGTGACCCCGACTGGAAGGCAATTCGTTGTACCCGTCGGATTGCAACCGGGCGGCGGCTTCCCGCCCGCTCAATCCTTTTTGCAACCACGCGGAAAGTTCCACAGCTTCATCATCGGTACGGGTAGTCATGATCAACACTCCTGTCGGTGCGTGGATGGTCCCGGACATGCAGATGCTATGAATTTTTACAAATTTTGCGATATTTGCAATATAAATTTTATCCGCCCATCACAATAATGTCGCAGCCGCTTTCATCTCTTCCCCAATCTCGGCCTTCTGTTCCCCTGCCATCCGGCCTATCCCGGCGTGGATGAATTTATGGCCCGAAGCAAAAATTTGTATTGCAAAACGAGCAATTTTAGAAAATCATAACAAGAAAATCGATTGTGATTCGCCTGTATTTATTAATGTGCAAACAGTCACAAACAATAAACAGACAGGAGAAAACACCATGTCCGCCCTCTACCAATACCTCGCTCTGATCGGTTCGTTGATTCTGCTTGAGGGGATCATTCACATTGTGGAGTTTCATGCGGTGCCTGGCGTTCTGGTGTTGCTGACCGCACTGGTGGTCGCATTTTTCTCCTCGGGTCCGGCCTTCAAATATACGCTGAGGGTCAAATGAACGGTATTTGCTTCCGGCAACCGTGCGCGCATCTCCCGTGGAGTCCGCACGGTTGCCCGTCTGACGAGAAAAAAGGCATGCGACAACCGGTCTGCGGACACCGGGTCCGCCGGGATGCGCCGGATCAGGTATCCACCTTCCGGTTTTGGCACTTGCGCCTGGCGGTCAATCGCATCCGACCGTGGCCGACGGGCGCGAAAAGAGATGGATGCGATTCTGAAAGCGCAGGCTCGAACGGAAACAGGGAAAGAGGACGCTAATCCGGCTTGAACGCGCCGGACAAGCTTCGGGAGGCGTGGAGCGAAAGCGCATGCTTGTGGAACCGTCGCGCCCGCACGGCGGACGGCACCCACAAAAAAACCGCCCCGGAGGGCGGTTTCGTCGTACAGATACTCTTATGCTTTAAAATGGTGGGCCTAAGTGGAGTTGAACCACTGACCTCACGCTTATCAGGCGT
>JADGBU010000012.1:0-4395 GCA_015231295.1 Magnetococcales bacterium | reverse complement strand
TCTCCACCGATCCCCTTCCGTTCGCGTTTCGGAATTTTGTCCCCTCGTCAGAATGCCCATCGGTCGTCATACTGTTCCCTGCCCTGTCCGGCATCCAATCGTCTGTTTTCGTCCGCCCTTTTGACCCGTGCATCCCGCTCCGGAGCATCATGAGCCCATCCCCACGCAAAAACAAACCGATCATTCTGGTCGTGGACGACACCCCGGAAAACATCGATGTCCTGAAAGAAGCCCTCATCCCGGATTTTCAGGTGCGACCGGCCACCAATGGTGCCATCGCCTTGCGCGCCGCCAACGTGCAACCCAATCCGGATCTGATCCTGCTCGATGTCATGATGCCCGGCATGGATGGCTACGAAGTGTGTCAGCGACTCAAGGCCGATCCGGTCACACGGGAGATTCCGATCATTTTCGTCACCGCCAAGTCGGAAGTCGAAGATGAATTGCGCGGTCTGGAACTGGGCGCGGTCGATTACATCATCAAACCCTTCAGCATTCCGATCGTGCTGGCGCGAGTCTCCACCCATCTGGCCCTGAGAAATGCCCATCGGGAACTCGATGCCCGCAATCAGACCCTCACGGAAGAACGGGAGATGATCGAACACATGGTGGTCAAAATGCGCCGCGCCGATCGGGTCGATCAGAGCCAGGTACGCCACCTGCTGGCCCCGGTGGAAACCACCGCCGGAGATATGCTGCTTTCGGATTTCACCCCGGATGGGCGTCAACTGATCCTGATGGGGGATTTTACCGGACATGGCCTTTCGGCGGCCATCGGCGGTCCTCTGGTGGGATATCTGTTTCACGAGTGGGTCGCGCGGGGAGAGTCCGGCGAACGGATTCTGATGGCTCTCAACGATCAACTCTGTCTGCGGCTGCCCACGGGTGTTTTTTTCGCCGCCAATCTGGCGGAAATCTCCCCGGATCGCACCCGGGCGAAACTCTGGGTCGGCGGCATGCCGGAGGTGCCACGCCTGCGCGCTGGCCAAATCCTCGATCGCTTCCCCTCCCTGATGCTGCCTTTGGGGATTGTCAAGTGGCCCACGGCACCGGATTGTCACGCCATCGACCTGCAACCCGATGACCGGCTCTATCTCTATTCGGATGGCATCGTCGAAGCGGCGGATGCGACGGGAAACATGTTCGGTCTGGAACGACTGGAGGGGGAGTTGCGTCGGCTGCTGGCCGATGATCTCCCCCTCGACGCCCTGATCACCACGCTGAACGAGCATGTCGGCTCCACCACCCACGAGGATGACATCACCCTGGCGGAGGTGCGCGCCTGAACGTCGTTCGGTTCGAGGTTCAATTCAGGCTCGACAACGCCGCTCTGGTGTAGGGGATCAACTCGGAAAAACGACCCTCCCGCACCTTGCGCGCCCAGGCGTAATCGGCCAGCAAAGCCCGACCGACCGCCACCAGTTCAAACTCGTTGCCCAACAACCGCTCCAACAATGGTTCGAGGCCGGCGGCATTGGCCTCCATCCAGGAGACATCATCCAGCCCGACGCTGCCCACCGAAATGGTCGGACTGTTGGTGATCGCCTTGGCCCATCCCGCCAGATTGAGCCCGGAACCCGGAAACTCCGGCTCGTGATAACGACGACTGCTGGCGTGAAACCAATCCACTCCGGCCTCTTTCAGAGGCAACAGCAGAGCGGCCAACAGTTCCGGAGTCGGGGCCAGTCGCGCCGAATAGTCCTGCGGCTTCCACTGGGAAAACCGAAACACCACCGGGAAATTATCCCCCACCGCGCCCCGGACCGCCTTCACCACCTCTTCGGCAAAACGCAACCGACGGGTAAAATCGCCCCCGAACGCATCCTCCCGACGATTGGTCTGTTCCCACAAAAATTGATCGATCAGATAGCCATGAGCCCCATGAATCTCCACGCCATCGAATCCGATCTCGCGGGCATTGCGGGCCGCATCGGCGAAGGCGGCGACCACCCGTTCGATATCCGCCTCATCCATGGCCCGCACCACCACCTGATCCCCATCCCGCACCTCGGAAGGGCCCAGGCCCGGCAGATGGGCGTTGGGCGGCGCGCCCAGACGATGCACCTCGCCCACATGCCAGATCTGCGGCATGATCCGCCCCCCGGCGGCGTGAACCCGATCGATCACCAGACGCCACCCCTCCAACGCCTCGCGACCATAAATCACCGGACAGTCGGGATATCCCCCCGCAGCCGGATCCTCGATCAATACCCCTTCGGTAATGATCAAACCCACATCGTGAGCGGCGCGACGGGCATAATAATCGGCCACGGCGGCGGTCGGCACGCCCCCGGGACAGTGACTGCGCGTCATGGGAGCCATCACCACCCGATTGGGGAGGGTCAGCGAACCGATGGTCACGGGTTGAAACAGAATTTCGGTGGAAAGGGCCATTTCTGGGAGTCCGTTTGATTGAAAAGTCAGTGCATGCCGATGGCTTCGCGATACAGATGCATCATGGTCTCCTGCTCCTCCAGGGCGGCCCGTTCCAGCTTGCGGATTTTCAGAATCTCGCGCATGGTCTTGACATCGAATCCGTTGCTTTTGGCATCGAGAAAGACCGCCTTGATATCATCGGCGATGGCGGTTTTTTCCTCTTCGAGACGTTCGATCCGTTCAAAATATTGCAACAGCACATCACCGGCGATACCGTGAATATCCGTGGGACGTGCGGCGGGTTGCGATTGGATCATCATCTTTTTTCAAGCTCCTGTACGAATAATGGGTATCGAAACGTTTCAACCAGTCAAAATCCCTTCAGGGTTGATCCCCGAGAATGGTCATGCAAGCAAAAGCCGTGCCCTGCCATGCCGACAGAGAGACAAGACAAACCCCACCAATTGGAGTAGGATGCGTGCATTCGTCTCACCTGTCTGAAATCCTCTTCACACGTCAAGGATCTCCGGCCCCATGAACGCGCATGATTTCACCCTTCCGATTCCCACCGGTTCGGCCCGCCGACTGGCTGCGGGATGGCTTTTTCTGGCCCTCTACTCCCTGATCGGGGCCGGATTGGTGGTCATTCTGATTCTGATCGCCCGCATGCCGGTGATCCATGACCTGATCCCCTGGACCGGATCCTTCAAAACGGCCCTGGTGATTCATGTGGATCTGTCGGTGCTGGTCTGGTTTCTCTCTTTCGCCGGACTGCTGGCCTGCCTCAATCTTCGGGAAGGCTCCGGACGGGTCGGACTGGCCGCCCTGGGAATTTCCGCCATCGGCGCGTTGCTGATCACCTTTTCACCCTTTCTGGGCGTAGACGCGCCCCACATGAACAATTATGTGCCTGTGCTCGAAAATGGCGCGTTTTTCCTGGGACTGATGCTGTTCCTGACCGGCGTTGGCGTGATGAGTCTCTATTCATTGCTGATCGCCAGGCCATCGGAGGGGTGGTCGGCGGGTGCCGGAGCGCTGCGATTGGGATTGCGCAGCGGACTGCTCATTCTGATTCTCTCCCTGCTCACCTGGATCTGGAGCTATGCCACCCTGCCCCAGGGAATCGAAGGGGTCATCTACTATGAGGCCCTGTTCTGGGGTGGCGGACATGTGTTGCAATTCACCCATACGCAACTGGTGATCGTCGCCTGGTTGTGGCTCGCCTCGGCCTCGGGAGGTGCGGTCAACCTGACACCCCGGATCATGGCGATGCTGTTTCTGTTGGGAGCTCTGCCCGTCGCCCTGGCCCCGATTCTGCACAGTCGGTTTCTTCCTGGGGATCCGGGATTTCAGGCCGGTTTCGCCGATTTGATGAAATATGGTGGCGGTGTCGCCGCCCTGCCCGCCGGCGTGGCCGCCTTCATGGCCTGGAAAAATTCCGTGGCCGATCCCCGCTTCCAGCCTCTGAGAGTCGCCTTGATCCTCTCTCTGGTGCTGTTCGGCGTGGGGGGCGTAATCGGCTTTCTGATTCAAGGCATCAATGTCACCATTCCATCCCACTATCACGGATCCATCGTGTCGGTGACGGTGGCCTATATGGGATTGAGCTATCATCTGCTCCCCGCTTTGGGCTTCCGGACTCCCGACAGTCGATGGGCGGTGCGACAATTGTGGCTGTATGGGGGTGGCTCACTGCTGCATGTGTTCGGACTGGCGTGGTCGGGCATGCTGGGGGTGCAACGCAAAACCGCCGGTGAGGCCCAGGGATTGGTGACTCTCACCAAAAAGCTGGCCATGGGCATCACCGGCGCGGGAGGATTGATCGCCGTCATCGGTGGCATCCTGTTTCTGGTGATCTGCTACCGGGCGATTCGCAAACGCGGCTCCAATGCTTGACAAATCATCCCGACCGGGATAACATCTATGCCTTGATCGCTTGTCCAAAGTGCGGAGGAGTTCCAGAGCGGTCGAATGGGACGGTCTCGAAAATCGTTGTGGGGGTGACCCCACCCAGGGTTC
>JADGBU010000283.1 GCA_015231295.1 Magnetococcales bacterium | reverse complement strand
CGCCCAGGAAAAATTGGCCAAGGCGAAAGCGGCTGCGGCAGGCAAGCCGGTCAAGGGTTGGAAGGATGGCAACAAGGACTGGTCAGGATCGTATGGCGTCACATGGGATGATGCCAGCCAGGGGCCGGAACTCTACGAAGGGTTCATCCGGGCGGCCATCGATCACGCCATCGATTCCCATGCCGCGTGGTACTGCTGGCATGCCTCCAAGCGTCAGGCCATGTTGGAGGCCGTCTGGGAAAAAATGGGGGCATTCGTTCACCAGCAAATCATCTGGAACAAGAACGCCTCGGTTCTGACCCGCACCCATTACCTCTGGAAGCACGAACCCTGTTTCTACGGCTGGATCCGGGGCAACCGTCCGGCCAGGATTGACGACGCCGAGTCCATGCCATCGGTCTGGGACATGAAGTCCCTGGCTGGCGAGGATCGACCGGAGCATCCCACGCCCAAACCTCTCGACTGCTTTGGAATCCCGATGCGTCAGCATGTTCCCTTGGGCGGGCTGTGCTACGAGCCGTTTTCCGGTTCCGGCTCCCAGATCATGGCCGGGGAGCAGACCGGGCGCCGGGTCTACGCCATGGAGATCAGTCCGGTTTATGTGGATGTTGCGGTGCAACGGTTCATTCAGGCCACGGGCAAGATCGTCTATTTGGAGGGGTCTGGCGGCAAGACGTTTGCGGACGTGGCCGCCGAACGGGGTATTTCATGACCCAAGCGACATCCGGCGCCACCAAGCCGTCCTACACCTCGGCCTTCCTGCTTGGCATCCGGCCCAGGCCGTTGTTGAGCGTCTCCGACTGGGCCGATCAGAACCGGATTCTGTCGTCAAAGTCTTCTGGATCGCCCGGACCATGGCGAACCAGCCGAACCCCGTACCTCAAGGAGATCATGGATTGCCTGTCGCCATCCTCGCCCATCGAACGGGTGGTGTTCATGAAGGGCGGGCAGATCGGAGGCACCGAAGCGGGCCTGAACTGGATCGGCTACTCCATCCACCAGGCGCCAGTGCCGTTCATGCTGGTGCAGCCCACGGTGGAGACCGCCAAGCGGGTCTCCCGGCAGAGAATCAGTGGACTGGTGGAGTGCAGTCCGGCGTTGAAATCTCTGGTGCAGCCATCCCGATCCCGCGACAGCGGCAACACGCTCTTAAGCAAGGAGTTTCCGGGCGGCGTGCTGGTCATCACCGGGGCCAGTTCGGCGGTTGGGTTGCGTTCCATGCCGGTCTGCAACCTTTTCATGGATGAGATTGACGGCTACGAAGCCGATGTCGGTGGCGAGGGCGATCCGGTGGATCTGGCACTGCAGAGGACCACCAATTTTCCCAACCGCAAGATCCTGCTCGTCTCGACCCCAACCATCAAGGGGTTCTCCCGGATCGAGGCCGCCTATCAGGAGAGCGACCGGCGCCGCTACTGGGTGCCGTGCCCGGCCTGCGAGGCGATGCAGGTGCTGATGTGGGCGCAGATCAAGATCCCGGAAGGTCAGCCGCATCTGGCCTTCTACCAGTGCGAGCACTGCGCTGCGGCGATCCAGGACTACCAGAAAAGCTGGATGCTGGAGCGCGGGCGATGGATCGCGGAGAACCTGGCCAGTCCCATTGCCGGTTTTCACCTCTCCAGCCTGTACAGCCCACACGGCTGGGCCTCCTGGGGAGACATCGCGGTGCAGCATGTCCAGGTCTGCCGGGATCCTGTGCGGCTCAAGGTGTGGATCAACACCAAGCTGGGCGAGGTCTGGGAGGAGTCTGCCGAGAAACTCGATGGCGAGGGGCTGATGCAGCGCCGCGAGCTGTTCGGGCCGTTCCTGCCCGCCGGGGTCGTGGTTCTGACCGCCGGGGTGGACGTGCATCCGGATCGCCTGGAAGCGGAAATCGTCGGTTGGGGACGGGACGAGGAGTCCTGGTCGATCAAGCATGTGGTGATCTACGGCGACCCGTCCGGCCCTGCCATCTGGCAGGATCTTGACCGGCTGCTGGCCACCACCTTTCCCCATGCACGGCAGATCGATGACTTGCCGATCTTCGCCGCCGCGATTGATACCGGCGGGGCCAACACCATGTCGGCTTATGACTTCTGCCGGGAGCGGCAGGATCGGCGGATCTGGGGCATCAAGGGGATCGGCGGCATGGGCAAGCCCCTCTGGCCGCAGCGGGCCAGCCGCCACAACAAGGGCCGGATCCCGCTCTTCGTGATCGGCGTAGACGCGGCCAAGGAGTCGCTCTACGCCCGGTTGCGCATTGCCGCTCCAGGACCAGGGTATTGCCATTTCCCCAAGGAGCGGGACGCCGAGTGGTTCCGCCAGTTGACGGCAGAGAAGATTCGCACCCGCTACATCAGGGGCCGTCCCATCCGCGAGTGGCACAAGAAGGACGGTGATCGCAACGAGGCCCTGGACTGTCGGGTTTACGCCCTGGCCGCCCTGCACGGGCTGATGAACATGGGCTTCCGCCTCAATGCCGAGGCCGAATGGCAGGAGAAATATCCGCTCAAGGAAGGGCTGGCGGCAGTTTCACCATCACCGCCAGTCGACACGCCTGCTCTGGCATCAACACCGCCGAGCGAACCCGTTGCACCCAAAGTGCAAAAACCCCAATGGCTGTCTGGTCGCCGCACCGGATGGCTGGAGAGAAACCGATGACGTTCACCCAGACCGAACTTGATGAATTGAAGCAGGCCTATGCCTCCGGTGCCCTGCGCGTCACCCATGAAGGCAAGACCGTGGAGTACGGCTCGGAGGCCGATCTGCTGCGCCGCATCCGTCTGGTAGAAGGCGAACTGCGCGTTTCCTCTGGCCATCCCGCGCCCAATGTCAGTTTTGCCAGTTTCTCGCGGGGCTGACATGAACGTTCTCGACCATATCGTGGCGGCCATTTCTCCGGAGCGTGGTCTGCGGCGCGTCCGGGCCAGAAATGCGATGGAGGTGCTGCGCCGCGAATACGACGGCGCCAAAACCGGACGCCGCACCGATGGCTGGATCACGGCGGGCAGCGACGCCAATGCCGAAATCTCCCAAGCCTCCTCCCGGCTACGCAGTCGGGCGCGAGACCTGGTGCGCAACAATCCATTTGCAGCCAAGGCGGTCATCACTTATGCGGCCAGCATGGTGGGTTCCGGAATCCGCCCCCGTCCCAAAGCAGACTCCAAAACTCTGGATTCTCGGATCACCGGCCTGTGGGAGGATTTCTCCAACCAGTGCGACGCCGACGGGCGCAGCAATTTTTACGGTCTCCAGACCCTGATGGTGCGCAGCATGGTCGAGAGCGGCGAATGCCTGCTCCAGATGATCAACCGGCCCACCTCGTTCGGACTGGAGGTTCCCCTGCAACTGCGGGTGCTGGAGGCCGACCATCTGGATATCACCCGTGATCGTACCTTGACGGACGGCGGCTTCATTCAGCAGGGCATCGAATTCGACGCCCACGGCAGCCGGGTCGCCTATTGGCTCTATC
>JADGBU010000282.1 GCA_015231295.1 Magnetococcales bacterium | reverse complement strand
GGCAACTATCGGGAAAATCCGGAAAATACCTTTGCCACCGGTCTGCCCCGCATGCCCAAACTGCTTAAATCGACCGTCATCTACGGTCCCAACGCCTCGGGAAAAAGCAATCTGATCCGGGCCGCCCTCTTCATGTGGGATTTCGTGCTCAACTCCTCCAAGGGGCAGGAGGGGGATATCATCGATGTGCATCCGTTTTTGCTCAATCATAAAAACATCCAAGCCCCGAGCGTCTTCGAAATGATCTTCATCGAAGACGAAATCCGCTATCAGTACGGATTTGCCGTCACCCGCGAACGTGTCACCCATGAGTGGTTGATCGCCTATCCGAGTGGACGCCCGCAACGCTGGTTCGAACGCTACCTCGACAGCGAAACCGGGAAGGAAGTGTGGAACCTCCACAAGAAATATATGCCCGGAAACCGCGAAGTGTGGCGCGATGCCACCCGCAAGAACGCCCTGTTCCTCTCCACCGCCATTCAGCTCAACAGTGCCTCCCTGCGTCCGGTGTTCGACTGGTTTGATAAACGGTTGCGGGTGTTCCGTCCCCACGTCGAAATCAGCAAGGAGTTTTCCGCCTCGCTGTGCAAAGATCCCGATGGCCGACTCAAGGTGTTGAAATTCCTCAATCAGGCCGATATGGATATTGAAGGGATCCGGCTGGAAAGCCGCGCCGTGGGAGAGTTGGGCATGGATGATCTCCCCCCGGAAGTGCGCGCCGCGCTGCAAAAGGAGATGTCCGGAACCATCGTGACCGAAATCCGCTTCGAACGCTCCATGGCCGATACCGGAAAACCGGTTCTGCTGCCCTGGGACGCGGAGTCCAGAGGTACGCAGAAACTGTTCGCCCTGGCCTGGCCCTGGATGAATATTCTGGGTCAGGGGCGCGTGCTGTTCATGGATGAGATGGATACCAGTCTGCATCACCATCTGGTGAAATTTCTCTTCGGATTGATGCATGACGCCACGACCAATCAATATCGGGCTCAGTTGATCAGCACCACCCACGATACTGCCTTGATGGATCCGGGAGCGTTCCGCCGCGATCAGTTCTGGATGATGGAAAAAAGTGGAGATCGGTGCAGCGAACTCTATCCGATCTCCGATTTCGATATCGAACAGGGTGAACCTTTGCAACGTCGTTATCTGGAAGGAACCTTCGGAGCCATTCCGACCTTTCAGAAATTCAAGGAGTTGTGACCACTTCCGCGCATAGGCCGGGCCGTTGCGTCGCGCTTCGACCGGTCCGGGAGCGTGGAGGTGCCGCGTTGGAACGCGCCGCGCCCCGTCGTGCCCCCCATGATCACCATTTGCTGTTCGCCCCTGAACCGGCTTTGGGTTATCTCCGTGCCTTGATTGCCGAGTTGGGACTTGAAAAACTCATTACTTCGGTTGAGTTTCCGCCCTGGGAGTCGCTGGCGAAGAGTGCGCGTCAGCGGATACGGGATTCCGGACCCTTCGTGCGCATTCACTGCGTGTTGGAGTGGGATGGCCGGGATGCGGAACGGTTGCGGAGTGATTGGGAGCTTTTTGCGGAGGAGCTTTTTGTCGAGGCGGGCGTGCGGCCCAGATTGATCTGTTGTCGTCCGGTGTTCGAGTTGTGGATTTTGCTCCATTATGAGTCGGTTTCCGCGTCGTGCGACGAGGGATCCTGGATTCGGGAGCGGGTGGGGGGGGAGTGTTCGGCGGAGGGATTGTTTGCTCGGACTTCCGCGTCATTGGGGATTGCGGTGCGTCGGGCTCAGGAGTTGGCGCGCATGCGTTATGCGATCGACGGGGATGATACGTTCCCGGCCACTCCTGGCACCCATTTGCATGAATTGATCGTTTCCTGGCACAAATTGGCGCGGCGGGTGATTGTGTGACGGTGATGGCTTCGCGACGGTCCTGAAGATTCAATCCATTGAAAAAAAAGAGAGGGTCTGGGGGATTCATCCCCCAGGGTTTTGACGTTGACTTGGCCTTTCGCGCGCTTTTACGAAAGCCTTTTTCGCATCTTTTCGCGAAAAAGGCGCAGCGCGCGTCTGACTCAAACCCATTTCGGTGTCAGACGACGGCTCTTACCCTTTGATACATGAATCGGGCTTTGCCCGAACCCCACCAAGGGCTTCGCCCTTGGATCCCACCAGGGGCCAATGGCCCCTGGACCCCACCAGTTTCATCGCTCGGATGTCGTTGTTCCTTTAGGTTTTTGTGGCGGGGGTCGATTCGCGGGTGGCGCGGGTTTGCTGACCGCTTTTCCTGTCTCTGCGGGGGTCGTTCGACGTTGAGCTTTACTCTCTTCCGGAGTCGGTTTGACCGCAGCGACCGATTCAACCTTGAGTCCGGACAGGAATTGAATTTCCGGGAAGGTTCGATTCAGGGTTTTGCTGGTAAAATTTTTCATGGAGGTTCCAGGGGTCCACACCACGGCGTCACCCTCCTTGACTTTCACCGTGGGGGCGGCGAGCCATGCGCCGGTGGCGTTTCCGATCTGGACATAGGTATATCCTCCGGATTGCAACACGCTATGGACTTTTCCTTTACTGGTGGTGGTCGGGAGTGGTGCGGGGCCGGGCAGGATCGCGCCGACGAACATCACCATGGGAAAGGTTTGATTCAGCGCTTTGCTGTGATAGTTGCGTTTGACGGTGAACTGATCCCAATGGACCACTTCCCCCACCTTGGGTTTGAAGGGATTGGTCGCCAACCAGTATTGTTCGCCATCGGCCTCGACCTGAACGAAGGTATGGGGACCGGCTTGTTTGCTTTCGGTGATTTTACCGGATTGAGGCGGGCGTGTGGGTTTGGCTTGAGCGGGTGAGGGTTCTCTGGCGGCGGTCGGGATGACCGTTGCGGGAGGTGTGGCGACCGGAGCGGTCACGGCGGCAGGGGGTGTTGTCGGTTTTTTTGGCTCTTCGCTTTTGGAGCATCCTGCCAACAGGACGAGCGTCAACACCACGGACAGCAGATGACTCAGGTGACGGGTGGAACTCATGGTTTATGTCCCCCTTCATTTTTGTCAGGCAGGGATTTTTCCCGACTGATCTGACCTTTGCCATCGGGCAGCAGCAGATGCAATCGGAATGAGGTGCTTCCGGGCGGCGGTTTGACGAACAGCACCTGGAAGGGCGAGGCATTTCCAGGGATCAAGCGATTGATTTTCAATTTTTTCTCTTCGCTCTGCAATCCGGCCATGGTGCGGAGGGTCGGTTCACTGCTTTCGTCGAGGAGTTTATCTTCGATCACGCGGCCCGGATATCCCAGGGCCGAGGTGGTGGCCTGACCGGCATCGTTGAGCAGTTCCACCCGGACGGCGGGCACATTGCGGACCACGCGGCTGGTATTGACCAGGGAGCCCGAAACCACCAGCACCAGGCCATGGGGATAGCGTCTCCACTCTCCTTTGGCCTCGGTGAAACGGTAATCGCTGGTGAGATCGAAGCGTTTATAGGTCCACCAGTCGGTGAGAGAGACCGCGCCGAATCCCAGGGTCAGCAGCAACAGAAAAGCCACGGCCCACCATTTGCGCGCACTGCCTTTGACGGGTGCGGTTTGCGGGCCATCTTCTGAAT
>JADGBU010000281.1 GCA_015231295.1 Magnetococcales bacterium | reverse complement strand
GGGTCCAGGGGCCATTGGCCCCTGGTGGGATCCAAGGGCGAAGCCCTTGGGATTTTCAAACAAAAACATTCAACAAAACCCATTTCATCAACCTGAGGCATCCCATGCACATCAAATGGTCAAAGCAGGCGGATGGATTTCACCAGGCCACCTACCCCTGTAAAAAATACCGGCTGTCGGCCACGCTGATCAATGACCAGGTGGTCGATGGAATTCCCACACAGCAGAGCATCATTCTGGGTCGTGTCGTCGTCGAAGAGAACTCGGACGGCACGTTGAAATTTCTGTTCGGCAGTCACCTCTACTTCTGGCCGGGCGCGCGAGAAAAACTCAAAGGGGTGGAGATGTCACCGGAACAGTCTGCGGAAATTTTCTCTTCTCTGGCGGCGATCATCCCCTTGCCGGAATAGTCAGCGCACCAGGAACGGAGATTGCGCTACTGTCGCAGATATGTTTCCATATTGATCGAGATGCGTGTCCACTTTCACTAAGGAGTCCTGCCATGTCTGCCAAACTCGCCCTTTTCGTCCTGCTGACGACCTTTTCTTTTGCCTCGCAGCTTCAGGCCAATTCGGATGCCCTGCAATGGCGCATCAATCAATGCATCGAAGACAACCGCGACGAAGGCGTTTCCGCCACGGTGGTCATCAAATATTGCGATTGCATGAGCAGAAAAATGCCGGAAAAGGAGCTTCAGTCGATCACTCAGTGGGAATCGACCCACAAGACCGAAGAGGAGGAGTGCAGCCGTCTCGCCGGTTGGAACTGATGGTTCCATCTTTTCCACCACCGTCGCGCACTTCACCTTCGGCAGGCATCCGACGATTTGGAACGCTCAGAGACGGGGCGGGGGAGGGCTGGATCGCTCATGGGGTTTTCCCCGACGGCGTGGGTTGGGAGAGGATCGCCTCACCCATTTCGCGATTGAGTTTTTCCAGGGCCTGACTCATGGCTCCGGCGAGGGATTCGAAATCGTCGGGCTGTTCGCTGCGGGTGGCGACCCGGGAGTGACGGGTGAGCAGCAGAGTGCCGCGACCGTCGAACAGGCTCCAGCGGGCGTCGAGCTGCACCTGGCCCGACTCTTCGGGCTCGAAGCGGATGATACTGGTGGCCAACCGGAAATCCGGAGCCGCTTCGCTGCGATTGGGCAGAATCACCACCCGTTCCGATCCCAGGATGCGGGAGAGATTCTCCATGGTGACGCGCCCGATATCCTCCTTGAAATCCCCCGCCCATTGATTGAGTCGCTCCAGTCGCAACTGATTGCCTCCGGCGCGCGTCACCATCTCCGGACGATTGAGATATTGAGGAATCTCGACCGGTTCCAGCTCCACCACCAACCCTTGCTGGCGGGCTTCGGGTCGGTTTTTCACCTCCTGGGAGTGGAGCGAGGTGAGCAGAAAAAAGCGCGTCGGCGGCGAGGTCGGACCCTGACAGCCGATCAGCAGCAGGGTCAGCAGGGTCAGAGCCGCCGGGCGCGGCCAGTGAAAACGATTCGACAGGGAGGGCATCATCGGGCTCCGTTCTTTTCCTTGCCAAAGAGCAGGGATTCGGGTTTGCGTTCGAGCAGATCGATCAGGCTCCGCACCGAGCGGGCGGCGGAGGCCAGCTCCCGCACGGCTTCGATCATGCCATAGTGGAGCGGTGCCTTGGGACCGATCAAGCCATCCACCTTGATCAGGGTCTCTTCGAGCTGTTTCAGGGTGGCGGTGGCCGCGCCGCTGGCCCCCTTGACCCCGGAGGCCATGGGTTCCACCTGCAGATTGAGATTTTTCAACAAATTGCGTGCTTCGGTCAAGGCGGCGGCTGCGGCCCGGATCGTTTCCAGGGTTTCGGGGGCGTTGGCGGCCCGATTGGTTCCTTTCAGGGTTTCGTGCAGCTCCTTGGCGATCCCTTCCAGGGGCAGGGATTGAATCTTCTCCAGGAAACTGGTCACGGAGGCGGTGATCTCGTCGAGGCTGGTGGGAATGGTCGGCAACTCCGGATGCACCGTGCCCGTGCCGCCCACCAAAGTCAACGGCGCGGCGGGATGCAGGTCGAGTTCCACGAACAGTTGTCCGGTCAGATAGCTGCCGGTTTTCAGTTGGGCCCGCAGACCCCGTTTCACCAGAGTTTGCAGAAATTCGTGGGGCGAGTCTCCCCGCAACGTCTTGATGCCGCTCGCCGAAATTTCGATCACCCGTTCCGGTTCGATCTGCACCAGCACCGGAATCCGGAAGGTGGTCTCCTGGAAGTCGTATTCCAGACGGATATCCGTCACCTTGCCCACCTGAATTCCCCGGAACTCCACCGGCGCGCCGACGCTCAGGCCGCGCACCGATCCCTTGAAATAGAGCACGAACAGAAGTTTATGGGTATAGGAGCCTTCGGCCACGGCGGTTTCGCTCTTGAAGAGCGTGAAGTGATGATTTTCCGGGGCGAACTGGCCTTCTTCGAGGGTTTCCGGGGTGTTGAAGGTGACGCCGCCCATCAGCAGTCGGCTCACCGAGCTGGAGCGCAGACGGAAGCCGCTGGCATCGGCCACCAGATCGACGCCGCTGGTCTCCCAGAAGCGGGTGGTGTCGCGGATCAGGGCGTTGTAGGGCTCCTGCACGAAGATCGGCAGGGTGACGCCTTTCTTGTCGGCGTTGAGTTCGTAGCCGAGCACCTCGCCTACCGGGATATCCCGGAAGTAGACCGGAGAGCCCGCATCCAGAGAGCCGATCGAGGCGGCCTCCAGAAGATAACGGGAGCCGGGGGCTCCGGCCCGCACCGGAGGCGGGGTTTCCAGGCCGCTGAACTCCCGTTGCGACTCTCCCTGACCCGGTTCCATTTCGATGTGGGCTCCCGACACCAGGGTGCCGAGACCGGAAATGCCCCGCAGACTCATGCGCGGACGCACCACCCAGAATTTGGCCCCGCTGGTGAGAAAAGGTTCGGTGCCTTTCACCAGGGCGGCGTGAATCCGGACATGGGTGAAATCCGGACTCAAGGTGACGCTTTCCACCACGCCCACTTCCACCTCTTTATGCTTGATGCGGGTTTTGCCCGCCTCGATTCCTTCCGCGCTTTTGAAGGTCAAGGTGATTTCCGGGCCGGCTTCCGACCAGGTTTTGAACACCAGCCACGCGCCGATCAGCAGGGCCACCAGCGGCAGGATCCAGACCAGTTGCATTCGGCTCTGGCCTTTGGTCGCGATCGTGGCCATGGGCAGGGGATCCGGGGGCAGGGTGGCATCGGGGGGGGAGTCACCGTTCATGGGGTACCTCGTTCAAGGGGATCCCAGATCAATCGGGGATCGAAGGCGCGGGCCGCCAGGATGGTCAACACCACCACGGCGGCGAAAAAAGAGGCTCCGATTCCCGGTCGGATCAGGGCGATGGAGCCGAAATCGACCAATGCGGTGAGAATCGATACCAGAAAGATGTCCACCATCGACCAGTGTCCGAAGGCTTCCAGCACCCGATAGAGCACGGTGCGATCCCGGCAACGATCGGTGGCGCGTTTTTTGATCGAGAGCAGCAGAAACATCAGCACACCGATTTTCATCACCGGCACCACGATGCTGGCCACGAAGACCAGCAGGGCCAACG
>JADGBU010000011.1 GCA_015231295.1 Magnetococcales bacterium | reverse complement strand
AGATTGGATTGGTGGGTCGTATAAGACTCGAACTTATGGCCCGCTGATTAAGAGTTTCATGTTCATGCAAATTATTATGAATTGTCGTGTCTTGTCATGCCTTGTCGTGACTTGATATTGCCTATTGAAATTATGCACTTATCCCGTCTTCAAAAAGGCAACGTGATGTGTCGTGAATTGTCGTGGTGCATCACAAATGCACCTCCAGTGCACCTGAGGTGCACCTGGAGTGCACTTCAGGTGCATCGGATTGGCCATTCAGCAATCATCCAACCGCAAATCCCCATCCATCACCGTCGTCCGGTCCTTGAATTGCTCGGCCAGCATTTTGGTGGCCCTGGCCAGTCCCGTCACCCCGGACACATCGTCCACATCAAATCCGCGCACCGCCAGCATGTCGGCAACCTCCACCAACTCCTGCACCCGCTGTTTGCAATAGCCGCGAATTGCATTCCATGAGTGCAAATCCAATTCCTCACGAATCGCTCCCGGCACATCCGCATTTTCCAACATGGTTTCCCTCCAGATCGTCAGGTCAAGATTTCTGGTATCAGGCAACTGTCAAGAATGGCTTGACAGTTGCCCACTCATCGGCTGGCCCGGATGTTCCATCCCCACACAGCCCGCTTCCTTTCTTCCGCTTTCGGTCCCTGCGCCCCGCATTGCGGACGTTCACAGGCAACGCGCCATTCGTCAGGCGGCACGCCGCTTTGTTCCGGCGCGTTGATATGGACCACGATTGCATCGTCATGCCCGCAGTAGGGGCATGGTTTCAAGAAATCCATCTCTCCCTCCACCGGTTATCCACCAGCCCCATACCGCCCCAATTCTCTCAGTTCCGCCAACTTCGGATTGACCACCATCCCACCGACCGCACGCCGGCGCATTTGCTCCCGCGCTTTCAAGGAGTGCATCACAGTGTCCCCGGTGATGGCATAGCGCGGATGCTCCTGGTTGAAAGCCATGAACGCCTCCTTGGCTGATTCCATCCCTTCCTGATCCTGTTGTTTCCACGCTTCGGCATACTGGTTCAGGAGTTTCTGCCTCCGGTCGTTGACGAACCGTTCGGCATTGCGGATCGTCGTGTTGGCGGAATATTGCTCGTTCACCCGCAAGGGGGAGAACCCAATGGCTTGGGCCATCAACTCGGTTGCGGAAAGTTGGTCCTCCAACACCCGGTCTCCCTTCATGGTGATCACCCCACCATCGGCCACATAGCGACCGGCCTTCATCACGTCCCGGACCGCCTTTGGCACCACCATTTCCAAGGCGCGCTCCGGATTGCCGTCTCCGGCCACTTGTGATGCGGCAAACACCTGTCCGACGTATCCCACCATCGGGCCGAGGATCTGTGTCAGTCCGTGGGCAAAGGCGTCTCGTCCCTCCATGTGCTGATCGGTGGACCTCCAGAACAGATCCGCCAGCCCCAGGCGCGACGCGAAGTCCAATCCGGTCAAGGCGCTCACCGGACCCTTGGCAATCATTTGGCCGGGGAGTTGGCCTATCGAGTCGTTCAACAGGTTCCGGAAATACGCCTCCGGATCGTAATACTCGTCATCGTCCCCGAACGCCCCGGCCACTGCGCTCATGACCATGGGCACCACCCACACCAGGGGCAACCCCGCCACTCCGGCGGCCATGAAATGGGTCAGGAGCAGGGATGTGAGTTGGTGACGGGCTTCCCGGATCTCTTCAGGGGATTGCCCCTTCACGGACAGGTAGGCAGCCCTGGCCAGGGTGTAGGCCGTATTCTGACCGTACTGCTTGAACTGCGTGATCACCCGCATCACATCCCCGCGCATGATCCGGGGCCGGTTGTTGGCCGAATAGTCGAAGTGGGTTTTGTGAACCAGATCCTTGACCTCCACCAGTGCCTCTTCATGGTTCATCCCTTTCCCCCTGGCCAGGCGATAGACCATCAAGGCTGTGCTTTCCCGGTTGATCCGTTCCGCCGCATGGAAGAACCACCCGGCCATTTGCATGAACTGGCGCGTCTTCCCACGCAACGGGTTCAACCCTTCATCGCCCCCCAAGCCCGCCAAGTCGTGAGTCTGGGTCACATCGATGGTCCCATCCTCGGACAGTTTTTTCATCAACTTCCGCTCGTCTTCACTCAAGAGGGGATTGTCGGTCAGGAAACCGGCCTTTTTTTTGTACTCCATGGCCACGTCCCGGTAGACCTTCCAGGTCTTGAGGTTGCCGTAGCGTGCCCCGATGATCGGGATGGCCACCATGGGGGTCTGCAACAGGTTGACCAGCCCGGATGCGGGGGAGAGACCCAGATAGAGCAGGAACCCGGCGGCATTCAGTCGGTTCGCCAATCCGGATCCGGGAGGATTCATTACCTGCTCGTGCCGCTTGACCATCTCATCCAGAACTTGTCCGGCCAGCACCTTGTTTTCCGGAGTCACCATCTCCTCCGGTTTCATCCGTTCCGTCATCACCTTCGGGAAGGTCTTGCCATCGATTTCCACCTCCTTGACGACCGTTTTGCGGCCTGTCACCTCTTCCGTCATGGCATCCAGTTCGTTTTGCATTTTGTAGCCGTAGCGCATGCGGGCAATCTGTTTGGAGGCGTGGAACATGTGCTGGGCAAAGGCGCGCAAGGCGTCTTGAGACCACCCGGCGGTTTTCTTCCGGTGGATGAACTTTTTGCGGATGCTGAATTGCGGCATGGTTTCCAGATACATCTGCCAGACCGCATCCTTCATGGCCTCTCGGGACCGCTCCAACTCCTTGGACTCCTTGACCGCCTTGCTGTCGAAGATGTCCCCATCCAGGATCGTGATTACCTCCTTGACGAATTGCGGGGCCACCTCCCGTTGCTTCCGGGTGAACTCGCCGTTGAATCCGGTCTCGATGATCTGGTATCCGCTTTCCCGCAACGCCTGGACCAGTTCCCGTTGTTCGGCAGGGGTTTCGGCCATTCCGAAGAAGGTCTCCAGGTCTCTGCCGCTGGCAAAGACCGTGTATTTGCCGAACCGGCTCAAGGGGAAGTAGGGGCCGCGACTGACCATGTTCTTCTCGAATTTCAGCCTCAAGGAGGCGATCAGCCGTTGTGCCTCCTTTGGCTTGATGGTGCTGTTGTCTTTGATTTGCTCCTCCAGAGAGCTGCGCACATCGGCATACCGCTTGGCATACATCTCCCTGGCTGACCGATAGACCTTCTTTGCCTCCTCGCTCAACTGCTGGTACAGGTCGATCCCCTTGGCGGCCTCCCTGGACCGCTCGGACTCGAAGCGTTCCTGTTTGGAGTGCTTGGTCAGGGCTGCCGTCAGCCGGTCGTATTCCGCTTTTTCCTCCTGGTTCAGGTTGTCAATCTTGTGCCCATTCTTGAAAGCATCCAGTTTCCGGACAGCACGGCCATATCCTGCCGCCCCAGCCGTCCGGTATTCGATTTTCTCTTCACCGCTCAGGGTATTGTAGGATTCCAACGCTGCGGCCTTGTCCGTTGGAATGGGTAAGCGGTCCGCATTTTTGGCCAGGGTGGAGAGGATCTGTTGCTTGGTCATCCCGTTTTGCAGGGCGAAGCCAACCACCTCGCGCACCATTTTCCCGTGATGGACCGCAGCGGTCAGTTTGTCGAAGTCCTGTTGTTCCGCCGGGGATAGATCATTGAGGTTGTGTCCACGCTGGAAGGCCGTCACCGCCCGGTTGCTCATCTTGGCCATCAACCGTGCCTGGATCAGATCGTTGTCATCGAACGGTTCATCCGGGTGATACTCCCAGACCGTCCCGGAGTGCATCACCTCGGTCAGGTTGTCCGATTCATTTTTGGGAAGCTTTTCCCAATCATCCGTTACCTTGCTGGCCTCGTGGGCCAATTTGTTCATGTCGGCATCTTGGGACTGAATGAGTCCGGTCAACTCCTTCAAATGCTCTCCGTCGTTCGGGAAGATTCTGGCGTACATCTCGGTCAACTGCCGTCCTCCCAGGAACTGCAAGAGGGTCGGCTTGCTTTGGGTGAGCAGATCCTTGGCCCAGACGGAAAGGCCACGCTTGGTGATTTCCCGCCCGAACACGCGCATCTCCTTGGCCTTGCCAGGGGCATAGCGTCCTGTCTCCGGGTGTCGCACGGAGTGCCGTTTCCCTACCTCTCCGGATGCGATGTCCTTGAACACCTCCCGTGCGCTTCTGAAACCGTTTCCTCGCAGCCAATTGCCCACCGCCTCGATGAACGCCTTGGAACGGGTGAACGCCTTTTCGATGAATCCCTTGGGGGCAGGGGTGTCCATCCATTCCGCGAACCGGTCGGCGATGGCTTCTTCCACCTGCTCGTCATGGGTCAGTTCCGGGTAGCGCTCGGCCACGCTTTCCATCAGGGCCTCGTCAGCTTCCACATGCCGTTTCAGCACCGTCCATTCCAGAGGGCGCAACACCCCAAGATCGCGCAGGGCGTGGATGATCTCATGGTTCAAGGCCGCCATCTTGTTGCCGTGCGTGGCGGCGATTTCGATCAACCGGTTCTGGTAGGTTCCCGCCGCTCCGTTTCGCTCCACGCCACCACGCAATGCCTCCACCACCTTGACCGCGATCTTTCCATCCAGACCGACCTTGACCAGGTGATCGGACAGTGCCTGCTGAGACGACGCGGTGAACAGGGTGGACGGGGCAGGGGTGGGGGGTCGTGATTCTTTGATCTGCCCATCAAAAAACCCGCCATTGGCGGGTTCTTGTGATTCATCGGTTTTGCCTACGTCAGCAGGTGGCTTCCACGTTTCAACCGGCGTGTCATCCTCCTCTTGCTTTTCCGGATGGGCGATCAGATCCGCCTCCAGTGCGTTGACTTGATCCTGAAGGGTGTTGATCTTCTCCTGACCGGCAAAAGGCGTTCCCACCCGTTTCTTGTACCCCTCCAACTCTGTCCGGGCATCCTTGATCCTGGCCTTGGCTTTGGTCAATTCCTGATCGATGGTCCGGATGGCGTATTCGAGGGACTGGACGATACCGGTATCGGTGGAGAACTTGTCGATACGCACCTCCCTTGGCCCGCCGTGGCGTTCAAGGGTGATCATCTTCACATCGTATTTTCCGGTCATGTCCTGCTTGTGCGCGATTCGCATGTGTAGGTCGAAGCCGCCCATCGTGCCGATTTTTTTGTTGATGTCTTTGCCCGCCGGCGCTGTATCGAAGGTATGCAGGATCGTCTGCCCCACATCCGCCCGCTTGGTCAGGGTTTCGCCGTTGATGACCGCCTTGAATTTCTCCCCGGACACATCCACCCGTTGGGCCAGATCCTTTTCGAGCAACGGGATTTTTTCACCCCACGCATCGATCTCTTCAGATAGGGAGGAAATGTTCCCCCGGACGCGGGCTTGGTCTTTTCCATGCGAGACCTTTTTGCGCTTGGCGTCGCTCAACTCCTGCTTCAGGGTCACAAGCCGCAGGATCCGGTCATCGGTCACGGTCATGCCGCTGGCCTGTTCGTACATGCTGGCTTCGCCCAGGTCTTCCATCTCGCGCAGGTTCGGATCTCCCCGGAAGAACTCCTCGATGAACCGGGCCTTTTTGGCCATCATCTTCCACATGGTGGCATCGTAGGTGCCTTTCACCGAATAGTCGTGAACCTCGACATGCCGGTTGAAGTTGCCCTGGCGGACGATGCGTCCGACCCGCTGTTCATCCGCTGCCGGATACCACTGCGGGTCCGCATTGTGGATGGCGAATAGGCGGTCTTGCACATTGGTCCCGGTGCCGAGTTTCGCGGTGGACCCGATCAGGATGCGCACTGCACCCGTTTTGACCTTGGCGAACAGCTTCTGCTTGTCGGAATGGCTCTTGAAGTCGTTGATCACGGCGATCTGGTCTCTGGGCACCCCCATGCGCACCAATTCACGCACCATCCACCCATAGGCGTGAAAACCGTTGAGCGGATTCACCCCCTGGTCAGCGAAGATGATCTGGGATGCTGGTCCTCTCCCTTTGGATTTCCCGGTCTTCGGGTCGAAGAACTCGTGTTTGGCGGTTTTCTGCCAGATGCTATGGACGTTGCGGATGATGGTGTTCAGTTTGCTGTCCGGATCGGAAGGGGCAGATTTGTCGATCAACCGCATGTCGAACGATGCTTTGCGGCCATCCCCGATGATGTTCAGGATGATGTCATCCCCGGGTTTCGGTTTGCCGTGACGGTTTTTGATTTTTTCCCATCTCTCGCTCAAATGCTTCTGGAACGATTGCAGGATGGGCAGGCGTGGCAGGACGTGGAGGTTGCGTTCGTTTTGCGGGCGTGTCACGAACTCCCCCAATTGGGTGGAGGTCACCACATCCATGTTTTGCCGCACCATGCGGGACAGGTCCGCCACATTGACGAAGCGGTTGAACCGGGTCACCAACTGATACCCACCCGTCGGGGTCTGCTCCTGATCGGCGCTGACGGTGCCGAACATCGAGGACCAGTCATCGAAATGATTCAACCCAACCTGTTCCAGTTCTTTGGGCTGGATGAATCGTGACAGGTTGAATAGTTCCCCCATGGTGTTGGTGACCGGCGTTCCGGATGCCATGACCAGGTTGCGACCGGGGCGCACGGTCTCCAGATAGCGGGTCTTGGTGAACAGATCCCACGCCTTCTTGGACCCCTCCGGGTCGATCCCCTTCAATTGCTGTTTGGTGGGGAAAGAGAGTTTCCGGAACTCGTGGGCTTCGTCCACATACAGGAAGTCCACCCCCATCTCCTCGAAGGTGAACACCTGATCTTTCTTCAAGCTGTTTTGGCCGGCAATGCGTTCTTTCAGCCGTTGCACCTGTTTTTCAAGCCGCTTGATGGTGATGCGTGAATCCTCACCTTTTTCGTTTTCGGCCTCGGTGATGGCATTGCGGTAGATTTCGACCTGCTCCTCCAGCATTGTGTTCTGGAAGGCGTCACTGATCGGGATCATGCCGAAAGCCGAATGGGTGATGATCACCGCGTCCAGATCCTGGCTGGCCACGTCGGCAATGAATTGCTTGCGCCGGGAGGTGTGGAATTTCTCCTCGTCCGCCACCATGATTTTGGCGGTCGGGTATTGGTCATAGAATTCGTTGGTGAACTGGATCAACATGTGGTTCGGCACCACGAACATGGGTTTCTTCACCAGTCCAAGGCGGCGCATCTCCATGGATGAGCCGATCATGGCCGAGGTCTTGCCGGATCCGACGCAGTGTCCCATGTAGGTGTTGCCGCGCATGATGATCCTGGCGATCACCGACTTCTGATGAGGCCGCCACTCCCAGCCGACTCGCACGCCCGGCGTGGTCAGATACTCCCCGTCCACCCGGTTCGGCACCACGTTGTTGTTGAAAAGTTCGTTGTACTGCACGAACAGCGCATCGACCCCGGATGCCCATTCCGTGAACTTCTCTTGAATCTCCTGCAATTTGGCGACCGCTGCCCCGGTGGCTTCCACATTCAGCGGCCCCTGCTTGCCGGGTTCGTCTCCCGGGTGGTGGATACGTGGCACCTGTTTGTTGAGGGCATGACGCAGTAGTTCGATGGCTGATTTCTCGGGTGTCCCCCACACGCTGGTGGCTTCTGCCGAGCGTTCATCCCCTCGCACCAGCCACTCCCCCAGACCACCAATCTGCGTCACCGAGGCATGCTTCAATCCGAGTCCCTTGGTGGCAAAATCCTCGATGATGTTCTCCGGGATCCAGTTCATGCCCAGGGTCAACCGGATCTCCTCCGGAGCAAGGGGGGCCGGTTGAACTTTGACCAGGGCCTCCACATTGCGTTCAAATGCCGGATCCCGTTCCGCCGCCTCTTTGGCCTCCTGGAGTTTGGTCCGGACGCGACCGGACAGGTATTCGTCCCGAGTCACCCACTTGTCATTTCTGCCCGGCAACGGGAAAACCTTGTCGCCCAACTCCCCGATGACCGCATCCCGGCTTTTGCCGGACACCTCCATGATGGCCCCGATATCCACCTGTCCGGTTTTGTTCAGGACGTGCAGCAGGGCATCCCCAACGGACCGTATGGCTGGTGCGGATTCCACGGCCACCGGGTTTTTCGTGAAGACCAGTCGCTTGGTCGCCTTTCCGCTGTCTCGGTCATAGTCCTCAATGGCGCGCAGCCGGTAGCTCTCCGGATCGTCGGCAAAGGGGTCGATGTTTGGATAGCGGAAAATCTCGTTGTCCGGCATTTCTTCCGGGTTGAACGATCCTTCATCCCAGGGCAGTTTTTTGGCCAGGGCCTCATTCCTGGCCTTCTGCCGGGCCTCGGCAATCTCTTTGAGCGGTCGATTCGCCAGCAGCATCTCGTTCGGGTCGAATGACCCCTCGTCAAAGCCTTCGGACTGCTCGCGGGCTTCATTCCGGGCCTTTTCCTGTTGAATCAGGGTTGGCCTACTGGTGGTGACCACCGTTCTGTTGATCGGGCCATGGGACGCCACGAAGGCATCGTACAGCCGGTTCAGATCCTTTCTGGCTTTGGCCGCTTGCCGGGCGTTGTTGGTTGCATCCGCAGCGTATACTGCCCGCAATGCATCCCGGATCGGGATCAATCGTTTGACCGTCTCCTGTTCCGTTTTGGTCCTGCCGCCGATCACCCCCGGTCCTCGTGTCCGCACCGGCACACCGCGCCCATCCTCGAACTGGAATAGCCCGCCGTCCTTCATGTAGAAGGATCCGTTCTTGGTTTCGGCAACCCGGGTGTCGGTTTGCTTTTCCCGCGCATTGGGCGTCTTTTTACCTGCCATCACATCCGCCGGAAGCCGTTGAATGGCCTCTTCCAGCAGTTTGGCCAGATCATCCCCTGGCCGTGCCCGCACTGCGTACCGCCCGAGATGCAGGGTGTCGAAGAACCCCTCTTCCCCCAGGACCATCTCCGGGTGTGCGTCGAAGTAGGCGTTTTTGTACCCGGTCTTCATCTCTCCTGTCTTGTCCGGCCCGGTGAATGTGCCGGTCTGGGTCCAGGTGCGATCCCCAGGTTTTTCTCCGGCCTCGCGTTTGCGCAGGAAGATGATGTCCGTCGTCACCTCGGTTCCGGCATTTTTGGCGAAGGCATTTCCCGGCAGACGGATCGCACCCACCAGGTCGGCCCGGTCCGCCAGATGATTGCGCGCCTTGGGGTCCATTTTGTTCAGGGTGCCCGCCGATGAGATGAACGCCAGGAGGCCACCGGGCCGCAGGGCATCCATGGTCTTGGCGAAGAAATAGTCGTGCAGGAGGAAAGCGTGCTTGGCGTATGCCGGATCGGACTTGATGGGGATGTCGGCAAAGGGTGGATTGCCGATGGCCAGGTCGAAAGTCTCTTTCGGGGCTTGGTACTTGGTGAAATCCTCCTCCCGAATGTCGTGCTGCGGATAGAGCGTTTGGGCGATGCGGGCCGTCATGGGATCCATCTCCACGCCGGTGTATTCCGATTTTGCCGTCAATGCCTCCGGCATCATCCCGACGAAGTTTCCGGTTCCCATGCCCGGCTCGAACACTTTGCCGCCCTTGAACCCCATGCGCTCCACCGCCCCCCACATGGCGCGCACCACGGGTTCCGAGGTGTAATGGGCGTATTGGGTTGACTTGCGGGCCGTGGCATACTCGTCTCCGGACAGCACCTGTTGCAATTCTTCCCCGATTTCCCGCAGTCCTGGATTCATCTGCCCTTTGGGGTTCGGGAACACCCCGCTCAATCCCCCCCAGCCCACGTATTTGGCGATGCTTTTTTGTTCATCCGGAGTGGCCGCACGCCCTTCGGCAGCGATTTGCTTGACCAGCTTGACGGCGGCCAGATTGTCCCGGGCCTTGGTCTTGGGGCCACGGGACTCCTCCAGCGATCCAGGCAGGATCCGATGATTGGTCAGCTCATGGCCAGTTCCCGGGCGATCACCGCGTCCGCCGGGTTGGGATACTCCGCGTTCGGGTTCACGGGGGTGATGTATTGCAGGGTATCCCTGATCTCCCGCTCCTTCTCCCGGACGTACTCGTCCAGGGCCTTCACCCCCCCCTCTTTTTTCAGCCGTTTGTACTCCTCCGGATCGTCCTGTTTGAGTTGCATCAAGATCATGTTCGGGTCGATATTCATCGTTCTGGCCTTTTGGGTTGGTGGTTGACGATGGCTCAGATTGTACCACCATTTCATTCTGTTTTGGAATTCCAACTTCGGTTCCGGACGTTTTCTGTTCCATATGGCTTTCATCAACCGTCACGAACTCCGGCTTGCGTCCACGGGTACGATCAACACCCATTCCGACACCAGGGCGCACGGCAACCGACTCCGTGTTGCGGATCCCGTTCTCGACGAAAGAACGGATGCCGCGTTGGTCCTCGAACACCTCATGGCCATCGGCATTTTTTCCAACCTGACGCGACCCGGCATCCGTCGCGTCAGACTCTTCCTCTTCCTGGGTAGGGGGCATTGCCACCCCAGAAACGACAACGCCCTCTTTGGGGGAGGGCGTTGATTGGTTGGGTGGCGCGGGTTGTTGGGATTCAGGTGGGCTGTTTACCTGTTCCGGAAATTGGGAGGCTCGATCTCCCTCTCCCCAGGAGGCCGTTTGAGTTCCGGGGTCATCCGGTATTCCAAAATCATACTCCGCATGGCGGCTACCTTCTCCTTGGGAGTCGTCCTCGGGATTCCGTATTCCCCAGGAGGGGGATTGTTGATTTGGTCCAGGAGAGTCAACAGCTCCCCTGGAGAGTAGCCCTTGTAGCTCTCCGGCAAGGGTCTGTCGGGTTTCAGGTGTGCGCGCATCGTTGATCAACCTCGTGATTTCCTGTACTTCCGCCCGTGTCAGGACAGCCGCCAGATCTTTTCCTTTGAAATCGAGTTTGGCATTCCTGATGGCACTTTGCAATGCGGAAATGATCTGCGGTTCCGGTTTCAACCGGGTATCCCCCACATATCCTGCCGCCGCTTTCGTCGCGATCCCGGCTGTTTTCATGGCGCGAATGAGTTGTCCAACAGAACCGCCCGTGGTGAAGATGTCGTCAACGATCACCACCTCTTTGCCTTGTGTCTCCTTCCTCAACGCATTGGGGTCGATGATTTTGTAATCCCGTGGATGGAAAACGCGACGATCTTTCGGAACTCTTTTCGATTCTTCCGTGTGCTGTGCGAGGAAGTATTTCCCGCCGTTCAGGTATTTCGCCCCCAGGCTTGCTGCCAATTTCTCAGCCAGTCCGACCGGGAGAACGTTTCCGCCGCTGCTGCTCGGTTGCGAGATGAAAATCGTATTGGCCGGATCCTTCAGCCTCGCCTTGAGTTCCTCCGTGTTTTCTGCGGTCCAGGTTCGTTCCGCGAATCGTCGTGAGGCGTCGATATCCCCATTCTTTTTGGCTGGCTCCCAATCCGGGTCGTTCTCGAATATGTGCGCACCGGCGTGCGGTTTGGCTGAAACTCCATCCCCCGGCAGTTCACCGTGTACCGTCTCTGATGCGGGCGGTGGTGTCTGGGTCGATTCGGTCTTGGGCCGCAGCACCCACTCCTTTTCCCCCACCTGGACCGGAACATGGGTTTTGGTCAGTTTCCTGGCCCTGGCCGCCATGGTCGCGGAACGCTTCCCTCCAAAAGGCGCCCCACTGATACCGATGTCATTGATGCCGATGTCATCATACCCGGCTGATTGTTCAGGCTGCATTGCGACGGAAGTCGTTGCCTCAGTTGACAACTCAGTTGTTGCATTTTTTGCACTAACTGGTGCCGGTTCCGGCGTCGGAGCCTTGATTTGATCGGTCGGCAGTTCCCCAGGCGAGGTCGCCGTCACCACCCACCCATTCCCACGCTGCTCGATACCGATGTCATACCCGGCCTCTCGGAGTGCTGTGGTCCAGGCACTGCCAGATTCACGACTGGCAGTGTGTTTGCTGGGCCATGCCCGGCCATCGTCGTTGTATAGTGCGGTCCCGTCGTAGTGACGACTCTTCAGGGTCTGTTCGACCCTCAATCCATGAAAAACCTCCTCCGGCTTGAGCGATCCTTCCACGAATGCGTCACTGAATTTTTTCAGCCCGTTGAGGTCGGCATCGGTGGCGCTGTCCAGGGGTTTGCGCAACATTTGCTCCAGATGCGTCCTGGAAACTCCGTGCCTCCCGAACGCCTGTTCGATCATCTGAATGGTTTTGGCTTGTGGCTGGATCGGTTCGGATGGGGGCAATGGGGGTGTGGTCTCCGGTGTGGCCTGATTAATAGCCATCGGGTCGGGCGTGGAGATTGGTGTCTGGACTGGCGTGGTGGACGCCATAATCTCCTCTGCCATTTTCCGGGCCGGTGTCGGAGCCTGTGCGATCTGAATGGCAGGGGCCACGGGTTGTGCAGGGGGTGGAGGTGGTGGAGTGGGTGATGGCATCATGCCGCCCTGCGCCTGTGCCGCCTCTGTCCCAAATTGGTCATCTTGGGGTGGGGCAGGGGGTGCAATGGGGGGTTCGCCAGTGGTTTGTTGTGGACCATCCGGTGACTGTGTTGCATCCGGTTGCGCCTCCGGTGGCATAGCGTCAGGCGGCGGGGGTTGATCAGTCTGATCCGTCGTCCCCGTCCCCGTCCCTGGCTGCCCCGACAATGCCCCCCTGGCCTCGTGAATCCCGCCCATGGACCCGCCCATGGCCATGCCGGTCACCATGCCCATGCCAGCCGCACCAGCCGCGCCTTCATCCCACGGCTTGCCCTCTGCGAGATTCTGGGCCACCTGCTCTTGATACGACTGCGGCAGCTCCTCGGCCACCCCCTCGCCGAGGATGCTCCGGCCAATATTGACCACCCGATCCTTGAGCGGCACACCGCCTTGTGCCCCCGCCACCATTTTGGCCTCCAGGTCGCCACCCAGCCCCGGGATGCGCCCCGCTCCCATGGTGATGGCGGCGTCCAGCAGACCGGATCCGATGGCGTATGGTGCCGACTGCTCCCACGTCCGTCCTTCCTCCCTGGCTTGCTCCTGGAGGCTCCCCGCCTGCAATGCCCCCTCACCGATGCCGGATGCCATGGCCAGCGAGGCCATGACCTTCGGGTGGCTCAGGATGGCCGCCGCTTCCGCCGTCCCGGCCTTCACTCCCAGGCTCGCCAGCAGACGGGCCGCATGGGCACTCACACCAGCCGTGATCCCCACGATTCCTGGCACAGCCTCGATGGCCCCTCCCAAGATGCTGGAGGGGTTGATCACGGCGGCCTTCACGGTCGGCATGAATCCATCCTGCATGGCCTCATGCACCGCTCGATCACTGCGTTGTTGCAGCGGGCTTTGCAGTGATGAGAGCCATTCGTTTGTTTGCTTGGGTGAAAATACCGGATTGTCCGGCGCATACCATGGCCCTGATGGCGCGCCTTCAGCACCTTCCACTCCGGTCAGCGCACTCGCCACCCCCATTTTGTCGGCCAGGGCCATAATCCCGGATCCGATAGCGTCGATTGCCGGGCCAACCCGGTTCCCGGTGGCCAGGTCTCCCATGCCAACCACACTTTCCCCTAGACCCACCACCCCTTTCCCGAGCGACAGCGCCGCATCCTGGGCAAATTCCCCCCACGTCCGCGACTGGTCTGGTGGGTCGATTTGGATCGTCCCCGGGAACATTTCCTCCCACGATTTTGTCTGCTCTGTGCTCATTTTCCCTCCATCTCTCCTGGCAACAAAAAACCCGCCTTGGTCTCCCAGGGCGGGTTCTGAATTTGGCAGATGTCTCGCAATAATATCAACAATTTATCACGATCCTGTCAAAAATGTTGCATACTTTTTTCGCACCCCTCCGAACTGCTGAAACATCTCATGCGCTGTCTATAAAACCATAAGTTATCGTTCAGGTTGCCATACTTTTTCCATGGTCAGGTTTGGTGAGGTTCCTGGCTACGCCACCACGGAGAAGGCGATGGATGCGATGATTGGAGAAGGGGGGATGTCACAATCCACGCAATGATTCTTGCAACACAGGGATATCTGCTGACAGCAGATCATCGCTCAAAATAGCGCACTCCAAAATTCCTTTGACGAATGGCTTCGGAAGCATACATTTGACCAGAACAACCCCTTGCATTCTTTTGTTGAGCAGGGTGTGCATGTCAAATCTGAAAAATTCTCCCAATTGAACCCAGGTATCCTTTTGGAAAGTTCCGGTTGCTTGAGGCAGGTAGAATGCAGGATGTCTTGCCGGTGGTGGTTGGCATCCGTATTTTGAAGAGAAATGATGAGGCTGCGATGTCGTTTTGACGACCAAGTAGTATCCGATTTTGCCATTGTTCAAAACAATGCAGAGTTTGCGCCCTGGAACCTGAGAATCACTGAATGGGAACTCAGTGTGGAATAGCACCGTACCAGGGGTCATTTCCTTGACCCGAATTCCGCAAGAAATTCGTTGCGATCCTGGATGAGATTTCCCATCTCCTGCTTTTCTGATTCACGGATGGCCAGAGCATACGGTATCAGCGCCTGTTGTTTCCCCCATTGCTGGTAGACTGTGTGCCATGGTTGGTTCTCCAGATGTGTTTTCTCAACCATTCGATCAGCAGATGCCGTATGGAATTCCTGTGTCAGGCTCTCCATGATTCGCAATTCGCGTCTTGAGAATAGCGCAGGATCGAAAGAAAATTGCGGGATGATGGTCAGCGCATTTCCTTTGCCATGCTTTTTCTCTTGCATGGTGAAGCGTTGAGCTAGGTCGGTTTGTTTGGATTTGATTTCATCAAAAAGTGAGACAGGAACAGGCCCCATCGGCCACGCATTGTAGTGTAATCCGGTCACAGACCGGCCCGTTTCCTGATAGTGCTGAAAATCCAAAAGGAAAAGAAGCTTAAACAGCTTTGTCTTGTAACACCATTTAGTGTTATCAACAAAGTAAGCTATAGCATTGAACAGTTTTTGCCTTGAAAGATCAATGAGCATTTTTATTCGTAGTGGTTAGGGAAGTGTTCTGGATCCTGCGGGTATTTTAACACATTTGAGAAAACGTAGGCCGAGAATTTTTGATCGCGATGCGGAAACTTGGCATAAATTTTGTTTTGGTTAAATCCTTCTCCCTGCCCACACTACGTGCCCTCTGCTCCATGGCGTCCTCGATGCCGCCGACCTCTCGCAAGTGAAGGCGGCATCGAGGGTGGGGTGGAACCCCACAGCTGGCGACGCTGGCTCAATGGGGCGCTGGCCATGCCATGGTCCGCGTGTATGCTCTGCTGGTGCGCACTGGCATTTATTGAATATATCCCCACGTCCCCGTCACGCTGCTTTTGAAGCGATCCCCCGGCCTCCCCCCGGCCCTGATGACTTCATCGAGATTCGCATATTGCCCCGGGAGCGTTCTCCCCCCCCCGCTTTTGGGGGTGGACGCTCCCACCGGGGCGAACATCGCCGCCTCCTGGCGCATTTTGGCATTTTGCATTTTGGCGTTTTCCAGATCGACCCGGGCCTTTTCCTGTTTGGTTGGATCCGGTGGGGCGTTCCGGTTTTTCTCCATTTTCACCACGGTCTCGGCGATCAACGGCAGCGCCGCCCGGTGGACCGGGTTGGTCATGTCGAATCCTTTGGTCTGTCCGATGACCGCCGCCAATGACATGGGACCGGCATTTTCATCGTAGCCATTGAGATATCCCGCCAGCGCCGCATGAGCCACCTGCATCACCTCCTGCTCCTGGCTCTTGCGCGTTATATCGTTCTGATAGGACTGCAACTTCAGGTCATCCGTTGCCGCCTTGGTTTTCTCCGTTTTGGCCCCCGAGAGGGCGTTCATGACCCCTATGGTGACATTGCGCCGCATGGCCGGGTCAGGAATTTTGGCAATGGCATCCGGGATGGCATTTTTGGGCACCTCGACCCCGGCCTGGACCAAAGCCATGAGGCTCCCGGCCACCTGCTCCGGCGGTCCGGAAATCGCATTGGTGATCAAATCCCTGTGCCGCGCCGCCTGTTTTTCCTCCTGGGTTTTGGGGCGGTATCGCTGCCGCTCCACATAGGCATCCGCCTCATCCGCGCTCATCCTGCCGACCCCGGGAACGTGGACTTTCTCACCCGGCAGGAACTCTCCGGGTCCACCGCCGTCCACGAATTTTTGGTACGCCTCTGGACTCATTCTCCTTTTCGCCTCGGCATACGCTTGCTGCACCGCCGGCGGCTGTTTTGACAGGTAGTGAACCAATTCACTTCCGCCGGGATTGACAGTCCCCGCGAATCCGGCTACCGCCCCTGGCGAATCAAGAATAATGCTGCCCACCTTCGGTGGTGGCTGCCTCCTATTCAAGGATTTATTGACCGCCTCGACATTCGCCTGGGCGGATCCAAGGATTTCCAGTTGTTGCGGCGTCAGCATTTCCCTTGGAGGCTCTTGTGGTGCAGGTGCAGATGGTTTTCCTTGTGCCTGTTCTGGACCAGGTTGAGCCGGGTTCTCTCCCTGGCCATAAAACTGCTCATTTTTCCCCTGGAGCCAATCCCGGTATTGGGACAATTTGGACGGAACCCTCACCGGTGCCGCCGGGGGTTCGTTGTTGTCGGACCATTTTTCAGCCTGCCGCTGTTTGAAATCCTGAACCGCCTGGTTGATGTTCCATCCGCCCTGCGGCCTGTCCTCTCGGTATGGGGCATTGTCGGTTGCGGCCTCGATCCCCAGGATACTGCGGATCGACCTCCCAATCGATTCACCCGGCGCGCTCTGCCCACTCTGCCCCTGTTTCATCCCCATAGTCTGCTCTTTGATCTGCTGCCGTTGCGACGGCTCCGCAGTTGGCTCTGGGGTGGCGGGGGAGGGGTTATTGTTTCCCATCAACGTCGCGATTTCGGGGTGCGCGTCTATTTCTCCCCTGCCAACCGCCGCCATGTATTGATCCAATTGATCCTGAGTAATGTCCATGGCTGTCACGGCTTCCTGGAAAGATAGTCACTGACGGCCTTGATGGCCGTCGGAGAAAGATATTGGGTAAGCGTATTTTTTTGTTGCGCTTTCTTAGCCAATTCAGACGGTGTTGGCCCTTTCATCGCGGTCGGTACATAAGAGCGCATGTTCTGTTGCGCTTGTTGGTTGTACTTGTTCTGCAACGATATGGCTTCGGCGGAAGCCATCGCCTCGTTCACACCTTTGGATGCCTGCATGGCCGCCAGCAGGTCAGCCGCTGACATCTCCTGTTGATGCTCCAGGTTCTTCCCAAATACGGATTCGCTGATGTCTTGTTTGATCGCCGCTTGTTGCGCCTGAAAAGCCAAATCTCCATCCTGCTGGACGTTCATTTTGGCAAGATCGTTCAGGTAGGCGTCTTCGCCAATGGCCCATTTGTCACCGGCCCCCTGGTAGGCCGCTTCGGTGTCGTATCCGAATTTATTGGCAGCCAGGATGGAGGTTCCGATTTGTCTGGCGTTCTGATTGGCCAGATCGGCGGCGTTCTTGGACTGTTGACTCTGCATCCCCGCGTTGGCCCGTGCGCCATAGGCGCTCTGAGCCGTGCCTATCATCTTTGCCACAATGGAGTTTCCAATCTCGCTATTGGCGTCTCCATAGCGCCCGGTTCCGGCCTGAGCATCGGTGGTAACGGGGCGCATTGGCATGGATTCTCTCTGTCTTGCCCCCCACTGGCTGGCAATTTCTGCCCCGCCTGTTGATGCCATGGGGCCAGGGGTGGACCGGCCACGGATGTCCATCATTTGGGCGTTTTGTGCCTGCAACTGGTTTTGAGAAAAATTGTTCTGATTTTTCTCAATCATGGGTATGGCCGCACCGATCCCGGTTAATTTAGGCATTCGGTTATCCTTTATGGTTTGATCAGACCGATCAGGTTACTGCCAACCTGATTCGTATTGAGGGCAGAGATGTCCCTTTTTGTCTGGCTTGCCAGTGTTTCCAACTGATTCCTTTGATCTGTATCCAACAATAATTGGTTATTCTGTTGCGTTCCTGCCGCATCCAGCAATGTCATTTTGTTCTGATTTCCAAGAATCGTTTTCCCAATCTCATGGCTGGCATCAACCAAACTCTGCACACCCGTCAATCCGGATTTCAGTTGCTCCAGCCCTGCCGCCGACGAGGCATCCATCGCCTGTTGCATGATGGAATTGCCGATCTGATTGTGCGTCTGCCAAGTCTGGTTGCTGCGGTCGATTTCTTTGCCGGCGAAACCGGACAGATTTTGCATGGACTGGTTGGCGATATCCTGTTCCATGCCTCCACGGGCGATTCCCGACGCGATAGCCGAGCGCGATGAACCGAACGCTCCGGCTCCAATGGCGTCCGATTTAAGGGTCACCCCTTGGTTGATGTCGAAATTCTGCCTGGTCATGTCGGCCATGGCATCATTGGATTGGACTGCGGAATCCCATGCGGATTGGTCCTGCTCGCGTTGCCTGTCTTCCTGTTCTTTCAATCTCATGGCTTGCGCCACCTGGGTCTCAGACAACAGATTGCTCATGTCCTGCATGCGCTTGTCCATCGTGGAGGAAAGTGTGCTTTCAAACCCCTTGAATAGGTCTGCGGACCGCTTGTCCGCTTCTTCAGTTTGCTTCTTCATGGCCGCAGCAAATGCGGATTGCGATTCTCTTGACGCTTGGTTATTTTTGTCCAATGCGTCCTGCCACATTTTTTGTTGCGCTGCTGCATCGAAGCTGGTTGATTGTTTAACTGTTGCTATAGGTTCTTCAGATGCTAGTGTGTCAGATATCTTTGTTGGTAGTTTATCAGATAGTCTTATATAAGTAAGTCCGTTAGTATATCTCGGAGCCTCATTATATTTTACTTTATTTTGCAGTAAATAACCCATTATTTTTTGCTCCATGTATTATCTTCATAGCAATACATCCCCCGCCCGGAGCCAGGGTTCCAGTCGGCTCCATCCGCGAAGACCACTGTTCCCTCGGCGAATTTCGCGGGGGGTCTGTGCAGCACCGTGAGTTGCAGGGTGTCACTGCCCTCACGCATCCGGGTCGCCACCATGGCCAATTGCTGGTACACCCAGGCCAGGGCCGCCCGCAAATCCCCCCCTGTGGGGGGTTGGGCCGGTGAATAGTCTGCCATCAATATCTCCCTTTCACGTTGAACTCGATCCCATACGATCCCAACTCCCAGGATGCGTCCGTGTCGCTGCTGAAATGCACCGCCAGCAGCCGTCCGGTGGCGTTCACCGCTCCGGATTGTCCGAGATGGTCTTTGGTGGCCGGGTCAAAGGTGATGTCCGGTCCCCATGTCACCGCGTCGGTGGTCTTTCTTTGATACCCGACCTTGATTTTGATCGGCCCGGTCGCATCGAGAGCGGGCCACAAGTTGACCAGTTGCACAAATTGGGTCGGGTCTTCGGAGGGTCTCAGTCCGGTACGGGTCAGCGTGGCCGTCATCATCGCTCCATCGCAGGTATTCCCGGCATCCGCCAGATAGAGCTTGGTATCTCCGGCGGACGCCATCACCACATCCGGTTCCACCCGATTGCCTCTGGGAGATGCCACCCACGTCGTGAAATCGATGCTTCCCATCAGTATCTCCCCCTGACTTCATACTTCAGAGCAAATCCGGCCAACTCCCAGGTCGATGCGTTGGCCCCGATGAAGCGAATCGCGATGAACCGCCCGGTCACCCGCACATCCACTTTCTCATTCATGATCGGGTCGAAGGTTTGCGCTGTATTCCAGGTGATTTCTCCCTCCGGTGAGGAATGACTCCCGACCTGCACATCAAGAGGACTATCCCCGATCATCTCGGGCCACACCTCGCTCACCTGCACGATGGATCCTTCTTCGAGCACGATCCCGGTGCGCTCCAGGCTGATTGACAGGTCGTTCCCGTTGGCCCTGGTGCCGCAATCCATCAGATATAGATGGTCCCCGACCCCGGACGCCACCTGATCCGGATCGACTCTTTTCGTGCGGGTGGCGGTGGCCAGGATGGTCGCCGTGTCACCATGAGCCGAATCCCCCCCAGAGGTTCCCCTCGCTCCGGTCCCGGCTGTGATTTTCACCACGCCGTGGGTGGGGGATACCCCGACCGACGCTTGCACCACCGTGTTCGCCCCCCTGGAGGCGGCAGTGATGTCCGCCGGGGTTTTCCATTCCGCGCCCACAATCACGTATTCCCCCATGGTCCAGGGGGCGTCGAAGGCGGTTTTGTAAAAATTCAGGATTTTGTGGACCGCCCCGCCCACATAGACGAAGGCATGCCAACCGCCATCCGCCAGGGCGATCAAGCCCGGTGGAGACCACAGGTCGAAAATGAAATCAGCCGTTCCGGTGATGACCGTTTCATGGGTCCAGGCAGTCCCCCCATTCGACGATCTGGCCGACCGGATGTCGTTGCCCTCGACATAGACGATACAGACCTTGTTGGTCCACTTGGCGGCAATGGTTGCCGCGCAAGCCGCCCCGGCATGCCATCCCTGGCTCCACTCTGTCCAGGTGGCCCCGATATCCCGCGACATCGCCCAGAATGTGGTTCTGGCATCCGACACAATCGCCTCGGCAACGAGGTGCAGGTTCCCCGCGCCATCCACGGCGATTTGGATGTTGGTGGCCCAATCCAGGTGGACGATGGGGCCGGATACCTGCTTCCAGGTGGCCCATGAAACCCCCAGATCAAGGGATTTGGAGTGCCAGACCGTCCCCTCGTCATCCCGGATGGCCACGTGGAGGAGATCGGAGCCATCCGCCACCGCCCACAATCGTCTCCCCAACGTTTTCCCGGATGGGGAGCCGATGGTGTGCGGTGTCCAACTGTCTCCGTTGTCGGTGGACTTTTTGACCCTCAACGTGTCATCCGCGTCCACGAAGAACACATAGAGCCGGTCCGACGAGTCGCCAATGATGTGGACCGAGTGGTTCCACCAGCGCACCCCGTTTTCCACCAATTGGCCATCGGTCCAGGTGGCACCGCCGTCCAGGGATCGGGCATAGCGGACCTCCCCATCCGTGATCGCCCGGACCGAATGCATGTCCCCGGTGGAGGTGATCGCGATCGAACATCCCCCGCACAGGCATGGGGAGGTGACGCCAACGATCTGCTCCTCCTGCCAGGGCGAAAGTCCGTAGTCGATCCCTCCCATGCGAGGATCACTCGTTGCGGGCGATGGCCGCGTTGGTCCACATCACCGTATCCTCCAGATGGGTGATGGCCAGAGCCTGTTCACGGCTTTTGGGTGTTTCCGCACATATCAACTGGGCAAAATCCAGCGCGGCGGCCCGGATCTTTTGATACCGATCCGCTTGACCAGGTTTCGGGGGGTGATAGCTGAACCGGTTTTGCAAATCGTCCATGTCATGACTCCGTTGGTTGGAATGTTGGTTGGGATGTGATGCCATCACACCTCGGCCATCGCGCTCAAATTCGGCAGTTGGCGTGTGCCCCAGGTGTTGAAGGCGTAGTTGTAGGTCAGGGCCAAGGTACACCAGGAGGCCCCCCGTTCCGGGAAGCAAAACCACACCTCCCGTTCGGTCCGGTTGGCGGCCACGAACGACCGGTCTTTGTGGGTGGGGTCAACCCTTTGCTCGAACCAGGACTTGTTTTTACCGGTCAGCAGCGACCGGGCCGAGTTGCCGTCGAAGGCGTAAAGGTCGTCTCTCCCCATCACATAGTGGGTGCCATCCACCATGGTCACGCAATTCTGGGTCAGCACCCCGACGCTTTTGACGATGGGCGCCACCTGGAAAATGTAGGGCGCACCGATGAAGGAGGCTCCCCAGATCTGGTCATCCTTGTAGATCACGAAGGTATCGCGCAGCGGCTGCCCTTCCACCAGGGCCGACCCGGTTTCATCCACGGTCATCTGGCCAGAGAGCTTGGTGGGGTCATCGATAGCCCATGAGGAGGGAACCTGCCCTGGTTCCGCCGGATCGGACCAGGCCATCAACTGCGGGTAGGCCACGCCACCCTTGGTGACGTGCAGGCCGATCAGGATGGACTTGAAGAACCGCAACGCCTGCACCCGCATTCCGGCGGGCCAGTTGGTCAGGTTGGTGAGCCGGGTGGTCTCGATGATGGGGTTCCACATCTGGGGGGCATCGATGCCATTGTTCAGATACCCGATGCCGCCCAGGGCATCCCCGTTCCATCCCTGATCCGCCGTGGCATGATAGGCTGGCGCGTTGTTGGTGACGCGGATGTCGGTCACCGATCCCGCGAAGTCGGCGTCCCCCTCCAGCACCAGGGATGTCCCGGCACTCCCGGCCACGATGGTCTCGGTGAAGGTGCCGTTGGAAGAGCGGGCCGTCCCGGCGGTTCCCCCCAGCTTGGGAGTGATCGCCCCGGCGGAATGCCCGGAGACGGTGAAGGTCACGGTGTAGCTTTCCGTGTTCACCACCCCCACGTTCTGGGCCAGTGCGGAACTCCCCGTCTGGGAGCCGTCACAAGTCGCCGTGCCGGATCCGATGCTCCATCCCGTTCCCGTGGTCCACCAGGGCCTCGTGCTGTCCGGGTCGGAGAACGAGCCGTCGTAAACCTGGTCGTCCTCGACCGCTGTGCGGGTGATGTCGTAATGCGTTCCGGCCTTGATCGTATGCACCGATGCCGCCCCGGCATAGAGCAACTGGTCGTACATGTACCGCAGGAACCAGGGGGCGGTGTTTGGAGTCCCCAGCACCCCGACGTATCCCGGCACCTTCTGGGCGGTGCCGTTGGCAAAGCGCACGTTCATCCCGCCGCTGAAGGCATTCGGGGGCAGGGTATGCGCGGGCCGGTCCACGATGATTCCGTGTTCCGACAGGTTCGTGATGAGCTTGACAGGCATTATGGGGTCGTCCAGCGGGTGGCAGGGGAATAACAGGCACCAGAGGCAGAGCCTGAACTGTTGGCAGAAAAACGGGTGAATTGCCACCCGACTGGAGCAATCGGTATGCCCACCGTTTGGGGAGTGGTGCTGGTCAGATGCCACCCGACATCGGGTGAAATCGGAATCGGTGTGTCCGTGATGGTGGCCATCTGTCAATCACCCTTTCTTGAACAGAAGGAACGTATCCAGCGCCACATACGTGACTCCATCTTTCACGATTTCATCCTGCTTGGCGAAGATTCCCGGAAAGCTGAACCACATGTCATTGACCAAAGATATTTCTCCATATGGTACCGGGGCCAGCATGTAGTTTGTCAGGAATATTTGCAGGAACGGTATTTCATACCCGCCAGAGGCATTTGCCGAACGTGGATAAATTGCGTCAGGAAGGATATAATTGTAATCTCCTGAGCTGAGGAAGTTTCTTGTGTTAATCCCGATAATGCTGCAAGCAAAATACGCGCTGGATCCAGTGATTATTGCCCCATCAGTTCTCCTTATCGATGGTGCCGATGCAGCACAACCTTGACGTACTATGGATACATTAGCCCCGTATACCAAGCCACTACTGCCATGTCCTAAATTGAATGCCAACGGTGCCCACCACACATAAGGCTTGGTTGCACCACCGACGACATCCCACGATCCGACCCTGGATCTCTCCAGACATCCGCATGGAGCAATATTGGATGCCCCTCCAACCGTGGCTCCGTAAATCCCGAGAAGAACCAGATGCCGTTCGGTGGCGTGAACCAGAATGTTTCCCGCCCCTGAAGCGGTCCATCTTTGGCCATATCCTGCCGTTCTGGAGTAGTGGGCCAGATTGGTTCCGGCATGGGTGGCCGGGTTCCAGTCGTCGTAGACCCCCAGATACAATTCACCGGTGGTGTTGGTGTCGATGACGATGTATTTGTAACTGGATGCATCGTCCGCGAGTGGGGCGCGCAGGCATTTCGCGTTGGTCCCGGCTGACGAGTCGTAAACGCTCCACCCTGCGGCATCGGTCGATGTGATCGTGGTGTTGGCCTGATCGCAGTCGGACGATAGCAGGGTTTTGTCCGTCGTGCCGGTGGCCAGGAGTACCAGATCGTTCAGGATGTTGGCCTTGGAGGCACCGGATTGGTAGGCGTAATTGGCGAACATTTACCCCTCCCTCCTGTCCATGGGATGACGCCGCGCATCATCCCACTCCATCACCCGCTTTCTGGCCGCATCCGCTTCGGCGGCGTAGAGCATCATCGCCTTCTCGTCGGTGAAATGCATGGCCATGCGCCGCATCCCCTCGGCAATGAACCAGTCGGCGGCAAACTCCATCCACAGATTGTTGGCCCCGGACGCAACGTCCGTCCAGGCGGTGTCCTGGAAATGGGCCGTGATGAAGATCACGCAGTTGGCGTTGGGGGTGGGGAACAGGGTCAGCGTGTCGCCATCGATGGCGAAGGCTGCGGGGGTGCCGGTGTTCGTCCCGTATTTGGCAAAGAGTTGGGCATGGGTGGCGCGGATCAACTCAATCGTCCCGGCGGTCGCCCCGGATGCCCCCCACATCACCCGTCCATTCTCTCCGATCCGCAACACCCGGTTGGCGTTGAAAGCCTTCAGGGAGAGTGTGGCGGTTCCGCTCGTCAGTGTGGAGGAGACGGTCTTGATCAAAAAGGACGGCAGAAACCCTGCCGTCCCCTCCAGTGTCATGGTCTGCGCCAACTGCATCTCGAAGTCCACGATGGTGTCGGTATCGGACCGTCCACCCCATCGGCTGGCGATCAGGGCCTTGATCTGCGTTTTGGTGTATGGCGTCATGTCAGTGGCCTACCCGTTGTTGCATGGCCCGCGTCTGATCGGAACTCATCACCCTTTTTTTGGCTAACTCTGATTCAGCAGCGAAGCGGCCCTCGGCCTCTTTGTCACCGATGTGCTGGGCCACCCGGCGGCTCGATTCGGCCATCAGCCAGTCCCCCGCGTACCGCAGCCACAGATTGGTGTCGGTGTTGGCCATGGAATCCCAATCGACATCGGCAAACATGCCGTTGATGTAAATGTCGCAGTTGGCGTTGGGGGTGGGGAACAGGGTCATCGTGTCGCCCTGTATGGAGTAATAACTCGGCGTGTCCGCCGCTGCCGCATTGAACTTGATCCACAGGAACTTGTTCTCGCCATTGACCAGTTCCACGGTGGGTTTGGTCCCCCCGGTGGCGGCCCATCCCACCAGGCCATCATGCGGGATCCCCAATAAACGGGTGGTTCCTCCTGTCCCGAGGGCCTTGAGGGACAGGGTGTTGGTCCCGGAGGTGATGCCGGTCTTGACGTTTTGCTGGTAGAGAAAGGCTGGTAAGTAGTCGCCGGACCCTTCCAGAACCTGGGTTTGAGCCAGCAGGAATTCCGTGTCAACGATCATTCCCAGGTCTTGTCTTCCCTGGAATTTCGACATGACCAGTTGGCGCGCTTGGGCCTTTGAGGGTGGGATGTATGCCATTTCAATTGACCTCGATCACCAAAGATTGTTGTTCAAACCGGCGTCTGAAGGTCTCGTCCGCCAGCAACATCCATTGTCTTTCCGCTTCCTGACGCGCGAATTCCGCCGCTCCAGGCTTGCATCTGGCCTCCGTGAGCAGGATCAAAAGTTCCGGAGCGTGCTGCAACCAGCCGTTGCTCACATTGGTGTCCAACGCCGTGGCTGATGCGTAGTGAACCAGCCGGATCGTCTCCTCTGTCGTGGGGGTGGGATAGACAGAAAGCGTGTTGCCCAGAATGGCATAGCAGGACGGGGTTCCAGACCCCGAATGGCGTATGGCCTGATTGTGGGTCAGTTTCCCCAACTTCTCCCAACTCTCCTCCTCTTCATCCCCCAGTCGGTAGACTCCCCCCTCCTCGTACTCCCGGATGAATCCGGTCGGCAGGGTCAGTTCGTTATGGTTGGCCGCCAGGGTCAGATCCTGCGTGTCGGTCAGCAGGAAAAATGGCAGGGTAGGGCGGCGTTCCAGCTCTTTTTGCGCCATTTGCATCTCGGCGATGATGCGTGCGCCGGTCAATTCCGGATCCCCGATCCGCATGGACACCATGGACATCGCCTCGTTTCGCATCATTTTTCAAAATCCTTTCGATGGCGTGATAGACCGCTTCGGGTGAAATGCGGGTGGCGCATTCGGCAGCGAAGGTGGTCTGGTTTTCCACACAGCTTTTTTTGCTGTAGTGCATTTGATGACAAGGAAAACAGGCAACATCCGGTTCCAGGGAGACGGTCTTGCGCCAGTGCTTGGCCAGATTGATTCGGCTGGAGTGGGAGAGCATCAGCACCTTGGCCGGGGTTTCCATGGTTCCGACCGCGTTCAGCACCCCGGTTTCCGGCCCCACCACGATGGTGGATGCCTGGGCAAAGGCCATGGTCTCCCGGATGGACCACACCCCGGAACGACGCACCACCCTGGGATCGTCCGGCAACTCCTCCTCCAGGATCTGGCAATTCGTGTGGCCGCACGTCACGATCACGGCATCAGGCCATTGGTCCAACACGCTGCGGGCCACATCCGCCGTCCAGGGCCACGCTTTGTGGAACGCCGACCCGGACAATACCCACAGGATGACAGGGCCTTTTCCGGCCATCTCCCGCCGTTGCCGCATGGCCCATTTCTGCTCTTCCGGGGTGGAGAAGAACGTCACGTCATACGGACCGGGCACGTCGGCGATTTTGTGGATCAGTTCCTGGTAGTTGATGGTGTCGAACAAATACTTCCGCGCTGCGGTGGGCCATCTGAAGACCAGGCGATCTTCTTGGACCAGGGTGGTCCACTCCACCGACTCGCTCAAGTTGACCACCTTGGCAAACCGTCTTTCCATGGCTTGCCAATACTCCCTCAGTTCGTGGTTTGGCACCTGCAAGGGATCCTGCACCAACCACCCGTCGATGAACGGGTTGTGTTTCAGCACCTCTTGTCCGATTGGGAACGTATTCATCCATACCTCGTAGCCTTGCGCCTTCAAGCCTGGGAACACGGCAGAGGCTTGCAACTGATCCCCAAAGCCTCCATAGCGGACCACCAGGGCGCGGGGCTTGTCGTGGCGCTTGAAAGCCATCTCCTCTTTCCAGCCCGGGTCCGATTCCTTGCGCCACACCATGAACCGGGATTGGCCGTCCTGGCTCGTCTCATCCTCCATGAGCGTGGCTCCCACCGCGCACTGACGGACCGCCGCATGCCATTGCTCCGCTTCCGCCTCCGGCTGATAAACCACAAGGCACGCCCCGACCCGGATGACGCGCCAGAAAGAGTCCACAGCCTCCAGAATCCGGGGAGACATGGGACGTGAGGTAAACACATAATCGAGAGAATTCTCGGCAAAGAGATTGGGTGCAACATGGAAATCCCCAATGATTGTCGCCCCATCTGGGACCATTTTGACATCCACGCCGATGGAGTCGCGGCGCAACCGTTCCACCCCGCACCCCATATCCAGTCCGGTCCCGCGTGTGTACGGCACGGCGAACCAGCGGATTTCGCGAGTCAGATCGTTGGTGTATCCGCTCATGGCTTCAGACGCCTTTCCGGATCCGGGATCGCCGTGGGGCAGGGGGATCTTCGGATTCATGAGGATCATCCGGTTGCTCGACCGGTTGCTCGTGGGATTCGGCAGACACTGCCGGTGGCATCACCGGGTGGCCTTTCAGGTTGAACCATTGGCCGTTCTGGATGAACTTCTCCCCATGCTCCCCCACATGGCTGGCCGTGCCATAAGGTCGCTGCCAATCGATCATTTCACCACCTCCTCATCCCCGTAGAATTCCGGGTTAACCCCAACCTCCCCCCACCCGATACGGCGTCTTCTGACAGGTTCCGGTTCCTGTTCACCGACTGGATACAGGTCATTGCACCAGGGTTCTCTTTGCGCCCGGTTCATCCGTTCGACGGAGACGCACCCTTCCGAATAGTCTTTTTTGTCCTGCCCGGCCATTCTCGCCTCCATATAACGAAGAAGGCCGGGGATGACCCGGCCTTTCTGAAAGGGGCTCCGTGCTGAATCGGTTATCCGATCTCGAACGATTTGCCCTGGTGTTGGACCTTCTCGATGCCCGCATTGGACGGCAGCCGTTCCCCTTCTCCCGGCTTGGCGACCGGGGCCTTGAACGACTCCTTGCGCGTCAGCCCCTCGTCGGCGGCTGACTCTTTGCCACCGCCCCCACCGCCGCCCCATCCACCGTTTCCAGTACTCTTGCCCATTTTCTGGTTCTCCTGTTTATCGTTGTCGGTTGCCACGGGTTGGTTACGCGGACTGAACGGCGTCCATGGCCACCTGGGTTTCAAAGATGAATTGCGCCGTGCCCGTGGCATCGGCCAGAGACTTCACGCTCAACGTCCCGAAGGCCGGGATCGTGGTGTCGCCGGTCAGGGTGGCGGAAGCGGTCGCTTCCGCCGCCGCCGTGCCCAACGAAAGGGTGCCGATGGAGCTGGTCCCGTTGTAAACGTCGAACCCGTGTCCTGCCACCGTGCCCGCCACCTTGGCGATGGCATGCACCCCCTTGACGATGGTTTTTTGAAATACGCGCATCGCCGGACCTGCCGTGGTCGCCCCGGCGGTCGAGGTGGCGGTGTGATGCTCCCGGACCACCCGATGATTTGGATCCATGTAACCCATGCTCTTGTCCTCCTTTGGAATGGTTCATGATGTCGCCCGATGGGTCAGGCGACATCATGGATTCAGGTCAGGTCAGGCTGTCCCACATGTAGACGCGGGCCTGACTCGCGAGCGGTCGGGCCAGGGCGTATCCGACCATGGCAAACCAGGCCACACCACGGTCACGCCCATAGTCGCCGGGAATCTTCACCCGGATCTCCTCCTGCACCGCAATCGCCTCGGTCACGGTGTCCGCTCCCAAAAAGAACACCGCATCGCTTTTGGCGTTGGTCCAGGCAACGTCTGCCGTGGACCCGACACCGGCGGCGATGTTGTTCTGACCGACGAAACGGCATCCTTCGTACCGCCCCTCCTCGCCGCGCATGATCAATTGCGCGCCGGATTCGGTGTATTGATGCACCGCCTCCAGATCGCTCTTGAGTTGCCGGAAGGCAAAGAAGCTGCCGATAGCGTAGAAGTCGCCATTGTCGTGCGTGGGCACGCTGTTGGTCTTCATCGTCTCGACGATCAACTTGACGTGCCCTTTGCCCATGGGGACGTTGTTGGTCTCGGCGGCGGTGCCGTTGGTGGTAAGGGTCACCGTGGAGGTGGAAGTTCCCGCCGTCATCCGCATCGGGGTGGTGGAAAACTGCGCGTGGGCCTCCCGATCCAGGGCTTCCGCACAGTCCTTCTTCAAGGTCTTGTTGACCACTTCCATGATCGGGATTTCGGACAGGGTTTCCAACTTTTTCGTGAACGGTACGGAATTGCCGTACTCGTCGATGACCAGCGTGCCTTGCGCGGTGTCAAAGCTGGTTTCCGGAATCGGGGTGCCCTCTCTCAACTTGCCGCCCTTCTTTTTCAGGTTCCCGTGTAGATCCCAATGAAAGGTGTCCCCCCCTCCATACCCAATCGCCTCTTGCACGTCGCAGAACTGACGGAACCGGGCCAGTTTCGGCGTTTCGGTTCGCAGTTTGCGGCTGATTTTGTTGCTGGCCAGGTATCCGCTTTGTTGGGTCCAGACCAATCCGTCCGACCCCGACACTGTGATTGCTGCCATACGTTTTTCTCCTCAATTCATGATGCTTGCCCCCGCATCCGGCGCAACTCGTTGAGTTCATCGCGTGCAGTCGGTTCGCGGGATTCCTTTTTGACGGGGGACGCCGACCGACCGATGCCGACCGGCGCCTGTAATTTTGTGGTTTGCCTCTTCAGATCCTGCCTGGAGGTCTGGATGGGGGTCTGGCCGGCGTGTTGCCGCACACGCTGATACATCTGCTCGGCGGTTTTGCGGGCGTGGATGCACCCTGAACGGAACAAGCGGATCATGTCCTGGTTCGGGTCTTTTTGGAATTCGCTCCCCACAAACTCATCGGCCAGCTTGGCCAGTATCGGATCCTTGGAGATATCAGGAAATTCCTGGGCGATCACCTGTTGCGCCTGTTGCACCTGGTTGGACAACTGCGCCCTGCGCACCTCGTGCCGCACTTGGGTCGCGATTTCCACCGGCGGTTGTCCAGACTGTTGCGGGACGATTTCTTTCACATAGTCCCGCAGAACGGCATCGATGTTGGCCGGATCCTCGGAATAGAGGGCCGCGTGCAGCGCGGCGGCCTTGTCCACCGTGGCTTTGGCTGGCTCTCCATTTTCTTTTCCCCCTTGCAACGACTGCTCTTTGGCCAGCAGTTCCCGCTCCTTGGCGGCCAGGAATTCCGCCCGGTCATTCAGGGCCTTGTCCAGGATGGCCGCCTGGGTCATCCGCTGCCGGGCCGCCTTTTCGATCTGGTAGGCCGCGCGCACTTCGGAGACCGGGACTTCCCGCTCCACCCCATCGACAATCACCGTGATCCGGTCATGATCTTCGGCCCGGCGTCCCCTGATCGGCTCTTTGGATGCCGGTGGAGTCTCCGGATCGCCGGTATCGTCTGCATCCACGGCGTTTTGTTCGTTCTCCTCCCCGGTCTCCCCCAGCAACTCCTTTTCCCGCTGTTCGGCAATCAGATCCAGTGCCGCCTGACGCGGATTGAACGGAGCCTCTTTTCCTTTCTCCCCTTCGGTATTCTCCGCTTCGGTTCGGTCTTCCGTTTCCGAACCTTCCTCCATTTCCAACACGTCTTGGTCTTGGGCGTCCTCGTTCAGGATGGCCTCATGGTCACTCATGGCTGTTGTTCCTCTTGAAGTAATTGTTCCATGTCCAGGCCGCGTTGGATGGCTTCGTCCAGCCATTGGATGAAGGACCGCCCATTGTGGGCCTGGGTTTGCAGTTTGCGGATCTCGGTCGTGTCTTCCGGCAACACCGTCTCCAACGCCCGGTGCGCCACCAGGATCGACTCGACCGCCTGACCGATCAGGTATTGGCCGATATCGGTCCGCAACAACTGGATGCCTTTGCGCGCCAGTCTGACTTCGCTTCTGGCCATCTCCTGTTGGAATTCATGATCATCGACCGCCGCCGTCAGACGGCCTGCCCCGGAACGGACCAGGGCCAGAATGTCGTCTTGCGTCATGGTCATGCCATGTTCCCCCCGCCGATTCTCGTCATGGCTGTCCCCATCTGTGCCCGGTGCTTCAGGGTGGCATCCAGCAATTTGGCATCTCTCCGGTTGGCGATCTCCATGGCCTGCAATTGGGCCTGAATCTCTTTCTGCTTGTCTTCCAGCGCCATCCGTTCCCGCTCCAGATCCATTTTCGGATCCGGGGGTGGGGCAGGGGGGGGTTGGTTCGGATCCGGGAAGAACCGTTCCCCGTCTTCATACCCGAGCAGTCCCATCACCTCGGCAATGACCTCCTTGGGATTGGGTCTGATCCCGGTGGTGTTGGCGATGATGGTCAACCCTTGCACCAGGCTTTCCAGCTTCTGGGTTGTCTTCGTGGCCCCGGTCCCCACTTTGCATTTGACCGTGACACTGGCATCCAGCATGGCATCCAATTGATCGTTCAGTCCGTACTGCTGGACCAATGGCGCTTTGCGTCCGGCGAACTGCATGATCATCGCGTCGGATTCATAGGTCTGTTCCATTTTGAGCAGTTGTCGCAACGTCGGCTCCACCCACGTCTCGGAGAACGTCCGCAGCACGTATTCCACCATCTCCGAGGAGTCCTCGGAGAGCATCTGCAGGCCTCCAACCGTTTCGTTCAGCCGCCGGTTGGTGTTGACCGAGGATTGGCTGAAACTGCCGAAAATATCATCCAGGTCATTGTTCAGGAGGTTTTGTTCCTGGTAGGCGGATGCGGTGACATCCCGCGTTTGCAGCGGCACCACATCCCCCGCCGGATCGTTGGTGTAGGTCACGGATCCAGGGATGTTCTTGACCAGCGATGCCGTATCCGTTCCACCGGATCGGCGGGCCAGGAAGCGGCCATTCATCGCCAGTTGCACGTTGTCGAACCGCTGGTTCTGTACATCGTTCAACGCCGCCTGGATCTCCCACCCCAACTCCACCAATCCTGCCGGAAAGGCATTGTGGGTCTCCAGCACACAATATCCCAAAGTGACCGGCCTCCCGGCATAGGGATACACCTCCCGGGCCTCCTTGGGGTCGGTCAACAAGAATGACTTGCCCAGGGTCATGAAAACCCAATCCTTGCCATCGCGCCGCAGGAAATTCTCGTGGACATGGACGACACTGTATGCCTTGAGGGGTTTATGATCCCCTTTTCTGATTTCGTCCCGGCGGCGCATGGCATCCACGGTGTCGTCGTCGTTCAACTCCTCGATGGATTGAAGGATTTCGTCCATCTCGTATTCGCGCCATTTCCCTGTCTTCATACGCTCTTGCACTTCGTGGACGAACATCGGGATGATGAGTACCAGATAGGGGGATGAGTTGATCGGATCGGTCCAGTCCGATTCCGGAGCGATGCGCACGTTCCCCGGGCGCAACAGGTCGATGCGCGGTCGATCCTGCACCACTTTCACCCTGGTCTGCTCTTCCATCTCCGGTTTCCCGGCGGCATTGATCGTGGGTTGCCCGGTGATCGGATCCCGAACCGGAACCAGAAAGGTCTCCTCCTCCTCCCGATATTCCCAAGTCTGTTTCGAGGCGCAGATGCCATAGATGTGGGCATCCTGAAACGCCCCGATCAGGATCAGAAACCATTTCAAGGTCCGGTCCAGGCGACAGTTCACCAGGGACTGCATGAACTGGGCGGACGCCAACTGGTGCGGATCGTTTTTGTTTTCGGCTTCGATATGCACATCGTCAGAAGTCGAGAAGAACGCTTTGGCTGCGGACGCTTCGTTCTGCCGGACCGCTGACCGGCTTTTCGGTCGAAACAACCGCGACCGGCCCCGTCTGTAGGTCTCGGTGTGATACTTGGATCCGGGCGGATGTTTGCTTTGGAAGTTGGCGATTGACCGCTCCCACCTGTGTTGAAGATTGGTGGCCATCCAGTCCTTCGATGCCGACCATGCCGCATCCGCCAGGGCCAGCCACTCTTCATCCGCCAGTTCTTCGACCGGCGTATCCTCTTTTGGCATGGAGTAGTCCACGTCATCCATCATTTGGCCAGATCCCCCCCGAGCATTTCATCCCGCAACCCCCGTGGGCGGGCCATCACCATTTCCATCAACTGTCCCATGGCCAATCGTGTCCGGGTCACATGGAACCTTTCCATCAACTCTCCACCGGCCCGCATGATCAGCCGCAACGATGGATCGTTGCTCAATTCGCTCATCTTGCGCCGGAAGCCGAAATTGGGATGCAGGGTCAGATTGAACACCTCGACCACTCCCCCATGGCAATTGACCTCCCAATCGTATCCAGGGTAGTGGAGGTGCAGCACCTGAAGGCAGCGGCGAGCCACCTCCTGTTCGCCGATGGTGTCCGCCTGAGTGATGATCAAATCGCCCATGTCACGCTCTCCCCTCAATAGTCGCCAGACGACTCTCCAGGGCGATATTTTTGGCGTGCAACTCCTGAACAGCCTTGATCAGCATCGGCACAAATGCGTCATACGCTACGGCGAGGTGTGGTTCCCCAACACTCACCCGGATCATCGGGCGCGAATGCTCCACCCGGGTTGCGATCTCAAGATCGGTCTCGTCACGCTGG
>JADGBU010000280.1 GCA_015231295.1 Magnetococcales bacterium | reverse complement strand
GTCCAGGGGCCATTGGCCCCTGGTGGGATCCAAGGGCGAAGCCCTTGGGAAGTCGTTCAGGGGGACGAGCGCGACCCGGTGAAGCCACAAAAGATCAATCGGGGCATAAGGGTATCCTCGCCAACCCGGTCGAGTCGGATGCGGGCGAGGGCCGCGTAGGGCACCGTGATGCGGGAGAGATGCTCCAGCGGGGTGAGCAGCACCAGTCCGAGCAACACCCGGATCACGCCGCCATGGGCGACGATGAGGATTTTCTCCCCCTGGGCACTGGCGAGGGTTTCATTCCAGAGCGACAGCAGACGGGTTTGCACCTCTTTCAGGTTGTCGCCGCCGGGCGGGGGGTGGTCGAGGGGATTTTTCCAGAAGCGGGTGAGACGATCCCCATCGGTGGCGAGGATTTCGGCGGAGGTTTTGCCTTCCCAGGAGCCGAAACTCATCTCTCGCAGACGGGGATCGATGCGGGTTTCCAGTTGGAGTCGATCGCCCAGGGTTTGGGCGAACTCGGCGCAGCGGCGCAGCGGCGAGGAGAGAATCCGGTTCCACGGGCCTTGATCCCGGGTGGTGGTCCACATGGCCTCCCATCCTTCCGGGGCCAGGGGGTCGTCCAGGGAGCCCCGATACTTGACGCCGCCAACGGGCGCGCCATGGCGCAACAGATCGAGGACGATTCCGGTATCGCCGGAGCGGTGTTTGTAATCGGGTGGTATCATGGCGCGGGAGGGGTCGTCTCTTTGAGCAGCGCGCAGGCGGTGCGAATCAGCGGCAGAGCGGCGAGGGCTCCGGTCCCTTCTCCCAGACGCAGGTCGAGGTTGAGAAGCGGACGGCTTTCCAGGCTGCGCAGGATGGCGTATTGACCGGGTTCGGCGGCCCGGTGTCCGAAGATGAGCCAGTGCTTGAGCGGCGGATGGAGCGTGACCGCCACAAGAGCGGCGATCGAGGTGCAGAAGCCATCCACGATGGCGGTCACGCCCATCTGACCGCAGGCGACATAGGCTCCGCACAAGGCGGCGGTTTCGAAGCCGCCCAACCGGCGCATCACATCCAGGGGGGTGGAGAAGAAGCGTTGATGCTGATCCACCGCCTGTTGCATCACCTGGGCCTTGAGGGCCAGGGTTTCGGCGGGAATGCCGGAGCCGGGACCGGCCACGGTTTCGGGCGGAATGCCCAGCAGAGCACAGGCGATGGCTCCGGCGGAGGTGGTTTTTCCGGCGCCGATCTCGCCGCCGATGAAGAGGTGGCATCCGGCCTGGACCGCCCGTTCCACCGCCTCCCGGCCTGCGGCCAGTGCGGCGCAGAGTTGTTGTTCGCTCATGGCCGGAGTGGTGCGGAAATCGGTGGTGCCGCTGCCGATGCGTTGTTGGATCAGGCCGGGCAGGGGGCCGGGATCGTGGATCAGGCCCACATCCACCACTTCGTGACGCACCCCCAGGGTGCGCGCCATGACCGTGCTGGCACTGGTGCCGTTCAGACAGTTGCGCAGCCAGGCGGCGGTGATCTCTTTGGACATGCCCGCCACGCCGGCATGGGCGATGCCGTGATCGGCGACGAAGACGGTGATCTGGGCGGGATCGGCTTCCGGATCCTGTCGGTTTTGCATGGATGCCATGCGTGCGGCCAGCTCTTCCAGGGTGCCGCGGACACCGGGAGGTCCGGACAGCCGGGCAAAATGATCGCGCGCGGCTTGGGCCTGAGAATCGGAAACCGGTTTGATCGGTTGATGCAGCCAGGAGGAGGTCACGGGAAAACTCCAGAGGTCAAAACTCGATAAGGTTTGGATCGTATCGCATATGCTAGCGTCAATCTCCGAAAAAGGCCAGAGGATGAAGAGCCGATGAAATTTTTTCACGGTGCGATCGGTTGGTTGCCATGGATGGTGGCAAACGGGTAAACTAGGGAATCAGTCATTATCGTAAACCGCGCGAGGGAGCCGCCATGCGGGAGATTGTCATTGGACTCGTGACCCAAAGTCTGGAACGGCTGGCACGAGAGGGGGTTTTGCCCGGAGAGTTGATCGCCGCGTTCGTGGAGCGTCGCGCGGAGTTCAAGGTGGAACGACCCAGAGAGCGATCGCATGGGGATTTTTCCACCAATGCCGCGTTGGTGCTTTCCCGCATGGCCGGGATGAAGCCCAGAGATCTGGCGCAGCGTCTGCTCGACGCCATGCCGACCGAACAGGCGGAAGGGGTGCGGGGCGAGATCGCCGGACCGGGATTCATCAACTTTCACTTTTCGCCGGATCGTCTGCGGACGTTGATTCCGCAGATCATGGCGCGGGGCGCGGCCTATGGTCGCTCCGACGCGGGGGCGGGAGCGCGGGTGCTGGTGGAGTTCGTCTCGGCCAATCCCACCGGACCGATGCATGTCGGGCATGGTCGGGGCGCGGTCACGGGGGATGTGATCGCCCGTCTGCTCGCGGCCATCGGTTGTGAGGTGGAACGGGAATATTACATCAACGATGCCGGGGCGCAGATCGATGTGCTCGGCTGGTCGGTGTTGTATCGCTATCGGGAGTTGTTGGGGCTGGCCACCGAACCGCCCGCCGACATCTATCCCGGCGAATATGTGATCGAAATCGCCCGCGCCCTGATCGAACAGGATGGCGCGCAATGGCTCCCGGCGGCGGAGTACCTGACGCGGTGCGCCGGAGTCGCCCGTGGCGATGGGGAAAAACCACCCCGTGGCGTCATCGATTTCGCCATCCGGTGGGTGATGAAAGAGATTCAGGCCGATCTGGAGGCGATGAAAATTCACTTCGACACCTGGTTTTCCGAGCGGACCTTGCACGAAAGCGGCGGCATCACGCGGGCTTTGGATCATCTGTCGGCCCACGGCTGGCTCTACGAAGGGGTGCTGGAACCCCCCAAAGGCCGGGAAACCGCCGCCGGTGACGAAATCGACGGGCGCATGCAGTTGCTGTTCCGTTCCACCCGCGTGGGGGACGATTCGGATCGACCCCTGCTCAAGGCGGATGGCACGCCCACCTATTTCGCGGCGGATATCGCCTATCACTTCGACAAGGCGAATCGGGGCTTTTCCCGGCTGGTGGATGTGTGGGGCGCGGATCACGGCGGTTATGTGAAACGGGTTCAGGCCGCACTGGAGGCCATGACCGGACGGAAAAATCTGCTGGATGTGGTCCTGACCCAGATGGTCAATCTGACCCAGGGCGGCAAGCAGGTGCGGATGTCCAAACGGGCCGGCACCTTCGTCACCCTGCGGGAGGTGTTGGACGAAACCGGATCGGATGCGGTACGCTTCTGGTTTCTGACCCGCTCCTCCGGCGCGGGGCTGGATTTCGATCTGGATCTGGCCAAATCCCGGAGCAATGACAATCCGGTTTTTTATGTGCAGTATGCCCATGCACGGGTCTATTCCTTGCATGTCAAGCTCAAGGAGCGGGAGTTGCCGGAGGTGGAAGGAGATCTCTCCCGCCTGACCGCTCCGGAAGAGCTGGAGTTGATCCGCCTGCTCGGCATGTTTCCCGAAACGGTGGAAGGCGCGGCCTTGAGCTGTGAACCCCATCGCCTGACCTATTATCTGTCGGATCTGGCGGCGGCGTTTCATGGCTATTATAATAATT
>JADGBU010000279.1 GCA_015231295.1 Magnetococcales bacterium | reverse complement strand
CTCCTCTGGGCGCGGATGGAACGGATCATCCTGCCGCTGCGCAAACTGATCCACGCGGCAGAAACCATCGCCGCAGGCTCCCTCGACTTCAGCCAACGGGTGGACGAGGAGGCCGAAGATGAACCCGGTCTCCTGGGCAAAACCTTCAACCGGATGCTCGACACCCTGCACAAAAATACCGACTCCAAGCAGTATACCGAACAGATTCTCGGCGCGATGGTGGATGGTCTGCTGGTGCTGGACCGGGAGATCCGCATTCAACGGGTCAATCCGGCTCTGGTGTCGCTCCTCGGCGAACAAGAAGAAAAACTGCTGGGTCGCCATCTGGATGTGTTGCTGCCCGATCCCTCCTTCTGCGCCATCATGTATCGGGATCTGCTTTCGGATCGTCAGTTCCGTTTTCAGGAGACCTCGTTTCTCACCGCCGACGGACGCGAGGTGGCGGTCTCCATCTCCAGCACTCTGTTGCGCGATGGAGAGGAGGTTGCCGGCACGGTGATTCTGGTTCAGGACATCCGCCAGCGCAAACGCAATGAGGAACAGCTTCATTTTCTCGCCAACTTCGACGTGCTGACCCAATTGCCCAACCGGGCCCTGCTGGTGGAACGGTTGAGTCAATCCCTGGTGCGCGCGCCGTGGCGCAACACCAGTCTCGGCCTGATGCACTGCGCCCTGGATCGCTTCAAGACCATCAACGAAAGCCTCGGACATCGCTTCGGAGATGAACTGCTCAAGGTGATCGCCAAGCGTCTCCAGGCCAGCGTGCGGGACGGCGATACCGTGGCGCGGGTCGGCGGAGATGAATTTCTCATTCTGCTCAAGGATATGGCCCGCGCCGACGACGTGCTCCGTCTGGCGCGCAAAATTTCCCAGACCATCTCCCTGCCCATGACCCTCTCCAATGGTCACGAGGTGTTCATCACCGCCAGTCTGGGCATCAGCCTGTTTCCGGAAAATGGCGCCACCCCGGACGAGTTGCTCAAAAATGCCGATCTGGCCACCCAGTTCGCCAAGACCCAGGGCAAAAATCAGTTCAGTTTCTTTTCCGCCGAAATGAATCGCAAAGGGGCGCAACGCCTCTCGATGGAACGGGATCTGCGGCGCGCCATCGAACGGGGCGAACTGGAGGCCTTCTATCAACCCCGCTGGGATTTGCGTCAGGATCGCATCGTCGGTGCCGAAGCTCTGGTGCGCTGGCGTCGGGGCGGAGAGAAACTGGTCGCCCCGGGCGAATTCCTGCCACTGGCGGAAGAGTTGGGATTGATCGAGTCGATCGATCTGTGGATGGTCCGGGAGTCCTGTCGGCAGGCCCGACAGTGGATCGATGAAGGCTGCACGCCGTTGCGGTTGTCGGTCAATCTTTCCCACCATCTGTTCGGACGCCCCGATCTGGTGGCGACGATCGAACAAATCATGACGGAAACCGGCATCGAATCCCACTCCCTGGAGTTGGAACTCACCGAAGCCATCGTCATGCACGATGTGGGGCATGCCATGAAGGCGTTGCGGGCCTTTCGGGAGATGGGGATTCATCTGGCGGTGGACGATTTCGGCACCGGCTATTCATCGTTCTCCCACCTGCGGAGGCTGCCGGTCCATGTACTCAAGATCGATCGCTCCTTCGTCAAGGAGATCACCTCCCACAAGGAAGATGCGGCCATCACCCATGCCATCATCTCCCTGGCCCACACCCTGGGATTGCGGGCCACCGCCGAAGGGGCGGAGGATCCGGAGCAACGGGAGCTGTTGACCCAATTGGGATGCGACGAATTGCAAGGTTATCTGATCAGTCGGCCCCTGCCCGCCGATGAAATGAGATCGCAATTCCTGATCCCGTCTCACCACGGCGATCCGGGGACGATCATCGCCCCCGATGGAAGTCCAAAAGCAAACCCTCACGGGATTTGACGTTCATCGCAAGCGCGGACGTGGGGGCGGCAACGCACCTCCCGCCTCTCCGCCATCAGCGTCGGATGGCACTCTTGCGCACCAACAGAATCACCGGAAACAGACCGGCCAGGACCAGCATCACCGCCGGCAACGCCGCCCGCTCCCACTCCCCTTCGGAGGTCATCTCATGGATGCGGACCGCCAGGGTATCCCAACCAAAGGGACGCAACAGCAACGTGGCGGGCATCTCTTTCATCACCTCCACCAAGACCAGCAAAATCGCGGTCAACAGGCCAGGCCGCAACATCGGCAGATAGACCCGCCAGATCACCGCGCGCGTCGTGGCACCCAAACCGTGGGCGGCCTCGGCGATCGAGGGACGGATGCGCTCCAGGCCACTTTCCACCGGCCCCATGGAGACCGCCAGAAAACGCACCAGATAGGCAAACAGCAACGCGCTCACCCCACCGCTCAACCCGTTGAGGCTCCCCGACGCGTTTCCGGCGGCAAACCATGCGCCAATCCCCTTGCCGAGCCAGACCGTGGAGAGCATCACCCCCACCGCCAGCACCGAACCGGGCAGGGCATATCCCAGGGTCGCCAGTCGCACCGCCAGCCGGATGGAGCGATCCTCGGGATAACGCTTGCGCACCAATCCCAGCAACAGAGCCGCCCCCGTCGCCAGCAGGGCCGCCCCCACACCCAGGGTCACGGTATGGAGCAGCAGTTCCCAGAAACGACCATCCAGATCCAACCCGACCCGGTTCCAGGCCCACACCAGCAGTTGCAGCATGGGCAAGGCGAAGGCCAGGGTGAAGATCGATCCGGCCACGCCGAAAGCCACTCCGGCGGCCACGCCACGCAGCACGATCCGCTCACGCGAGGCGGCATGGCCATCGTTGGAAAAATAGCGCGCCCGCCCCCGCATGCGCCGTTCGACGGTCAACGCGACCACCACGAACAGCAGCAGCAGCGAAGAGAGCTGCGTGGCCGCCGAGAGATTGAAGAGTCCGAACCAGGCCTTGTAGATGGCGGTGGTAAAGGTGTTGAAACCGAAGACCGACACCGCCCCGAAATCGGCCAGGGCCTCCATCACCGCCAGGGCGCATCCGGCGGCGATCGCCGGTCGGGCCATGGGCAGCGCGGCGTGAAAAAAAGCCCCCCACGGTGAACGTCCAAGCATGCGGGAGGCTTCGAGCATCCGTCGTCCCTGACCGAGAAAGGCGGTGCGGGCCAACAGATAGACATACGGATAGAGGCTCAGGGAAAAGAAAAAAACCACCATGCCGGGAGAACGGACCTCGGGAAACCAGTATCCATTGGCTCCGAAGCGTCCGGCTAGCCACTGTTGCAGCGGTCCGCCATAGTCGAGGAAACCCAGCAGGGTGAAGGCCAGCACATAGGCGGGCATGGCCAGCGGCAGAATCAAGGCCCAGTCGAAGAATTTCTGACCGGGAAAGGTACACATGGCGGTCAACCAGGCAAGTCCGACCCCGATCAGCAGCACCCAGAACGACACCCCGAGCAACAGGATCAGGGTATTGGTCACGAGTTCCCCCAGCAGGGTATCGACCAGATGACGCCATACGGCCCACTCCGGGGTGATCCAGGCCGACAGGATCACCCCGAGGGGCAGCAGCAGAACGCAGACGAACAACCAGACGACCACCCGTCTCCGTCCGCCGGAACTCGACCAAGAACT
>JADGBU010000278.1:1738-3599 GCA_015231295.1 Magnetococcales bacterium | reverse complement strand
TCGGGTGGTATTGATCGGCATCACCGATCCACGCTTGGCTCCGCCCTTGCAAACCCCGGCCACCCGTCCCATGAGCCCGCTGGAGATTCATGCCCAGGCGGTAGCATCCTTGCTGGATGGCCACGACTTCCGGATTCCGGAGTGGGCCGGAATGGTGCGTCACGGACTCTATGCGACGGTCGCGCTGCTGATGCTGCTCGCGGCTCCCGGCGGGGTGGCGGTCCGGCTCGGCACCTTGCTGGCCGCGATGCTGTTGGGCGTGCTGGTTCCCGTCGTCGCGTTCTGGATGCTGGATGCCCACGCCTGGTGGGTGCCGATGATGGCTCCGCTGGCTCTGCTGGTGGTGGGATCGCTGGTGCCTCTGATCCTGCGTCCCTGGTTTCGACCCGCTCCGGACTCCGGACTTCCCGCCGGACACGATACCATCCACCGGGCTCTCGGCTTGGCCTATCAGGGTCAACAGTGCTGGGAACTGGCTTTGGAACAGTTCCGGCTCTGCGCCATGGATGAGATGATGATGGCCATCTTCCGCCATCTGGGACACGATCTGGAGGCCGCCCGCCGCCTGCCGGACGCCCTCCAGATCTATCAGCGCATGAGCCGCCACGATCCCGACCATCCAGGCCTGGCCGAACGGCTGCAACGGGTCCAGACCCTCCTGAATCAGCAACAGGCCCGCCCGCTGCCGGGAGCCCCGTTCGGAACGGCAGGCGTGCATCGGGTCGGTCGCTACGACGTGATGGCGGAACTGTGCCGGGATGCCCTGGGCACGCTGCTGCTCGGACAGGATCCGGAGTCGGGAGAGGCGGTGATCCTGCGTCTGCCCGGCCCCGCGCTGCATCGCGATCCGGAGCGGGCGCAGCAGGCCCGAGAGGCCTTTCTGGCGGATGGCCACGCCTGGATGAAGCTGCGACACGAAGGGATCGTCTCCCTGCTGGCGATGGATCTGGAGGCCAAGCCCGCCTATCTGGTGATGGAACACTTTCCCATCTCCGGCAATCTGGAGCGTCACGTGCATCCGGACGATCCGCTCCCTCTGACGCTGATTCTCTACATCATCACCCGTGCGGCCCTGGCTCTGGATCACGCCCATCAGCGGGGGCTGACCCACGGCAATCTGAAGCCGGACGATCTGATCTACGACTCCAAGAGCCGTCAACTCCGGATCAAGGAGTTCGGAGTGGCCCGGATGCTGGGCACCGATCCGGGCGGGACGGGCATTTCGCCCTACGCCGCCCCGGAAGCGGTATCGGACTCGACCGAAGACCATCGGAGCGATCTGTATGCGTTGGGGGGGATTTTCTTTCATCTGCTCACCGGTCATCCTCCGTTCCGGGCCGACGATCCGGAATCGCTGCGCAGCCACATTCTGGAACACGCCGTGATCCCGATCCCCACCTTGCGGCCCGACACCCCTCCGGAACTGATCGCGATCGTGGAAAAGTGTCTGGCCAAATCTCCCGATCAACGCCATGCCCGAGGCGGCGAACTGGCTCGGGAGTTGATCGCGTTCATCCGTTCGCGGGTGGAAAAACCGAAGCCGCGCGCCACCAGAAGCACGCCGCCGTCATGAACCGATGGTCCGCACACTCCGGATTGCCATTCTGAAAGGCTTCGTGTATGTTTCGTAAAGAGTATCCATCCTCCGAACCCCAATTCCAACACGGAGAATGACCACTCCCCCCCGCTGTGAAAAAACCATTAAAAAAAAAGAGGCGGGTCTGGGGGATTCTTCCCCCAGGGTTTTGACTTTCCAATCTATTTTCCATTATTTTTTTATTTCCCGGAATCCATTCTCATACCGGAAAAAAGTCCAAAGGGCTTGCCCCTGGACCCCGTGACAAGGATTAGAATCCGCCAT
>JADGBU010000278.1:0-1677 GCA_015231295.1 Magnetococcales bacterium | reverse complement strand
CCATGCCGCCGAAATCGCCATAGGCATGTCCACCCCCCTGGAAAGCGGTCCGGTGGCTCTGGGACAAAATACCCGCCTCGGGGTGGAAACCTATTTCGACAGCATCAACCGTTCCGGGGGGGTGCATGGCCGAACGCTGCGTCTGCTGGCCCTGGATGACGGATACGAACCCAACAAGGCCGCACTCAACATGCGCCAGTTGATCGACGATAAAAAAGTGCTCGCCGTCATCGGCAACGTCGGCACGCCCACCGCCGTGGTTTCGGCCCCGATCGCCAACGAAACCCGCACCATCCTGATGGGAGCCGTCACCGGAGCCGGATTGCTGCGCAAGACCCCTCCGGAACGCTATATTTTCAACTACCGGGCCAGCTATGCCGAAGAGACCGCCGCCATGATCGACGGCCTGTTGGGCATCGGCGTCAAACCCCGTGAAATCGCCTTCTTCACTCAAAACGACGGCTATGGCGATTCGGGATTCGCCGGGGCCGTGAGCGCGCTCAAGGCACGCGGCTTCGCCGAAACCGATACCCTCGCCCATGGCCGCTATACCCGCAACACCACCCACATCGAAGGGGCACTGGCCACCATCCTCGATGCGGAAACCGAACCCAGGGCGATCATCATGGTGGGAGCCTATCCGGCCTGCGCGGCCTTCATCCGGGAAGCGCGCAAGGATCTGCCCCGCGCCTTGTTCCTGAACGTCTCGTTCGTGGGCAGCGCGGCGTTGTCCAAGGCTCTGGGCAAGGAGGGCGAAGGGGTGATCGTCACCCAGGTGACGCCCGCCCTCAACGATACCCTGCCCGGCGTGCAGAGCTATCGGGAGGCTCTGCGTCAATACCGCGCCGACGCCACCCCGGATTTTCTCTCCCTGGAAGGATTCCTGGCCGCCCGACTGCTGGTCGAAGGCATTCGCCGCGCCACGATCACCGACAAGCCCGCAGACGACCGGGAGGCCCTGGTCAACGCCCTGGAAAATCTCCGCGATTTCGATCTGGGGATCGGCACCCCGGTCCGTTTCGACAAGAGCGACCATCAGGCCAGCCACAAGGTCTGGCCGACCCGATTGACCCAAGGAGAGTTTCAACCCCTCACCTGGAGCCAACTGCGATGAAGGCCGCCGCCCCCCAGACCCGAAGCCTCATCCCGGCTCCAGTCCACCGTTTTCTTTCCCGCCGGTTCGGCTCCACGACCAATACGTGGACCATCCGTCGTCTGCTGACCGTCTGGGCCGCCATGGGGGTGATCGCCACCATCGCCCTCGCCGGAGCCGCCGCCTTCGCCAACATACGACTCACCACCCTGCAAAACCGGGTGATGGAACAAATCCTCCCGGTGGAAACCTCGGGACGACGCCTGAGCAGTCTGCTGCTGGAGTATGTCAACCGTCAGAACGTGATGGTTCAGGCCCTCTCCCCCGAAGCCCTCGACGCGCTCCCGGCCCGCGCCGAACTCGATGCCCGCTTCACCGCCGAAATCAACACGCTGGGCGCGATCAGCCGGGATCTCCCCGGGCTGGAACAGGCATTGGAAGGACTCCAGAAGGCCTACGCCCAATTCCTGGAACAGGATAACCGTCTGCTCGACCTCACGAAACGGGATCTGGAACTGGCGCAACGCATGAAAGCCCGAACCGCGACGCTGGATCAAACCGTGGAGCGCATGACCACCCATGCC
>JADGBU010000010.1:22753-34066 GCA_015231295.1 Magnetococcales bacterium | reverse complement strand
GGAACTGATCAAGACCTCCGGGGCCGGGGTGCGGCGGGAGTTGATGATCTGGAGTGCCGGATGCTCCACCGGCGAGGAGCCCTACACTCTGGCCATGGTGTTGCGGGAGTTTGCCCAGCACTATCCGGGGATCAATTTCCGGGCGCGCATTCTGGCCACCGACATTTCCAGTCGGGTGTTGCGTTCCGCCTCGGATGCGGTCTACGACATGGACAAGGTTGGTCCCGTGCCGTTGGGCCTGAAACGTAAATATCTGCTCAAGAGCAAGGATCCCACCAAAAAACTGGTCCGCATCGCGCCGGACATTCGGGCGATGGTCAATTTCCGTCGTCTGAATTTCATGGACGCGGATTTCGGCCTGCGGGAAAAGATGGATATCATCTTTTGTCGCAATGTGATCATCTATTTCGACCGTCCCACCCAGGAGCGGTTGATCAACAAATTCTGTCGTTATCTCTCTCCGGGGGGATATCTGTTCGTCGGTCACTCGGAGACGCTCAACAATCTGAAAGTGCCGGTGGTGCAAGCCGCGCCGACCATCTACCGTCTGCCCAACTAGAATACCGATGGGGTCCAGGGGCCATTGGCCCCTGGTCGGATCCAAGGGCGAAGCCCTTGGGACTTTCATCTTTGGCGCGCTTTTCAAACAAGCGAATGGCGCAGCCATTCGCGCAGCGCGCCGACCGATCCATCATCCCTGCGCGGCGAAATATTGAGCGAAGGCATAATCCTCATGGTTGACATGGTTCAGCAACCATTCGAGCATCCAGCGTCGCATCTCCTTCAAATCCTGCTCATTTCCCGCCGTCACCTTCTTCTGGAACTGGTTCAGATCCTCGACCAGTTGATTGTGAATCCCCCGATGGCGCACGAAGTCCGGATAACCGCGTTGCAGCAGCGTCTCCTCTTCATCCGCAAAATGGACCTTCGCATAAGAGATCAACTCGTCACAGACCGTGGAGAGGCTTTCCCACTCCTCCGGAGTGAGCATTCGTCCTCCCGTGGCCGCCGACCCGAGAATGGTATCGGCATCGACCACGATATGAAACAACTTCTCATGCGCCGCATTAAATCGCGGCTCACCCACATCCACCATACTGGCAAGCAACTTGCCGTGAAAATTGTTTTCCATCTTCACAATCCTCCAGGATGAATTATCCATATTGTCTGTCATTCACAAAATCCAAAAAACCGCACAGATATCCGATGCCATCCAACGATCAGGAATCCGAAGAGCCCGCACTCCCAGACTCGGGCTCCAGCGGGGCCGGAGATACGGGTGGTTCCGGGGCCGCCGCAGGCGGAGAGACCGGAGAGGCCGCCGGAGCAGCAGCCGGGGAGGCCGCCGGAGGAGCGACCGGAGAGGCCGGCGAGGAGGCCGCAGAGACGATCGGTGCCAGCACCGCCTCTCCCGGACCGCCCACCGCCATATCGGCCTTGATCGACGCGGAACCGGTCAGCAGCAATTGATAGATTCCCATGCCGGTCAACACCCGTTTGACGTAATTGCGGGTTTCGGCGATGGGAATCCCTTCGATGAAGGTCATGGAATCCTTGCGCAGTCGCTCTTCACGCCACTTTTTGGCGCGTCCGGGTCCGGCATTGTAGCCCGCCAACGCCAGCACCACATCCCCGTCAAACTGCTTGAGCATGCGACGCATATAAGCCTGCCCCAAAGCGATGTTGTATCCGGGAGACTGCAGGCGCATCCGGGTCGATTCCGGAAACTGAGACAGGCGCGCCTCCATGCGTGCGGTTTCCGGCATCAACTGCATCACGCCGAACGCCTTGGCCGACGATTCGGCGCGCGGGAAAAATTGACTCTCCTGCCGGGAGGTGCCCCAGATCAAAGCCTGAGAAAGCTGCCATCCCCCTTCGGGCACCCAGCGGGGCACCGGAAACAGACCGCGCCAGAAAATCCGCTCCTTGCGTTGCAACTCGCTGGCGAGCTTGATCGCCAGATCCGAAGCCCCGTAGCGCAACGCCAGACAAAGCCGCTCCTCGCTGGTCAGAGCCGCCCGCTCCCCCAGCTTGACGATCTCCGGACCGGCATACCACTCCCGTCCCACCCGTTGCAACCCCTGCAATCCTTCCAGATCTTCCGGCTTCACCTTGGGCTGCGGCCCCTGATCCGGACAAGCCGGCTCCGACTCCATCAAGCGGGGCAGGGAACCGGTCAACTCCTCCCGCGCCAGCAACCCGTGCAGCGTGTCGAGATGACGGGCCGCCTGTTCCAGACTCTGGGTGCGACGTTGGGCATCCTCGGTCAGGCGGGCCAGCCAGTAGCCCCCCTGGGCACGACCGGCGGAGGTCACGCCTTCGTTGGCCATGCGCCCGAAAAAGGCTCCGGCCCGCTCCCGATCGCCCAGATTGAGCGCGCTCCATCCCGCCAGCCATGCCGAATCCTCCAAAGCCCCGCCCTTTTCCCGGACATTCAGCTCCAGCAGCGACAAGGCGGCCTGATACTCCATCTTGGAGAAAACCAGTTGACGCCCCAGCCAATACCGATACCTCTGCCGATCCTCCGGGGCCAGCTCCGCCCCTTCCCGACCGGCGAGCAGCTCCTGCATGCGGCTCTGGGCTCCCTGTTTCTGAAGCAGATCGAACCGTTCACGCCACACCTCCCGCGCTTCGGGTTGCGTCAGGTTCAGACCGGCGAGCGCGGACAACGATCCCTCCCCCCGGCGGGCCAGATCCAGGGCCTGAAAGAATCCCTGACGCGGTTGCGGCAACGCCCGCAACGTCACGGCGAAGCCATTGGCATCGCGACCCGCCAAAGAGCGCGCCCGCGCCTCGTGATCCGCCACCACCAGCCGTGACCAGAAAGGATGCGCCGGCGCGGTCCTGGAGGTCAGATCCACCCCTTCCCGGTAGAGATCCCGCCAGACCGGAAAGGCTTCCTGGGTCTGATTCAGGCGCAGCAGCCCTCCGAGTCTCGCCAGACGCGCCGCCTGAGACTTGGCCGGATGTTTGATGAACCAGTTTTCCGCGCTTTCACCCCCGGCATCGAGCATCCGTTTTTCCATCACCTTGGCCACCCGATCCCCCTGGGGATGATGGGGCCATCGTTCCAGAAAGGCGGTCAACTGCGCGTTGGTGGCCGGATAATCGGGATGCAGCAGCAGTTCCAGTTCCAGATAGGCGGTCAGAAAGTCGTTGGCGGGCCATGCGGAGCGATCCAGCACCGAGTCCAGCGGACCATCCCGATCCAGAACGGCAAAACGATTGCGGAATCCGGCGATCCGCTCTTCATCGACCGCCGCCGAGAGGGATTCCGGGAGCAGCACCCCCGGAAGCAACCAAAAAATGAAAAGGGACAGGGACAACCGGTTCATGACGGGACGACTCCTGACGATCATGGCTTGCGGGGATCGGGATGCGGTTTTGGGGCAACGCCCCGACCCTTCCAGGGGCGTTGCCCCTGGACCCCACCAGGGGGATCATCCCCCTGGACCCGGAATGGTTGGCGTTAGAAGAGGGCTTCGACGAACTCCCCGGCGTTGAAGGGACGCAGATCTTCCAGCCCCTCTCCGACTCCGATGTAGCGCACCGGCAGTTGAAACTTTTCGCTCAGTCCCACCACGACTCCCCCTTTGGCGGTGCCATCGAGTTTGGTCACGACCAGTCCGGTGATGCCGATGGCTTCGTGAAATTTCTGCACCTGACTCACCGCATTCTGTCCCGTGGTCCCATCGAGCACCAACAAGGTTTCATGAGGGGCCGAAGGATCGACCCGTCCCAATACCCGCTTGATTTTTTTCAGCTCTTCCATCAAATTGCTCTTGGTGTGCAGTCGTCCGGCGGTATCGGCGATCAACACGTCGAACTTGCGGGCACGGGCGGCGGCGAGGGCGTCATGGACCACCGACGCCGAATCCGCGTCCTGGCCCTGCGAAATCACCGGACAGCCACACCGCTCCCCCCACTGCTGCAACTGGGCCACGGCGGCAGCCCGATAGGTATCCCCGGCGGCCAACAACACCCCCTCCCCCTGAGAACGATAATAGGCGGCCAACTTGCCGATGGTGGTGGTCTTGCCGACGCCGTTCACCCCCACCACCAGAATCACCCACGGACGCACCCGAGGCGGCTGTGGAACGGCCCGCTCCACCGCTTCCAGATGATCGCGGATCGTCTCGCGCAACGCCTCCCGCATGGCGTCGCCATCTTTTTTCTGCCCCCGATCGAGACGCGCCTTGGCCTCGGCCACGATCCTCGCCGAGGCTTCCACCCCGAAATCGGCCATCACCAGTTGCTCTTCCAGCTCCTCCAGCAAGGCTTCATCGACCTTGCCTCCGACAAACAACTCTTCCAGCGGGGTATTGAGAATCTGTCTGGTTTTGGCCAGACCCTCCTTCAAACGCGCGAAAAATGACATGCGATCGATGCTCCCTTCAAGCTGGCGTCACGGAGTGGCCACTCTCCGTACCGCGATTCGTTCCATTTCACTCCAGAATGGCTCCTCGCCCCGATAGCCGCGAAATCGCCCCAACTCCCGACCCTGGCCATCCATCACCAGAAAGGTGGGATAAAACCGAATCTCCCAGGCAAGCGATTCCCACTCCCTGGAGGGCGAAAAATGATCCACCACCTCCAAAGGAAAACGTCCCCCCAGATCGGTCTTGGGATAGACCGGGGCCACGACCTTCAAAAACTCCTTGCAATACGGACAGTAATCCGCGACGAACACGATCAGACGCCCTGCGGCTTCCGGCCTCTCCGCCGCATGAAGCCAACCGCTTCCGGCCATGATCCACCATACGACCAACCATCCGACGCGCCAACGCACAGGCATCATCCAGACAACTCCTTTCGCAAGGCTTGAAAAAACCAGGAGAGTGGCCCCACCATACAGAATTCCACTCCCGATTGCAAAACTCCGCAATTCCAGGCCATCATATCCCCTCCTGACCGCCTCCCGATCCCGGATACTCCCCGATCGGCCGGACTGGCTTCAACGTTCAACCGGACGCTCCCGAACTTCATGCCACCGCTCTCCGTTCCCCGTCAGGCCGCGCCACAACTTTCGGTCATCATTCCCACCGTCAACGAGGCCGATCATCTGCCCGGACTGCTCGAACAGTTGCGCCGCCAGCGCGGCATCACCCTGGAAATTCTCCTCGCCGATGGCCAATCCACCGATGGCACCCCGCAACTGGCCGAACGGTTGGGAGTCCGGACGATCGCATGTCCGGTCCGGGGACGAGGGGCGCAGATGAATGCCGCCGCCGTTCACGCTTCAAGCGCGCATTGTCTGTTTCTGCATGCCGACTCCGCGCTGCCCGATCCCGATCTGCTGCACAATGCCCTCGTTCATTTTCAGCGCCTTCAGGCGGTCGCGGTCAAGCCCTGCGCCGGACATTTCCGATTGCGCTTCATCGATCCCCCGTTCGATCCCCCCTGGATTCTGCGCTATTTTCAACACAAAACCGCCCTCAATCGACCCGAATGCATCCACGGGGATCAGGGTTTGCTGATCTCTTGCGCCTTCTTCCGACAACTGGGGGGATTCCGAAGCGAACTGCCCTTTCTGGAGGATCAACATCTGGCCGGACAGGTGGCCCGAGAGGGAATCTGGATCACGCTGCCGGGCACCCTGGAGAGTTCCGCACGCCGCTTCCGGCAAGAGGGAGTCATCCGGCGTATTCTGCTCAACGCCATGATCCTGATGGCGTTTCATGCCGATTTTCGGGAGTTTCTCGCCCAGGCTCCGAGGCTGTACCGCACCCAGGATACCTCCCGCCCCTTGCGCCTGCTGCCGTTTTTCGACCTGCTGGCCGCGCTCGACCGCCAGACCGAATGGCGCGACGCCTGGCAACGATGGTATCGCCTGGGTCGCTTTGCGCGCCGCTCGTTGTGGCAACTGTTTTTCCTCGGCGATCTGCTGATCACCCCGTTGCGTCCCACCGGTCGCCATCCGCTGACCGCCCTGCACGACCGATTGCTGCAACCCCTCCTCGATTTCACCCCCTGCGACCTGATGTTCGCCCTGCTCCTCCGGTTCGGAACCCGCCTGGCGACAAAGAGAATTGCACAAAAAAAGAGCATATGATAGCATGTATTCCATGAATGATCCGCATAGACGGAATGACTCTATGGTCAATCACACTCAATCAGGGGTATCACATGAAACTTGCAGATATCGCAATGCGACCCAAACTGCTGGGACTTTTCCTGCTGGTGGGATTGTTTCCCATGGCTCTTTCGGGATGGTTCGCAGCACGACAGGCCGAACAGGCCATCATGCAGCAATCTTTCAATCAGCTGAACGCGGTGCAGGCGATCAAGAAGGGACAAATCCAAAAGTTCATGTCGGAACGGTTCGGAGATCTCAATGTTTTGGCCGCCTCCGGCGATGTCGAACGGGCGATCGCGGGCCTGGAAGCGGCCTTCGAATCGGAAGGAAAAAAAACCGGCGGCCCCCAGTGGACCCAGGCGGTCGCCAAGACCACCTCCTGGCTCGACCACTTCACCAAGGAGTACGGATACTATGATCTGTTCCTGATCGCCATCGATGGAGATGTGGTCTACTCCTTCGCCCGCGAACCGGACCTGGGACAGAATCTCATCACCGGCCCGCTCAAAAGCAGCGGCCTGGGCAAGGCGTTCGACAAGTCGGTCCAGAACAAAACCCTCGCCCTGGGCGATTTCGAGCCCTATGCCCCCTCCAAGGGGGATCCGGCGGGTTTCATCGTCACTCCCATCCAAAAGGACAACCGGATCATCGGTGCCATCGGGCTGCAACTCTCGCTGGAGGCGATCAACAGCGTCATGCAGCAGCGGGACGGCATGGGCAAAACCGGCGAAACCTATCTGGTCGGCCACGACAAACGCATGCGCTCCGACTCGTTTCTCGACCCGAACGGCCATTCGGTCAAAGCCTCCTTTGCCGGAACCATCGAAAAGAACGGCGTCGATACCGAAGGCAGCCGCGAAGCTCTGGCCGGCAAAAGCGGAGCCAAGGTCATCATCGATTATAATGGGAATCCAGTACTCTCCAGTTTCGCGCCCCTCAAGGTGGCGGATACCAACTGGGCCGTGCTGGCCGAAATCGATCTGGCCGAGGTCCGCGCACCCATCGACACCCTCATCTCGACCATTGGCCTCATGGCGTTGGCCATCGCCGCCGTCGTGGTGGTGCTGGCCCTGTATGTCGCCAACAGCATCGCCAATCCGCTGCGCACCTGCACCGGCATGATGGCGCAACTCTCGGAAGGCAACCTCATGGTCGATTTACAACTGCAACGGCGGGACGAACTGGGCAACCTGGCCCGAGGCATCTCCAATACCGCCCACAAGCTGCGAGAAATCATCAGCGACATCGCCAGCGCGGCGGCTCAGGTGGCCGCAGGCAGCCATGAAATCTCCAACTCCGCGCAAAGTCTCTCCCAGGGGGCCACCGAACAGGCGGCGGCGGTGGAACAGACCTCATCCTCCATGGAAGAGATGACCTCCACCATTCAGCACAATACCGACAGTTCCAACACCACCAAGACCATCGCCCAAAAGGCCGCCAGGGATGCCGCCGCCGGAGGCGAGGCGGTCAATCAAGCGGTCGTGGCCATGAAACAGATCGCAGGCAAGATCGGCATCATCGAGGAGATCTCCCGTCAGACCAATCTGCTCGCCCTCAATGCCGCCATCGAGGCCGCCCGGGCCGGCGAACACGGCAAAGGCTTCGCCGTGGTCGCCGCCGAAGTGCGCAAACTGGCGGAACGCAGCCAGGTGGCCGCCGGGGAAATCAGCCATCTTTCCACCTCCAGCGTCAGCATCTCGGAACAGGCCGGTCAGATCATCAATCAACTGGTGCCCGATATCCAGAAAACCGCTGAACTCATCCAGGAGATCGCCTCTTCCAGTCAGGAGCAGAGCCAGGGCGCGGGACAGATCAATCAGGCCATTCAGCAACTCGATCAGGTGATCCAGCAAAACGCCGGAGCCTCGGAAGAGATGGCCGCCACGGCGGAAGAACTCAATGCCCAGGCGGAAATGATGCGTCAATCGATCTCGTTCTTCAAGCTCGGCGAGACCCAGGCTCCCCCGGTACGCGCTCCGGCCCACAGCGGCCATGCCGCGCTTCCCGCGCCGCGAACGGCCAAAAATCCTCCCAAAGGGCTCCCGGCCCCCGGAAAAAACACGCGCGCTCTGCCCGCTCCGAAGACGAAAACCTCGGATGAAGAGTTCGAATCCTTCTGAAACGCATCTGATTGATGTATCGTGTGGATGGCGTGATCCGGGGCTGCGACCCCGAATCACGCCAGGGGAATCACGCCCCTGGTCCCTTCCTTGTTGCTGGTTGAGCGTCCCATGTCACCGCTCCGATCCGACCATATCGCCCGCAACCAGACCCGCTTCCTGGAGGCGGTCAACCGCTTCAACCGAAGCATGGATAGCGGTCCGGCGGGCATTTTTGCGGGTCTGTTTGCCTTCGCGTGGTTGCGTCAGGAGATCCATCCCGAATACCGACGGGATATTCTGGCAATCTCCCGCAATCCGGAACACGCCTGGCTGACCGACCTGCTGGCCCGGAGCGAAAATCCGGAACAGTTTGTCTCGGGATTTTTCCATCATTGGCACCACAACGCCCCGGATCATCCCAAAACCGAGGCGTTGCGCGCCTGGAACCTTCAACATCCGCGCCATCCCCACACGGCGATTCTGACCGCCTGGCAACAGATGACTCCCTTTTCCGGCACGTTGCAAGAGGAGGTGCGACGCCTTCAGCGACAACAGAAGGAGATCGCCCTGGAGGTGGGCAACGCACTGGATCGACAACGCATGGCCCTGGTGGATGCCCTGCCCACGCCGAAAACGCTTCCGCCCTGGCCCAAGGCGGGCTTCATTCCCCGCATGGCCTGTTCACAATCCTGCCGCCACTGCATGTTCATCTGGCGCGATCCGATGAAACAGAGCCTCGATCCGACGCCGCTGTTCCAGTGGATCGATGGACAGACCCGCTCGATCCTGTTCACCGGTGGAGAACTGCACAACCAGTTGCCTTTGTTTCATCAGGCGATCCGCGAGATGAGACGGGTGAAATCATTCGCCATTCTGCTCAACGGGGCATCGGCCAGCTCCCCGGAAGAGGCCACCCGGATCTTTGCCGCGCTGGAAGAGGCCCGCACCCATCGTCCCCGCCACGCCGTTCCGGCGGAAATCGTGCTGCAGATCAGCTTCGACGAGTTTCATCAGGAGATTCTCGCCAACCGGGACGGCTCCCTGCGGGAACGGATCCCGGTCGCGCATATCGCCCATCTCATTCTGGCCTCGGTGTCGTTTCCCCGGATCCGGCTGGTGCTGCTGCACAAACAGAATCGTCTCAACTTCTCCCGCTCCCTGCTGGAACAAGGCGTGGTCGCCCGACTGATCCGGGAACTCCGGGAACGGGGCGAATCCCTGCAACCGGTCCGATACGCCCTCTCCCCACGCCTCAAGAGCGATCCGGTCCACGCGGACCGTTCCAGCCCGGTGATCCGGGATGCTCTGTTCGCGCTCGCCTCCCACCCGGATCATCCGATCCACTTCATGAGCTCCACCATCGACGCCTATGGTCGCGCCGCGCTGCTCGATCCGAGCGAATATCTGCACGAACGCGCCCTGCTGCGCACGCTGCTCGATCGGAGCGCGCCTCTGGAGGAACGCTTCGACACCGACCCGATGATCCGGGGCGATGGCGTCGTCACCTGTTTTGCGGCCAGTCATCTTTGGTTGGGCGATCTGAGGGAGGAGAGTCGGCAGACCATTCAGGCGCGATTGGTCAAGGATCCGCTGCTCCGGGCTCTGGAGCGGTTCGATCTCCGGGTGTTGCGATTCTATCAGGAGATCGCCCAGGATCTGGAGCGGCAGGTGGAGCAGGCCACCGGGCCTCATCATCTGTTTCATCGTCTCACCGAACGGGCCGAGATGCGTCTTCATCTGACCCAACGAGTGCTGGCAGAGCGGTGAAAAAAGAGAGGGCGACCTATTTTTGCATCGCGACGACCCGCCCCTGAAGCACCTCCATGGCGTCGTCATGCATCTTGCGGGAGTACTGCTCCATCACCATACCATCCCGCCTCGGCAGTGCCGAAAAGACGATCCGCATCGCCATCGAGCCATCCATGGGAGAGACATCGAGAATATTGCCATCGACCACCATCGGCACCGGTCCGAGCACGATGGTATCATCGAGTTCGACATACTTCAGCGGCATGGCGAAATCAACCGACACCGGCTCGAACAACAGCACTTCCGGCAGCCGACTCTCCTTTTCCAGCAGGATGCGGGCTCCGCCACTGGAAATATTGAGCATCAGACCACGAAAAGTACGTTTTCCCAATTTCATGTGGACGGGCATGGACTTATCCGGAGTCACCCGTGGAAAGCGACGACATCCCACCGCGCCATCGGTAAGCCGTATATTGGTCAGCGCGGCCATTCCTTGATTGCCATCCACATCGCGGATCAGGGCCTTGAGCCCCTGGGGCAGATGGGGCAACGAAAGGTAGGTGACTTTTTCGACCTTCATGGTGAGCAGTTGCAGCGGAGGCACCTGTACCAGCACCTCATCCTTGCTGTAACGCAACACCAGTCCGAGATCGGAAAACGGCACCCCCTGAAAGGTATTATAAAAGGTGATTTCGGCGATTCGGCTCTGCACCAGACCGAACTCGCGTTCGACATCGACATAGCGCAAAAAGAACGGATCATCCAGATAGATCGACAGACGACACAGCGGCGCATCCTGGAGCATGCACACCTGCTCCTTGAAGGCGATGGGCTCGTGAAAGAATTGCCCCATGCCCCGAATGATCCCCTTGAGCAGCGGACAGAGCTTGCGGCGTGACACATAGGCCACGGCCACCTCGCCATGCTTGAGACGATAGGTGCGGATATCCGGCGGCATGACCCCGAATTCGATGTTGGCGAACGGAGCCAGGACATGGCTTTGGAGATGTTCGAGAATATCGAGGGTTTTCCAGTCTTTATGCAGGATACCCATGGAGCGTCCCATGGTCACGAGTCCGGGGCTCATGTGCTGGCCGAACAGCTCCAGGGTGGCCGGAAGCGGCTGCTTGAGAAACCGCGCGGAGAGTTCGAACAGCTCGTTGGCCACCTGATCCGGATAGTAGCGATCGGGCTCGAACTGTTGATCGTGAAGATTGGCCGCCTGCAAGAGACGTTCCCATACCCCTTCGCCCAGACGGGCTTCCAGGAAATCCTCCAATGCCAGAAACATAATGCCATGCATGACAAAACCGGAACAAGAACCGTGTTGACCAAGCCCAAATGCCAAAAAACGCCATCATCCCTGTTTGAAAATACGCTATTTTG
>JADGBU010000010.1:0-22691 GCA_015231295.1 Magnetococcales bacterium | reverse complement strand
AAACCACGTTTTTCCCCCGTGAAAGCACATCCGTAAATGTTTTTTTCCCTTTCGTATCCGAACGGTGGACGGCATTATTCGGGATTGGACACATCCCATTCCCCCATCGAAAACGCATCACGGAGTCTCGCACATGGCGAATGAAATCCATCATCGACTGATCATTCTCGGTTCCGGACCGGCTGGTTATACGGCGGCCATCTACGCGGGTCGCGCCAATCTGAAACCTGTTCTGATTCAGGGCATGCAACCTGGCGGCCAATTGACCACCACCACGGAAGTGGACAACTTTCCCGGCTTCGAAGAGGGCGTCCAGGGGCCGGAACTGATGGAAAAAATGCGCGCCCAGGCCGAACGGTTCGACGCCACCATGGTTTACGACACCATTCTTTCCACCGATCTTTCGGTGCGTCCTTTCCGTCTCAACGCGGACTCGGGGGATGTCTACACCTGCGACTCGCTGATCATCGCCACCGGGGCCACGGCCCGCTGGCTCGGTCTGGAGTCGGAACAGAAACTGAAAGGTTTCGGTGTTTCCGCCTGCGCCACCTGCGATGGATTCTTTTTCCGGGGTCAGGAGATCGCGGTGGTCGGCGGGGGCAATTCGGCGGCGGAGGAGGCGATTTTCCTCACCAATTTCGCCACCAAGGTCTATCTGGTGCATCGTCGCGACCGGCTGCGGGCCGAACAGGTGTTGCAGGATCGGGTCCGCAACAACCCCAAAATCGAACCGGTCTGGAATTCGGTGGTGGAGGAGATTCTCGGCGAACCGGGCCCTGGTGGCGGGGTACGGGGCATCCGCCTCAAGAACGTCAAGAGCGGGGAGGTGCAGGAGTTGGCCTTGACCGGTGTTTTCGTGGCCATCGGACACTCACCCAACACCGGCATTTTCAGCGACTACCTGGAAACCGACGAAGCGGGATATCTGATCACCAAACCGGACTCCACCGCGACGGGCATTCCGGGCATCTTCGCCGCCGGGGATGTGCAGGATCGGCACTATCGTCAGGCGGTGACGGCGGCGGGAACCGGTTGCATGGCCGCACTGGAGGCCGAACGCTATCTCAATGAGCAGTAAACGTTGATCGGCGGATCATCTTTCCTTACCCGCGGGCGTTCCGCTGCGCGGGAAAGGAAAGGGATCCGTCTCTCTTCACGCCTCGATCCACCGGAGGCATGAACGATCCGGCTTCACTCGTCGGCGGCCTTGCCAGCCGGTTTCTTCGTGGTCTCTTTTTTCGCCGGTTCTTTTTTCGCGGACTCTTTCTTGGCCGCATCCTTCTTGGCGACCTCTTTTTTCACCGGTTCTTTCTTGGCGGCATCCTTCTTGGGAGCCTCTTTCTTGACGGCTTCCTTCTTCACCGCATCCTTCTTGACGCTCTCTTTTTTGGCCGGCTCTTTTTTGGCGGCATCCGCTTTCGGGGCCTCTTTTTTCACCGTTTTGGCGGCATCTTCCTTCGCGGCAGGTTTTTGACCTTCGGCGGCTTTGTTGGTGCCACGGGTGAACTTGCCATTGCCGCTCATCTGGTTATTGGCAAAATCGCCGACATACTTGTCGCCATTCGGATAAACGAAGGTGCCCTTGCCATCCATCTTATTATTTTTATACTCTCCGGTGTAGACACTGCCATCCGGATAGGTGAATTTCCCCTGCCCATGGATCATGCCATTCTTGTACTCACCGACATATTTGCTGCCATCGGTATAAATATAGGTTCCCTTTCCGTTGACACAATCGCCAGACACGCATCTCTCCTGCGCCTGGAGATTGGCCACGCCAGCAAAAAACAACAACAATGCGACCAGAACTGCCGAACAGGATTTTTTCATGTCATGCATCCTTGTACCAAAGAAAAAAGAGATCCAGACCCGTGCCTCCGATCCGACCCAGGCACGGCGATCCAAACGAACGATGGGAAAATCATCCATGAGCCGATTCCTCAATGATACGTCATGGAAGGATTCTCTTGCCAATTTTTTTTTCAGCTGACGCTCAACTCTTCAGGATCATGGCCTTCAACCGGTTCAAATCATTGCGTTTGCCCAGACAGACCAGCAAATCGTTGGCGGCGAACCGATAGTCCGGGGCCGGATTGAACAGCAGATTCTCCCCCGGTCGCTGGACCGCCAGAACATTGCAGGAAAAATCGACCCGAATGCCCGAAGAGCCCAACAGCACCCCTTGCATATGCGATCCATGGGGAATGCGGACCGGTTCCATGGTCAGCTCGACCAGGGGGCGCGCCGGATGGGCCTGTCCCCCCATGGCGGCACTCATCGCGTCGAGCTGCTCCCGATGTCCCAGACAGACCAGCACATCCCCCGCCGCGAAACGCAGGCTCGGCTTGGGCATGAACAGCACCTCCTGCCCGCCCACCGCCACCGCCACCACCATCCGATTGAACCGCTCCCGCAGTTGCGCCTCCTGCAAGGTGGAGCCGTTGAGCGGCGAACCGTGACGAATCAGGAATTCGGCCACCTCCTGATCTTCGAGCGGATTGCCAGCCGCTTTCATCGCGGAGGCCCGTTTCAGCCGTTCCAGATCATCCTTGTGGCCGAGACAGATGATCACATCCCCGGAGCGGAGAATATGGCTCGCCTGGGGATTGTAGGTCATGCCCTGGCCTTCGGAAATGATGCCGACCACAATCGCGTTGAAACCATGACGCAAATCCGAATCCCGCAGGGTGACGCCATCGAACACCGATCCGGCCCGGATGGAAATCTCCTCCATTTCGAACGCGGAGTGGGTCTGATCCAACGCGAGACGGAAAAACTGCAAGGCACCGGGGCGCAACGCCGTCTGAGCCATCTGTTGTCCGGCGTTCTGGAACGGCAACACCACCCGATCCGCCCCCACCCGCTGCAACCGCTGTTCGGAGCTTTGCTGACCGCCGCAGGCGACCACGAAACATTTGGCGTTGATCTCCCGCACCAGCAGAATGATGTAAACGTTGGTCGCCTCGTTAAGAATGGCGATGATCACGCCGGAGGCCCGCGCCAGCCCGACCCGTTCCCAGGTCTCTTGCAAGGTGACATCGCCCTGAATGGCGATCCACCCCTCCCGGATCGCCCGATCGACCCGCGTCTGATCCAGATCGATGGCCACGAAGGGTTTTTTTTCGTTGTGCAGACTCTGACAGGCCACCAGGCCCAAAGCATCCAGGCCGCAGACGATGAAATGGTTGCGCAATCGTTCGATCTGCCGCTCCATGTGAAACTCCTTGAGGTTGAACAGGCGGTCGGTGAACACCGACACCACCAGCGAGGTCATCAGGACCGTGATCGACATGCCGACCAGCACCCCCACGGCGGCGACCACCCGTCCCACATCCGTCACCGGGGAGATATCCCCGTAACCCACCGTGGTGATGGTGATGATCGACCAGTAGACCGCCGCCCCCAGGGATGTCACCTTGTCGTTGACGCCATATTCGGCCAGAAAAAAGGCCACCGCCACGGTTCCCCAGATGACCACCCCCGCCAGAAACAGCGAAACCATCTCGTATCGCCGCTCTCCGAGAATGCTGGTCACGAAGGCGATGCGCCGGGAGTAACGGAAAAACTTCAACAACTGAATGACCCGGAACAGCCGGAAAAACCGGAAGGTCGGCAGAATCGCCAACAGATCGATCAACGCCAGCGGATGGATCATCCAGCGGACTTTATGAAGCGCGGCATGATAGAGTCCGTCCAGCACCTCCCCATGGCGCGACGAATGATAGATCCGACGACGATAACGATGAACCGCATCCCGATAATCCTGTCGCAGCGAGGTGCTGGTCCACCAGCGCAACAGATATTCACACACAAAAATGTAATAAAAAACGTGGTCCAAAAAAATAAAAAGTTGATGATGGGCAAAAACATCCCGTTCCGGGTCATGGGCGTGGTGGGCGTTGACGATCAACACCCCCAAAGACAACACCAGTACTGTCATCATGATAAAATGATACCAGCGACGATAGGGACAGGTGGAATCCTCCATGACCCAATGGACCGTCTGCTTGATTTTCTGGTAGGTGCTGCGCGGTTCTTTTTCCATGAATGCCGATGAATCGAAGCGAAAATGGGCATCTGCCCGACAAAAATCGATGAAATATACGACGATGCCTGTGAAAAAAGCCAATCGCAAAGAGGCAACCGGCTCTGATATTTTATTTATCGCAGGCTTGCGGAAAGGTCAACCTTCGGTGCAGACCTCTTTCCATCCCTGGACCAAAAAACCAATTTTCTACTTGCATTTTCCGCAAATTCAATAAAAAAATGGATGTCAATCATCTCCGCCGAAGCAATCATTCTTCACATCCCCACCAGGAGACGTTGGATGTACGAGGGATCCCGACTTCACTCCCTGCGTGCGGTCAATCGCATTTCCTTGATCGTCCTGACGGTCTGGACCCTCCTCGTCATCGGCGTACTCACCCTGACGCTGAAGCAGGAACAAAACCATGTGCTCGAACAGGCCCGGGGCGAAGCCATCACCCATCTGAACAAGGATCTCTCCTTTCGTCAATGGGCCACCGATCACGGTGGCGTCTATGTGATACCCAGCGAATCCACGCCACCCAACCCCTATCTGCACCATCTGCCCAATCGTGACCTCACCTCGGATCAGGGCATCCGTCTGACCTTGATGAATCCCGCCTACATGCTGCGGGAGGTGATGGAACGCTACACGGAAACCTATGGAGTCCGGGGTCACATCACCAGTCTCCATCTGCTCAACCCGGACAACTCCCCCGATGCGTGGGAATCCGAAACGCTGCGCTCCTTTGAACAAGGGGTGCGGGAACGCCTGGAACAGACCGAAATCGACGGCAAACCCTATCTGCGCCTCATGCGCGCCATGATCATGGAAACCGGATGCCTCAAATGTCACGAGGCCAGCGGCGTGCCGGTCGGCGGCGTGCGGGGCGGCATCAGCACGGCGGTCCCCATGACCCCCTATCTGAACAGCATGTGGAAAATCACCCGCACCCTGGTCATGGGTCACACCCTGTTCTGGCTGGCGGGTCTGGTCGCGCTCTGGTTCGTGCGGCGTCAGACCCTGAAATTTCTCACCGATCAGAACAAAAACCGCACCGCTCTGGAAGAACGGGAAGCCCGTTTCAAGGGCATTTTCTTCGACTCCCCCTCCTCCCTGTGGGAAGAGGATCTCTCCGAGGTCAAGATCTACCTGGATACCTGCCATCCGGGAGCGATGGAAATCTCTCTTCAGACGGCGATGGAGTGTGCCCGGCGTACCCGGATTCTGGAGGTCAATCAGGCCACCCTCGCCCTGCTGAAAGCCCCGAACAAAGAGACTCTGATGGCCAATCTTCAGCAGTTCTTCGATGAGCACTCCCTGGAGACCTACCGACAGGCCCTGTGTACGCTACTCTCGGGCCAATCCCGTTTTTCCGCCGAAAGCACCCACCTCACCCTCACCGGCGAGGTGATCTGGGTCTCCTTGTCCGTCTCGCTGCCCCCGGGCCATGCCGACAACTGGAGCCGGGTGTTCGTCTCCATGATCGACATCACCCAACGCCGACAGGCCGAACTCCAACTGCGGGACGAACTGCAACGCAATCAATATCTCACCGAAGCCCTGGATCAGGATCTCCACCGCCGCAAACAGACCGAAGAGGCGATGCGTCAGGCCAAGGAGAACGCCGAATGCGCCAACCGGGCCAAAAGCGAATTCCTGGCGATCATGAGTCACGAAATCCGCACCCCGATGAATGTGGTGATCGGCATGGGAGATGTGCTGCTGGACTCCCCCCTCAACCCGGAACAACGGGAGTATCTGAGAAAACTCCAGGATGCCGGATCCACCCTCATGGAGCTGATCAACCAGATTCTGGATCTGTCGAAAATCGAGGCGGGTCATTTGCGGGTGGTCGAGGAACCGGTCAACGTGGCGCAGATGGTGTGCGAGGTGGTCGGCATGCTGCGCGTGGTCGCGGCGGGAAAAGGATTGACCCTGGCGTGCGACCTCGCCCCCGACCTGCCCCCGCTGATCCTCTCCGACCGTCTGCGGCTCCGGCAGGTCTTGTTCAATCTGCTGGGCAACGCCATCAAGTTCACGGATGCGGGTCAAGTCTCCCTGTCATGTCTGCCCGACCCGCATCGGGAGCGGGAACTGCTCCTGATGGTCCACGATACCGGCATCGGCATCAGCGCGGAGATGAGCCAATCGATCTTCGATCCCTTCACGCAGGTGGATTCCAGCGTCACCCGTCGGCACGGGGGCACCGGACTCGGGCTTACCATCTCGCGTCGCCTCGTGGAGTTGATGGGAGGCCGCATCGTGCTGGAGAGTCAACCCGGATCGGGAAGCACCTTCCGGGTCAATCTACCCTTGCGTCCCGCCGCGCCGCCGCCCGCGTCCGCCGGACTCCCCCTCGTTCCCGTCGGTGCGCCGGACGCGCAAGCTCTGCGGATTCTGCTGGTGGAGGACTCCGAAGACAATCAATTGCTGATCCGCACCTTTCTCAAGAGCACCCCCCACCATCTGGAGGTGGCCGTCAATGGCGAAGAGGCGGTGGAGGCGGTCCAGAATCAGACCTTCGATGTGGTGTTCATGGATGTGCAGATGCCGATCATGGACGGCTATACCGCCACCCGGCTGATTCGCGCCTGGGAGTTGGAGAATCATCGTCCCAGAGTCACCATCGTCACCCTGACCGCCCACGCCCTCGACGGCGAAGCCGACCGCAGCCGCGAAGCCGGATGCGATCTTTATGTCAGCAAGCCCATCAAAAAACAAAAATTGATGGAGGTGCTGCAACAGTGTCACCCGCTGGCGGACGATCCGTAAACCGGACACCCAACCTTTCAGCCCTGCGGAAACAACGCCGCGAAACGCTCCATAAAGTGCTGTTTGGCCTGCTCCGGCGACCAGCCGACAATCACCAGACCCGGCACCGGATCCGGCAGCGCGCACCAGGGCGCGGGTTCCGGCCCCATCAACACCGCCCTTTCGCTGGCCAACAGGGCCATATCGGCCTGTTTCACCCCCTCGGTGGGATGGACCGGATCCAACCCGAACCGTACCGCGATCACCTCCAGCAACCGCTCCTCCCACAGGTGGAACACCGGCAATTCCCGTTTCACCGGTTTCGGGAGATCGGAGAGATAGGCCTCGGCGGCATCGTGGAGCAATCCCCAGCGGGCCTCGTGCTCGGCCACCACCCGCGACACATGCACCGAGTGTTCGGCCACCGAATAAAATCGTCGGCAGTGGCCGTTGAACCGGCACAGCATGGACAAGGCATGGGCGATATCCTCGATGCACACCTCCTCGGGTCGCGCATCCATGGGCCAGAACTGCACGCCGGTATAGGTCTGAATCCACGCCCCGCTGCGCGTCTGCGCCATGTTCACGCTCCCCGACCGGGCAACTCATCCCGATCGACCATCAGATTCGGATTGGCCGGATCGAGAATCTCCTCTTCCATGGGACGACCCGCCAGCATCCGCGTCAACGACGGGACCACGGGACGCCGCAAGGCGGCGGGCAGCGATTCCGCGTTGGATTTCCCATCCTTTCCGGCGGTGGTCCCGTGATCCGGAATTGCCTTCGTATTCATTTCGGTCATAATCATGCCCTCCTGCTGGTGCGCGGATCGCTCGGTCATCGCGCCTGATCGACACTTCACAGCCTAACACAGAATCACGCGGACCACCTATGGCGGAAATTGTCCTGACCACCTTCAACGCCCGTTTTTCCCACCCTTCCATGGGATTGCGCTGTCTGCTGGCCAATCTGGGCCCGTGGCGGCACCAGACCCGGCTGATCGAATTCGATCTGGAACGACGCCCCGAAGAGGCGGTCGAAATCATTCTCGCGGAACAGCCCCGACTGGTGGGGTGCGGCGTCTACGTCTGGAATACCGAACTGGTCACGCGCTTTGCCACGCTGCTCAAGGCGATCCGTCCGCAGACCCTGCTGATCCTGGGCGGACCGGAGGCGGGTCACGCCCTGGACGATCATCCCCTGGCCCGGCTCGCCGATCACCGGGTTTCCGGCGAAGGCGACGCCATTTTCTCCACCCTCTGCGACGCTCTGCTGATCGAAGGTGCCTCCCTGCCCCGCAAGATCATCGCTCCCGCGCCCGATCTGACCACTCTGCGCTTTCCCTACGACGAATACGACGACCAGGATCTGGCCCATCGCCATCTTTATGTAGAGTCGTCGCGGGGTTGTCCCTATCTCTGCGCCTTCTGTCTGTCGGCCCTGGATGAGCAGGTGCGCCGGTTTCCGCTGCAACCCTTCCTGGCGCAACTGGAACGACTGATCCAACGGGGTGCGCGTCACTTCAAGTTCGTCGATCGCACCTTCAATCTGGGAGAGTTGCACGCCGGGGCCATTCTCGACTTCTTTCTCGCCCGCCTGGAAACGCCGGGACTCTTCGTCCACTTCGAGATGGTCCCGGATCGCCTTACGCCCGGCATCCAGGCGCGACTGGCCGCCTTTCCCGCCGGAAGCCTGCAACTGGAACTCGGCGTTCAATCCTTCAATCCCGAGGTGCTGCGAAAGATTCAGCGACATCAGGACAACGACCGCGCCGAAACGCATCTGCGCTGGCTGCTCACCGCCACCCACGCCCATCTTCACACCGATCTGATCATCGGCCTGCCCGGAGAAACCCTGGAGAGTTTCGCGCACGGCTTCGATCGTCTTCTCGCCGTGAGGCCCCATGAAATCCAGGTCGGCATTCTCAAACGACTGGCCGGAACCCCGCTCACCGGGTTGACCGCCGCCGAGGAGATGATTTTCGATCCCGCGCCGCCCTATGAACTGCTCTCCAGCCGTCACCTCGACTTCATGACCCTGCGACGACTCAAACGGTTTGCCCGTTATTGGGATCTGGTGGGCAACTCGGGCCGCTTTCCCGAAACCCTGCGGATCGCCTTCGCGGATCGTTCCCCGTTCGCCACCTTCCTGGCCTTTGCCGACTGGCTCCACGCCGCCACCGGTCAGACCCATCAGATCGCTCTGCCGCGTCTGGCCAAACTGGTTGAGGAGGGATTTTCCGCCCTCGCAGGGCTCGATCCGGACCGGATCGCTCAGGCGGTGGCGCGGGATCTGCGTCACCACCAACGCCCGGAGAGCAGTCGCATCGGCAATCCGCCGGCCCGGCAGCGACGTCATCTCACCTGATGGGCTCCACTGGCGGGATCCAAGGGCGAAGCCCCTGGGATTTCATGTCGGCGGCACCACCAGACGCCCCTCATCCAGCATCCAGGTCCGATCCGCCTGACTGGCAAACTCCGGGCTGTGCGTCACCATGATCAAGGTCAACCCCTCTTCGCGCACCATGGCGGTCATCAAGGCCATCACCTCCCGTCCGGTTTTGTGATCCAGATTGCCGGTGGGCTCATCGGCCAGGGCCAACAGCGGACGATGCACCAAAGCCCGCGCGATGGCCGCCCGTTGCCGCTCCCCGCCGGAGAGCCGATCCGGAAAAGCGTCGAGCCGCCGGGACAATCCGACCCGATCCAGCAACGCCAGGGCGCGCTGCTGCCCGGCCCGGTCATCGGCCTGATTCAGGGCCAAAGGAAACCGGACATTCTCCAGCACCGTCAGAGAGGGAACCAGATTGAAAAATTGAAACACGAAACCAATATGACGCCTCCGGAACCGGGTACAGGCTTCATCGGACAATGCGGTCAATTCGGTCTCGCCGACGAACACCTGACCCCGATCCGGTCGATCGAGTCCCGCCATCAGATTCAGCAGGGTGGTTTTGCCCGATCCGCTGCGTCCCACGATGGCGGTCAACGCCCCGCGCGCGAAGGTGACATCGAGCCGATCCAGAATCGCGACCTGCGCGCCGCTCTCTTCGGGATAGGATTTGCCGATCCCGTTCAGCCGCACCAGGAACGGATCCGCCGGGCTCACCGGGCCGTATTTCTCTTGAGATGGCATTTCAGGGATGTGTTGCATCGGCGAATCGCGTAAGATATCGAAGGGGAATACCGTGCCGCCCGCGAGCGGCTCAAGAGGTTGTTATAACCGTTCGGGGGGCTGAATGGACAGAGCTATTTTTCGGTGGCGGATCTGGATGATCTGGCTGTGTCTGCTGTCGGGGACGGGATTGCTGTTGTCGGGCTGTTCGGTTCTGCCGGAGTGGGCCGAAAACCGACCCAAACTGGAAAAACCACGCCTGAGCCTGGTGGATGTCCAACTGGTGAAACGGGAAAAAAATTCCAAATGGGAACCCCGCTTCCGGGTGCGTCTGAAAGTGGAAAATCCCAATCCGGTCGAATTTCCCATCGGCGGCATCGAATGTCGCGTCGAACTGCAAGGCATGGCCTTCGCCACGGGCAAGTCATCGGAATTCTTCACGATTCCGGCCCACGGAGACGCCGAATTCGATGTGGAGGTGGCCACGGAACTCCTCAAGGCGATGAAACAGCTCTCCTCGCTGCTGCGCAAGGGGGTCGCCAGCGTCGATTATCGCATCGTGGGGATCATTCATGTGGAGATCCCGTTTCTGGGTGCCGTGCCGTTCGACAAAAGCGGCACTTTGAAAAAATCGATCCAATGGGATGAATGATCCCCCAAGGAGTGCCTGATCATGGATGCGTTGGAACTGGTCATCGAAAAAATGGTGCCGGGCGGCCTGGGATTGGCCCGATGGGAAGGAAGGGTCGTCTTTGTCTCGGGGGCGGCTCCCGGCGATCGCATCCGGGGTCGGGTCACGGCCACCCATCGACATCATCTCATGGTGCGCTGCGAAACCATCCTCGAAGCCGGTCCCGATACCGTGGACCCGGGATGCGATCTGGCCGGATCGTGTGGCGGATGTCCCTTGCGTCGTCTCTCCGCGTCGCATCAGGAGGCGGTCAAGGCGGGCTTCGTCTTCGAGAGTCTGGAAAGAATCGCCCGTCTGGATCCCACGCCGATCCTTCATCCGCTGATTCCGGCCCAACAGCGGGAGGGCTATCGGCGTCGCGCCACCTTTCAGGCCCGATGGGACGGCGCGCGGATGTTGTTGGGATTTTTCGCCCACGGTTCCCACGATATCGTCGATCTGACCCAGTGTCCGGTCCTCGACCCCCGGTTGTCGGCCCTGATCGACCCCTTGCGGCAACTGCTCGCCGCTCTCAAGGGGCGGGGTTCGATCACTCAGGTGGAGGTCGTGGCCGGAGATGATGCGCTCGGGGTGGTTTTTTGCCTGATGCGTCCCTGCACCCATGCCGATAAGGATCTCATGCGTCGGCAGGCCGGTTCGATGGGAATCGATCAGGTCTGGATGCGCATCGGCCAGACGGCCATGCGTCCGCTGACCCGTCAGGGGGAACTCGGTTACGCAATCGATGGCTTTCGCATCGCCTTCGAACCGGGAGACTTCGTGCAGAGTCACGCCGCGCAGAACCGGGTGCTGGTGGAAGAGAGTCTGAAGCTGGCTGGAGAAGGAAATATCGCCTGGGATCTGTTTTGTGGCATCGGCAACTTCACCTTGCCGCTGACGCGACGTTTTCACACGCTGTTGGGTGCGGATCTGATCTCCGGATCGCTGCGACGCGCGGGAGAAAACGCCAAAAAACAGGGGCTGGAACACATCTCATTCCAGCAGGTGGATCTGTTCCGGGATGAGGGGCTCGCCCGTTTGCCCTGGCGGGAGCAGGTCGATGCGGTTCTGCTCGATCCGCCCAGAAACGGTGCCGAGGCTCTGTGTCGTCAATTGGCGACCCGGGGGCCGCAGCGGATCGTTCACATCTCCTGCGACCCGGCGACCTTCGCCAGGGATGCGGCCATCCTGATCAACGGAGGCTACACGCTGGAGCGGGTCCATCCGGTGGATCTGTTTCCCCAGACCCGGCATGTGGAGACCATCGCCCGTTTCCTGCGGCGATCCTCCCCGCAACCATAACGGGTCCAGGGGGATTATCCCCCTGGTGGGGTCCAGGGGCAAAGCCCCTGGTAGGTTTGGGGCAAAGCCCCAAAGAAACAACTCAACACATCCATGCCAGATCGTGTTGAAACAAAATGATACAAAAAAAAGTTTACCGGGGAGGGGTATTCTCTGTTAGAATCATGGTCAAACTCTGTATGAATCCTACTGGACCGTGTGCCAATCACACCGAACCGTATTTCCTTTTGCGACGGGGATCCCACCATGGTTGACCTCCCAGGAAGGCGGGCGCAACTGGAACGACAGGCGCAAAAAGCCAGCACCAGTGCGGATGGCAAGAATGCCCCTCCCCCTGCCGATCAGGCTCCGCCGACTCCGGATCAGGTGGAGGCGATGCTCTCCGAGATGCGCCACGAGGAAGATGTCGTCCTCGCGGGCAGACTGGAGCAGGTGCGCAAAAAACGCGAACAGGAGTTGCAACGGGGAAAACCCAAGACCATCGAAAAAATCGATATCTCGCAACTCAAGTTCGCCAAGGAAGAGAAAAAATCCGGCCTTCCGGACAACATCCGCAAGCTTCCCAAGGATCATCCGGTGCGGGTACTCTACGAAAAAGGGTACAAAAACAGAGGACTCATGGTGCCCTCACGCTCCATTCACTACGAATCGGAGGGTCTCAATTTCGTGGAGGCCATGACGACCCTCCTCAAACCGTTGGGCGTCATTCTGCTGATCGTCGGCATCGTCGGGGGGCTCTATTACGGCAGCCTGCAGTATCAGGAGGGTGCGAAGGAGACCCGACATCAAATATTGACCATCATCAAAGAAAAAAACTATCATCCCGACCACCCCCTGGTCGAGAAGGAGTTCAAGGCTCTCTATCGCAGCAACTGGTTGCCGGATCTGCAACGACTGCTCGACTTCGTTCAGAAACTGTCCGTCAACTACGATGCGTTCGATGGCAATCCGGAACCCGGCAGCTACATGGATTATATCGAGCGGCATAACAAGCCGTTCAATCAGACCGAAGCCATGGAGTGGTACGCACGGGAGATTCGCAAACCGTCGCATTGAGTGAAGGGATGACTCCTGGAGGCTTCGCCTCCAGACCTCCACCGGGGGCGATGATCGCCCCCGGACCCCCGCGATGCGTTCAGCGACCCAAGCGCACCCGCACCGCCTCTTCCTGTTCCAGCTCTTCGAGCCGAATCTCCATTTCGTGAATCGCGGCATCCAACTCCGGAAGAATCACATCCTCCAGGGCGCGGGCGCGCCGCTCGGTGCGCTGATACTCGGCCAGCAGACGATGCAGATTGCCCGACAACGCCGCCAGTTCGACGCTCTCGGCCAGCATGAGCCCGAACGCCTGCGCGCATCTGCGCTGACTCTGCCCCGTCATCCGCTCTTCCCGTCCGGTCTGCCCTTCCGACTCCAGACCACTCGGCTCGACCAGCAACACCCCGAAAAACATCCGCTCCTGCCGCCGAATCCGAACCGGAGCCGCATCCCCAACCGGCGTCACCTGAAGGTCATGCCAGCCATGCAGCGTCACCGCGTCGGCCAGGGCCGCGACCCCCTGTTGATGCCGGTTGCGATAACCGGCCATCACCTCCCGATAGCGGCTGAATTGTCGGATGATCTCCGAAGCCAACAGCAGACGCTTCTCGTCGAGAAAACGATAGCCCTCCCGCATGACCAGACGTTCATCCCGGCTTTCCAGCAACGCACTGCGGGTGGGGGTGATCTCCATGGGAATCAGGAAGCTCCCCCTCCCTGACGCAAATGATGCCGAATCTGCTCATCCGACAGCCGCGACAGCTCCGCATCGGGCAGCAGCTTCAGGAGTTCCCAGCCCACCGCCATGCTCTCTTCCAGGCTCCGCGCCCCCTCGGGCTGCGCGATGAAACGGCTCTCGAACCGCTGACCGAACTCCAGAAACAGCCGATCGGTGGGGGTCAACCCTTCGGCTCCGACCACGCCCGCCAGCAGACGCACCCCCATGGTGCGGGCATAGGCGGCATAGAGCTGATTGGCCAACGCCGGATGATCCGGATGGGTGAAGCCGGGACCGATGCCATCTTTCATCAACCGGGAGAGACTCGGCAACACCGCGATCGGTGGATGGATCCCGGCCCGATCCAACTTGCGATCGAGGGTGATCTGCCCCTCGGTGATGTATCCGGTCAGATCCGGAATCGGATGGGTGATGTCATCGGCGGGCATGGTCAGAATGGGAATCTGAGTCACGGAGCCGGGACGCCCGCGAATGCGTCCGGCCCGTTCGTACAGGGTCGCCAGATCGGAATACATGTATCCCGGATACCCCTTGCGGCTCGGAATCTCCCCGTGACTGGCGGAGACCTCCCGCAACGCTTCGCAGTAGTTGGTCATGTCGGTGATGATCACCAGCACATGCCGCCCCTCCTGATAGGCGAGATATTCCGCCGCCGTCAGGGCGAAACGGGGAGTCAACAACCGCTGCGCGCTGGAGTCCGAGGCCAGATTCAAGAAAAGCGCGGTATGTCCCAACGCGCCCCCCTCTTCGAGGGCCTGACGAAACCGCTCCGCCTGATCGAACGGCACGCCGATCCCGGCGAACACGATGGCGAACGGCTCCTCCTTTCCGGAGCGCAACCGGGCATGCAGGGCGATCTCCACCGCCAGCCGGTTGTGAGGCAATCCGCCTCCGGAGAAAATCGGCAACTTCTGACCCCGGACCAGACTGTCGAGGGTGTCGATGGCCGAAATGCCGGTTTCGATGAAATCCTCGGGCTTGGCGCGCCGCAACGGATTGATGATCGCCCCGTCGATGGGTGCCCGGACGTGAGCCGCCACCGGTGGTCCGCCATCCGCCACCCGGCCCACCCCGTCGAACACCCGTCCCAGAATGCCAGGCCCCAACGCAAAGGTGATCGGCTCGCCGATCAACCGGATGCGTGTCCCGGCCATGGAGAGTCCGGAGGTGGAATCCAGGGTTTCGATGGTCATGAAGTCGTCATCCACCGCCGCCACCCGACCCAACCGGGTGCGGCCATCGGTGCCGATCACCTCCACCGCGTCGTTGAGCCCCACCTCCACCTGACGCCGGACAAACACCAATGGTCCTTCGATGCGCGTCACGGCATTTTCCAGATAAAGATCCGCCTGGATGGTCATGACCGTTTCTCCTCTCCGCCCGCCGCCAGAGCGCTGAAATCACTCTCCAGCAACGCATCCAAGGCATCGAACCGTTCCCACTCCTCGTCGCCGATCTCCTCGCCCATGCGTTGCAGACGACGCAGAATCGACAACGCGGTGATCCGCTCCACCGTCACCCCGTCCGCCACCGCCAGCGCGGCCCGATCCATGAAGCGGATCAGCAGACCCATCATGCGAATCTGTTTGCGCGGGGAGGCGTGGCGATCCTGCACCGAAAAGGCCGATTGCCGCAAAAATCCATCGTTCACCAGTTCGGCGCAGAGCAGCGTCAGCCGCTGCACCGGCGGCAGGGCATCCTTGCCCAGAATGCGCGCCATGCGCTCCAGACGGGTCTGCTCTTCCAGCAGGGTGAGAAAACGACGTCGATGGGCGGCCCAATCCGGGGCTCCTTCCTGACTCCACCAGGCGGCCAGACCGTCGGCGTCTTCGGAATAGGAGGAGATGGGATCGATGGCCGGATAAAAACGGGCCTGGGCGCGCTTGCGATCGAGCGCCCAGAAGTTGCGCACATAGCGTTTGGTCTGGATCGTCACCGGCTCGGAAAAGTCGCTCGAAGGGGGACTTACCGCGCCCATCACGGTCAGGGAGCCGTTCTCCCCGGAGAGGGTGATCACCCGCGCCGCCCGTTCGTAGAACTCCGCAAGCCGGGTGCTCAGATAGGCCGGATAACCCGCCTCGCCGGGAAGCTCCCCGAGACGTCCCGACACCTCGCGCAACGCCTCGGCCCAACGACTGGTGGAGTCGGCCATGAGAGCCACCTTCAACCCCTGATCGCGAAAATATTCCGCCACCGTGATGCCGGTATAGACACTCGCCTCGCGCGCGGCCACCGGCATGTTGGAGGTGTTGGCGATCACCACCATGCGCTCCATCAGCGGTCGGCCCGTTCGAGGATCCTCCAACTGGGGAAACTCGTCGAGCACTCCGGCCATCTCGTTGCCGCGCTCGCCGCAGCCCAGATAGATGATCACATCCGCGTCGCACCATTTGGCGATGGTTTCCAGCAGCACGGTCTTTCCGGTTCCGAAGCCGCCGGGCACCATGGCCTTGCCGCCTCTGGCCACCGGAAACAGGGTGTCGAGAATGCGCTGTCCGGTCAGAAGCGGCGGACCGACGGGGAGTCTCCGGGTCACGGGCCTGGGGCGTCGCACCGGCCAGGCGTGACGCATGGCAAGCTCCACCTCCCGACCCTGACCATCCCGCAGACGGCAGACCGTTTCTTCATCGGTGTATTCTCCGGCGGGCGCGATCCACACCACCTCTCCGGCCCGTTCCGGAGAGACCAGGCAGAGCTGCTCCTTGCCGGGCTGACTCGCGGCGCGATTCAGCGGACGCACCGTGGCAAAAGGATCCCCCCCCTTGAGAATCCGGCCCGGCTCGACCGTGGAGGCGAACAAAAAACGACCGGGAGGGGGATCAAACCGGCCCGGCACCAGAAAATCCCGATTTTCACCGCTCAGGGGACGGAGCAGACCATCGAAAATATTGCCGAGCAAACCCGGTCCCAACGGCACCGACAGCGGCATGCCCTGACCCTGTACAAAATCGCCGGGACGCAGACCGGTGCCATCCTCGAACAGTTGGACGGTGATCTCGTCATCTTGCATGCGGATCACCTCGCCGAGCAGCCCCTTGCTCCCCACCCCCACCGCCTCGTGAATGCGAAAGGGATCCCGCGTGACCGCCCGCAACACCGGTCCACTGATCCAACGGATCACGGCTTTGTTCATGACGACGCTCCTTCCGCGTGCATCAACGCCAACAACCCGGCGTCGATGGCCAAACGATTGGCCACCAGACCCGCAGCACTCCCATCGAGCCATGCCCCCCGACATCCCAACCGCAAGCCGGCCCGCAACCCCGCGTCGGGTTCCGGGATCGGCGGCGGCAGACCCGCCGCGAGCACTCGCCGCTCCACCGTTCGCCACTCCTCCGGATCCAGCGACTCGGGATGGTGAATCTCCCACGCCCCGACCGGCAGAAAAACCAAGGCCCGTTCCAGCAAGGCATCGATCCAGATTCTCCGGGAATCAGGCTGCCGCCAACGCTCCAGCAAGGCCTGATCCAAAAGCGTCCGGGCCTGATCGAGACGACGCTGCACCACCCGCATGGCATGATGACGCTGTTCGGTCTCCTCCTGGGCCAGCAGGCTCTGTTTGGCCTGTTCCAGCAGACGACGCTCCCGGATCACCACCTCCCGCACCCGCTCCCGCGCCTTGCGATGGGCTCCGGCCACCAGGGTCCGAGCCTCGTCGCGGGCCTGAGCGAGCAGGGTCTCCCGTTCGGCGACCCGTTTGCGCTCGATCAGGTCCAGCATCTCGTTCAGGACCGTATTCATGCTCTCCTCTCCGGATCCCCCGGCTCGGCGACCGGATTCATGGTGTCATCCCCAGGCGGCCCTGCACCCGCGCCGCCAGATCCGGCGCAGGCACCAGGCCGCGCACATCCGGCACCACCAGGGTCAAAGGCGAGGCCGAGGCCAGAAACCGCTCCAGCAACTCCGACGGCAAAAGACGGGCGCAAACCGACGACAACAACGCCAGCTCGCCCCCTTCTTCCAGGACGCGGAGCACCGCCGCCGCCTCCTGACCGACCTCCGGGATCACCACCCGCACCCCGGCCAACCGCCATCCCGCCGCGCTCACCTCATCCCCGATGAAAACCGGAGCGACCATCAGCCCAATCGATTCAGAATGAGAATGGAGACGATCAGACCATAGATGGCGATCCCTTCGGCCAATCCCACCAGAATCAGCATCCGTCCCATCAACTCCGGCTTCTCGGTGATCGCCCCGACTGCGGCACTGCCCACATGGGCCACGGCGAATCCCGCCGCCAGAGCCGACAATCCGGTGGCCAGGGCCGCCGCCAGATAGCCCATGCCCGGCTCCACCGGCGCACCCGGCGGAACCACTCCCGCGCCGCTTCCGCTGGCCAAGGCCGGGGTGGCGAACAGGGCGATGCTGACGCCCACGGCCAGCACAGCGGTGAACAGAGTCAATGCAACGGCAATCTTGACGCGAGGCGACATGTCCGCTCCTTCCACAATCCACGATAGAGGTTATTCCGGCGGTGGCAGGGGCCGAAAGGCGCGCCCCTCCCCCCCGAGAAAACGTACAAAAAACTCGAATAGAATCAATCTGGTGGTCTGCACCGACACCACCAACCCCTCCAAAGAGAGGATCAAGGCATTGCCGACGATCAGCACCAGCCCTCCAGAGAGTCCGCCACCGGCCAGATCGGCCAGGGTGACGACCGCGTGCGCCAACCCCGCGTGCGCCAGGGCGAACGCCCCGACACGGGCAAAAGAAAACGTGTTGACCCCGAGCTGCAACAAAGTTTCGATCAGATGGGCAAGCCGTCCGGGCAGAGCCCCGGGGTTCTCCAGTCCATTGCCGAGCAGAAACCACACGGCACCGATCGCTGCCAACGCCTCGCCAACCGGCGTGAAAAAAGCCAGCAGCGCGCCCAGATAAAGCACCACCACCCCGCCTTCGTGACGCAGCCACGCCAGACCATGCCCCCGCCAACGGGCTCCCAATCCGTGAAACACCAAACCTCCGGTGATCAGACCCACGCCCAGGAGCAGCGACACGGCCAGAATGTCGAGGGGACGGCTGGTCGGATGGAGCCACAACGCGGGCAGAATCCCCTCCGAACAGAACACGCTGCCGAAAAGCCAGCCGAAGCCCATGGCCGCCGCGCCACCGGTCATCAGCAACCAGGAGGCCTCCAGCGTGCGACGCCAGGCATATCCGACTCCGAACAGCACCGCCCCCTGCCCGACATCCCCGAACATGTATCCGAACAGAAGCGGCACCACCAGAGCCAGCAGACGACTCGGATCGACCTCGTGACGGTTGGGCATGCCCAGGAGTCTCGGGAAAATTTCGAAAGGACGCGCCCACCAGGGATTGACCAGCACCAGAGGCGGCGAACCCGGCCCGGTGTCGGAGAGAAAGGCCAAAGCCCGCACTCCGGCGCGGCGCAGATGCGCGTTGAGTTCCCGCACCTCGCAACCGGGCGCGACCCATCCCTCCAACTGGGCGAGGGATGCTCCGGCCTCGACCGCCGGAATGGCCTGAAAAAACCATTGCAGACGATGCACCGCCCGAATCCAGTGGGCGACTTGATGCCGTTCTCCGGCCTCGCGCAACGCCTCCTGCAACCGGGCGAGTTCGGCGCGACAGGCCTCCAGGCGGCTTGGCACCCCCTCGGCGAGCGGCTCCTCCATGGACTCCAGCCCTTCCACCGGCGGCAGCGGTCGCCCCGCCAGAGCGGCGACCGGTTCGGCCAACCCCTCCAGGCTCTCCGACGGGCCCACCGCGAGCAGAAAGCCGTGTTCCGGCCCGCGCACCAGACGCATCAACAGACCCGGAAGCTCCCCCCCTCCCCATTCGGCCTCCCGGGGCAGCACGAAAATCGCCCCCCGCACCACCCCGAACCCCGCGCCACTCTGCCCGATCAGAGCCGACAGCCCCCCCCCGCCCCGCTCCAGAGCCCCGGTCAACTCGGCCCAGAGCCGCCATTCCGCCTCACGGGCGCGCCCGTTCTGTTCTTGTAGAATCAGGGGTTCGGCCTCCCGTTGCCACGCCTCCAGCGCGGTCAGGGCCAAATCGAGCAACGCCAGGGGGGCATCAGGGGGGGAGATGGCCGGTTGGGCTGCGGCATCCGCCGTGGGCCACCAGAGTTGATAGGCTTGCGCCAAAGCGTCGAAACGGTTCAGACGGCTCTGGAGTTCTGGCGTCAGCACCGGGCTGGACTCTCCGGAGAGGGCTTCCGGCTCCACCGGGGCATGCCGGGCCAGGGTGATCAGGGCTGCGGGCAGATCCGCCTCCACAGCCAGAAGCCGCATCCAGCGCGCCGGCAAGGGGCGGGGAATCATGCGCGCTCCTCCAGCACGAACAGCCGTCTGCGGCACAGCTCCCCCCGCAACCGATGAAGATCCAAAGCCATCAGCCACAGATGGACAAACAGCGCGCCCGGCCCGAGCGCATCACGACGAAACCGCAACTCCAGACTCTCCCGCAACGCCAGCCACGCGGACCACCCCAGAGGATCACTCTCCGCGCTCCGGTCGCGCTCCGGCAGGGTGCGGGCCAGCCGCGTCAAGGCGATCAGGGAGGGGGCGTTGCGATCGGCACGGGGCCAGAGAGCCTGCCAGCGATCCAGCCACCAGTCGAGAGGATCCCGATCCGGGGCGGGCAGTTCACACGACGCCACCCCTTCGAGAGAACGAAGCCAGGCGTGATCCGCACCATGACGCCGCACATGCAGAGCGGCGGTCAGATCCGGCAACCGCTCCAGCCAACGCACCGCCGGTTGCCAAGCCTGGGGCGTCCAGGAGGCCACCATCGCCACATGCCGGAGAAACGCACCCCGCATCATCTCTTCCAGATGGTGAACATCCCCCCCCGGATCCACCCCCACCAGCCACGCGCCCAGAGCGGTTTCCCGGGCGCGGGCCAGAAAGGGTTCCAGAGCGACCATGGCCACCAGTCGATTCCATTGGGCGGCATCCAGACGTTGACCATGATGCGCCTGAAGACGGGCCTGCAAGGTGGCGAATTCGGGGGAGGACATGGGTTCACCCGGCTCCGGTCAGGCGGGCGGCCAGCAGACGGGCGGCCTCGCCCGGTTCCCGCAGGGCGTCCGTCGTCTCCTGCTGAAAGGGTGCGGCACGCTGCTGATGGCGTTTCAGGGTTTCCAGGCGTCGTTTGAGAAATTTGGCCCGACCCTTCTGAATGGCGGCCATGCGCCGGTCCGCCCGCGCCTCGATCTCTCCGGCCACCATGCGGGCTTGCAGCAAAATCTCGTCGGCCAGCCTGCGGCTTTCGGCCACCGACTCCCCGGCGCGACGATCCGCCTCCAGAGCCTGATTCATCGCGGATTCCAGCCAAGCACCCTGCCCGGCTTCACGCGCCACGCCATCCGTGCTCCCTGCCGACATCGTGTTTCTCCCGAGTCTGCGATCCGTTTGCATTCCATGAATCCACGATAACAGAAATCGACCCGCAACTCAAAACGATTACCACCGTTCCGATGGGGATTCCTCCCCATTCCGGGTGGTCGTCGCGGGAGCCGGAAGCACGCCTCCCTCCGTCGGCTGCCGGCAGGTCAAGCCGCCGGAAGGTTCACAGGCCGATCCCTTCCATCCCCCGTTTCACCGCCTCCAACAGCCGATCGACGCGCTCATCCTCCGGATCGGCCCCGTTCAGGACGTTGCGGGCCACCGCACGCCGCAACGCGCCGACATCCCCCGCGTCCCAGGCGGCCAGATAGGCGTCACGCCGACCCGTTCCCTGAAGCAGCAATTTTTTCATGCGCCGCCCCATGCCCATATCGGTCACGCCCCGATTGCGCAGACTCTCCTGAAACCCCTCGTAGGTCATCTCCCACAGGGCTTGCGCCATCGTCGTGTCCGACATCTCCCGCTGCAAACGATGCAACACCCCCGCCGTCAGCAGGATCATCACATCGAATCGCAAGGAAAAATCATCCAGAATCCCCAGACGATCCCCCGCCGTCACCGCCAACGCCTCCGCCGCCAAACGATCATGCAGACTCAGGGTTCGCGCTCTCAATTCCCCGTCCGGAGATTTTTTCGTCGCACTCTGTCCAATCCACCACATGGAAAATTTGCTCCCGGCTCCACCAATGAGTATCATGCACCCAACACAACCACCGCTTCACCACATCGGGAAAACCATGAACCAATCCCATCGCTCCCCGTTGTCCCTGCCGCGAGCCGCCATCGTGGCCCTGGCCCTGGCGGGCTGTCAAGCACAGATCCACGAAAGCGGTGTCATCCTGAACCCGGAAGCCATGTCGCGCATCCAACCCGGCGTCACCTCCCGTGCCCAGGTGATCGAGTGGCTCGGACCACCCACCCTGGTCAATCCCTTCCGGGGCAATCGATGGCTCTATGTGCAGGATCGCAAATTCAAGAATGTGCAACGCACCTTCTCCAGGGTGGCCAACCGGGTCGAAATCACCTGCGATTCCCAAGGCGTGGTCCAGGAGATCCACAAAAATTTCGACGACCGTGGGATCCCACCACCCTGCCCGACGCCGACAGCGACAAAGGGTGGATGAACTGGCTCTGGGACAACAGCTACGCCAAACCCGCCACCCATACCCCCGGCTCCACGCCTGCGGAGCTCCCCATGGCCCGCCCGGAAACCGCTCCCACAGAGCGCGCACCAACGGATGCCACCACCAAAAAACCCTGGTGGCGTTTCTGGTCGCGTGAGCCGACCGTCGATCCGAACCGCGTGGAAACCATGCCTCCCGAAGATTCCAACACGTCGGACGCCCCATGACCATTGCCCTGATTGGCGGCACCAGCATGCTGGAGTCGCGCCGTTTCCAGGATGCGGCCCCGCGCCGTTTCCAGACCCCGTATGGGGCCGTGACCCTGCTGGAGCAGAATGGTCTGCTTTTTCTGCAGCGTCACGGCCTGGGCACCTATCTGCCCCCCCACATGATCAATCACAAAGCCAATCTTTCGGCCCTGCATCAGGCGGGAGCCAAACGGATTCTGGCCATCAGCTCCGTGGGCAGTCTGCGGCTGGACATTCCGCCGGGCAGCTTCGTGGTGCCGCACGATTTTCTCGCGCCCCACATCAGCCTCTCCTTTTTCGC
>JADGBU010000277.1 GCA_015231295.1 Magnetococcales bacterium | reverse complement strand
TCCGCTTTCGGCGCGGGCGCGACAGGGACGGCAGGCTCCGCTTTCGGCGCGGGCGAGACAGGGACGGCGGGCTCCGCTTTCGGCGCGGTTGCGGCAGCGGCAGTCGCAACCGATGATTGACCAGCGGTCGCGCCACCTCGTCCTTCGGCCTTCTCCTGGCTCTGCTCGGCCCGTTCCAACGCCTCGAACACCCGTCGCACCTCGGGATCCACCCCGGAAACGGGACGGGCCACCCGTGCCAACCACTCACGCCCACCGGCTCCCCGCTGACGCAAAAATCCTTGCCACGCCTCGACCGCCTCGGCCACCCGACCCTGACGCGCCAAAATCCAACCCCGATTGAATTCATTCCAGGCGCGATCCGGATCGAGACGGGCCGCACGCTGAAAATCGGTTTCAGCATCGCTCAAACGACCCAATCCCAACAGCACCACGCCCCGTTCCCGCAACGCGGCTCCATCCTCGGGAGACAACCGCAACGCGTGATTGAAATTGATCAACGCCTGCTCCAACTGCCCGGCGGCCAAGCGGGCCACGCCCCGCAATCGCCAACTCCGGGCCACGGACGAATCGAGACGAATCGACTCCGAACAGCTTTCCACCGCCAGCATGGCCAGTTCCGCTCGTTTTTCCGCCAGGGATTGATAGGCCAACGCCTCGCAACGCCCCTCCTGCACCGCGAGACGCCGTTCCGGCTTGCCATCCGCATCCGTGACCCGCGCAAAGGCCGACGCCGCCCGCGCAAACTCGCCGGAGCGCAACAAGGCGCGCCCGGTTTCCAGCGGATCCTCGACCGGAGAGGCCGACGCCGCCCCCATCCCGCCGCCGATCACGCCCAGAATCACACCGAACCCTGCCCAGAAAAATTTGCGGATCACATCAACCATTCCCGTACTCTTTCATCAAAATGCCGTAGGCCCGATTGATCTCCTGCATCTTTCTGTGGGCCAGATCCCGCAGCTCCACGCCCAGAGACGAAACCATATCCGGATGATACCGTTTCACCCGTCGCCGGAACGCCGTCTTGATGCGCGCCGCCGTCGGCTGCCCCTTGAGTCCCAACAACCGACGCGCCCGTCCCACCTCGCTGTCGGACCAGTGACTCCCTTCCTCGCCCTCTTCGCAATACCAGCTTTCGCTCTCTTCCAGTTCGGCCACTTCGCCGCCGAGGGCAACCCCGCGCAACGTCTCCCGCTCCAGAGCCTGACGAAATCTCCGCTCGTCCGCTTCGAGACGAGATTGCAGACGGGCATTTTCCTCTTCCAGCTCCCGCAGTCGCGCTCCGCTGCCGTTCTCTCCCCGATCGGCCCGCGCCACGCGCTCTTCCAGTCGGGCCATCGCCTCCCGCACCGCCAGCAGACGGGCTTCCAGAGCGTCGCGCTCCTCCTGACTCCGACGCAGCGCGTCCTGAACCTGCAACACCTGGCTTTCGCTCACCTGCAACGCCCCGCGCAGCGCCTCCCGCTCGCGACCCAACCGATCGTTCCGCTCCTCGCTCCGACGCAGCGACTCTTCCATCCGCGTCAACCGGGCTTCCAACTGCTGCCGACCGCTCAACGCCTCATCCAGGGCGCGCAACGCCTCCCCGTGAACCTGCATCCGGCCCCGGAGCTGGTCCCGTTCGCGGGTCAATCCGACCACCTCTCCTTGCAAACCGAGCACCCGTTTCTCGAACGCTTCCAGCTCCCGCGCGCTCTGTTCCAGCAGAGCAAGACGCTCCTGTTCACGGGCCAGATTGCGCCCCACACTCTCCCGATCCACCGCGAGCTGACAAAACTCCGCCCGCATGGCCTCTTCCCGTTCCCGCAGCCGTTCATTTTCCAGCCGCAACGCCGCCATGGCGGCCTGCAACTCCAGACCCGCCCCGTTCCGTCCCCCACGGGATCCGGTAAGCGCATCCTCGCCGACAAAAAAGGCGGTGTTCTTGTTGGCGATATAGCCCGACGACTCCTGCACCTTGTCCCGATAGGTGGTCAATTCGTCGTTGATGCGCACCGAGGTTTCATAATAGAACTCGCCATCCTCCCGCACCCGGTACTCCAGCCCGCAACCGTGACATCCCCGCAAGCGATCCACCTCATTTTCCGGCACCACCAACGTTTCGTCACAGGAAAAACATCGGGCACGATAAAATCGTCGTCTCTGATCGGTCAGCCCGATCCGCTCCACGATCTTGCGTCCCTTCACCTGAAAGACCAGACATTTCCGCCCCCCCACCAGCTCGATGGTGATCCCCTGGGCACAGGCGGGACACTGCACCTTCCAGCGGATCACCGCCTCCGGATAACGAATGCCCAACGCCTTGCCGCACGCCTTGCAACGGGTCTGCACCCGTCGCATGCCCGGAGGCAGCGGGCTTTCGTCCATGCGGACCGCCGGCGCACCCTCGGTGGAAGTCGTGCGCCATGGAATGGATAGAGTCATCTTGCAACACTCCTCCGTCAATTTTCAAACGGTGACACGGGGTGATCACCCCATCGGAGGCAGGATTATGCAATTATCGTACCGTTCGATAATCGACAGACAGATAACGACTCGCATGGGTGTCACCATCCACGGATGCACCTGGTTTGAAAAATCTAAATTTTTTGGCGGGAGCAAAAAGAGAAAAAAGACCACGATGGAACGGCGCGCCGGAAAAAAATCAAAGCTCTGGAGACACCGTATCTCCAGAGCTTCACTGGGGGCGATGACCGCCCCCAGTCCCCCTCAATCGTGACCTGAACACCCCGAAAAGAGACGCTCCAGTCGAGTCTCTGTCGTCCCTTGCAAGAGGAACGGTTCGTTTGCGGTCAGGCCTGTCTGGGTCTGGCGGCATGGATCAGGCTGCGGAGTCCCTGCGCGAACCAGGTCAAAACGGGCAGAGCGGGCTCGACCACAAGAATCGGACAGGGCAACGGGGTATCGGTCTGCTGAAAAGGAAACCAGCCGCCATAAAACAGTCGCGCCGTGGCGCGATCGGTCAACACCAGAGTGGCCCCCCACCGGGCGGTCAAACGGGCCATCGCCTCGGCGGGCGGCCCGCTGAGCACCTCGCAAAACCAGACTCCCGCATCGAGTCCGGCGACCTGTTCCATCAACCGGGCGCGTTGTTCCGCTTCCGCCTTCCGGAAGGCCTCCTCCGGGGAGAGTCCGCGATCCAGCGGAGTCGTGATGTCGAACAGCGTCACGAAACGCAACGTCCCCTGATGCTGTCGGGTCAGCTCCAAAGCCCGTTGAATCACCGGCTCCGGCACTCCGGGATCGATCACGGCAAGAAATCGGGCTCCAGAAGCCATGCGGATTCTCCCGGACCCGGACTCAGGAGAGTGCCGGATCCAAAGCCAGCTCCGCCGCATCCTTTCTGGCGGCGCGGCGTCCCCGGATCATGGCGAAGACGATGATCCCGGCACCCAGTGCCAACGCGAGAATCATGATGAGAAAGCTGGTATTTTTCAACAGGGTCATGGTGAAGGGATCCATGGCCGGCAGCCACTCCAGTTGGGAGAGATAGACCGGAATCACCAACGCCCGGCTGACCATCACCGTCAGCATGATCACGCCCATCACCAGCTTGATCACGTAGGGTTTGACGTAGGTGGTGCCGATGGCTCCCAACTGAATGCCGAAGAGCGATCCGGCCAGGATGATCATGGCCAGTCGGATGTCCACATAGCCGCTCCAGGCGAAT
>JADGBU010000276.1 GCA_015231295.1 Magnetococcales bacterium | reverse complement strand
GGAGGCGTTGCCTCCAGACCTCCACCGGGGGCGATGATCGCCCCCGGACCCCCGCAATCGTTCGTTTATCCTATCTATCCCTTGGGACCACCAGAGAGAATCCGCGCCGAAACCCGCTCCGCAAACTTGGCCGCGAAGTTGGCCACGAAACGACTGGCCAGATCCCTTGCCTGGGCATCATAACGACTCGGATCCTTCCAGGTGGTACGGGGATTCAAATGCCTGGGATCGACCTTGGCCACTTCCACCGGCACCTCGAATCCGAAGGTGGGATCGATCCGGGTCTTGACCTGCTCCAGATGGTTGTCGAAAATCTGATCGATGATCGCCCGTGTCTCCTGAATCGGCATGCGGAATCCCTCCCCATAGGGACCACCCGTCCAACCGGTATTGATCAACCAGCATTTCGCCTGACTGTCCAACAACTTCTGGCCGAGCAGATTGGCGTAAACCACCGGATCGAGCACCATGAACGGCTCCCCGAAACAGGCCGAAAAGGTTGCCGTCGGTTCGGTCACGCCCCGTTCGGTCCCGGCGAGCTTGGCGGTATAACCGGAGAGAAAATGATACATGGTCTGCTCGATGGTCAACCGGGCCACCGGGGGCATCACGCCGAAGGCGTCGGCGGTCAACAGAATCACATTTTTCGGATGTCCCGCGTGTCCGCTCGCCTGAATTCGGGGCAGTGATTCGAGCGGATAGGCGGCGCGGGTATTTTCCGTCAAGGTCTGATCGTCGAGATTGGCGACCCGCGTCACCGGATCGAGAATCACGTTTTCCAGCACCGTGCCGAAGGTGCGGGTACAGTTCCAGATATCCGGTTCCGCCTTGGGCTGAAGACGGATCACCTTGGCATAGCATCCCCCTTCCAGATTGAAGACGCCGCTGTCCGACCAGCCATGTTCGTCATCGCCGATCATGCGGCGGCGGGGATCGGTGGAGAGGGTGGTCTTTCCGGTGCCGGAGAGTCCGAAGAAGATCGCCACATCTTCATGTTCTCCGACATTCGCGCTGCAGTGCATGGAGAGCACCCCTTGCCGGGGCAGCAGATAGTTCATCAAACTGAAAACAACCTTCTTGTTTTCTCCCGCGTAACCGGTTCCGGCGATCAGGGCTTCCCGCCGTCCCAGATGCAGCAGGATGAAGGCTTCGGAGCGGGTGCCATCCATTTCCGGCACCGCCAGAAAGCCTCCGGCGTTGATCAGGGTGAAATCCGGCGTTTCCACCTTGTCATCGTTCTCTTCGGGCTGGATGAACAGATTGCGGGCGAACAGCGATTGCCACGCCTGGGTGGAGATCATGCGGACACGGCGTTGATATTGCGGGGTTGCGCCCACCAGACAATCTTGCACGAACAGTTCCCGCTCTTGCAGAAAGGCGGTGACGCGGGCGCGCAATTTTTCGTACTTCTCTTCGGGAAAGGGACGATTGACCGCGCCCCAGGCCACCTGATCGCGGCTGGAGGGCTCATCGACGATGAATTTATCGTTGGCCGAGCGTCCGGTATAGAGTCCGGTTTCCACCACCAGGGCCCCTCCATGGGCGATGCGGCCTTCCTGACGCCGGATGGCGATTTCGTAGAGTTCCGGAGCCGACAGATCGACCCGGATGGCTCCGGTGTGATGGATGCCTTGTTGAATCAATTGGGCGCGGACCGCATCGGAGCGTTCCTGTTGGGTCAGTGGTTGAGTCATGATCTCTCCTCCATGAGTGTGCCGGGGGTCGAGGACTCCAGGCGGGTGCGGGTACGTTTTTTGCCGTCTTCGACGGCGGGCTGGTCGAAGGGGTCGATGCCGAGGCATGCGGCCACCAGGGTGGTTTCCATTTCCAGAAGCATGATCAACGCGCCCATGGCGCAAGGATCGGACGCGGAGAGCCGAAACTCCCGCAGGGGCGCGCCACGGTTGAGCAGGGCATCCCGCGTGCCGAGATATTCGGCGGTGAACAACTCGCCCACGGTGCGACCGGCCAGGGGGGTCACGGCGGGCAGATGGGCGAAGCGGATCGGGATGGTCGCGCCCATCGTGGCCAGTTGCGGATCGAACAGCAACGTGAACTGTTTGTCCTCCGGGCCGTCGAGGTAGAGTTGAAGCTGGGAGTGTTGATCCACCACGCCCCGGGCCTCCACCGGGGTGAGTCCATGTTTGCGGCCTTGGGCATCGATCTTGCCCAAGCTTTCGGCCCACAGTTGACGAAACCAGGTGGCAATGGTTTCCAGTCGGGAGCCATAGGTCAGCATCACGCTCATGTTGCGTCCCGCAGCCGCCATCGCGGACTGGGCGAGGGCGTGACGCAAGGCCGGATTGTTTTCCGGATCGGGTTGCAGACACGCGTGCGCCATTTCGCGGGCACTTTCCAGCAGGGCGGCGACATCGGCTCCGGCGAAGGCGGCTGGGAGCAGACCGGTGACGGAGAGTACCGAAAAGCGTCCGCCCACCGGGGCATGGGGAATGATCGGCACCTTCAGGGAGGTGGCGATCTCGCCCAGGGCGCTTTGGGGATTTTCCGTGAGAATCGCCATGTGTTCCGTCAGACCTTCGCCGCATCGATCCAGCAGGGTCAGCAGTTGGGCGAGGGTTTCCGGGGTCGAGCCCGATTTGCTCGCGACCAGCACGGTGGTATCGCGCCAATCCCGTTCATAGAGCCGGTCGAGTTGCCAGGGACAGATGTTTTCGTAAAAGGTTACGGTGCGGGCGTTGTCCGGACACAGAGCCTGGACCAGCATATTGCCCCCCAGGGAGCTGCCGCCGATGCCCAGCACCACCAGATGGCGCGACTGCTGCTGAAAGCGTTGCGACCACTCCAGGGTTTGGGTCAACTGTTGATCGTCGTCGAGCAGTTGCAGAAAGGGGGGGCGATCGTGTTTCTGGTGTCGCCAGTGGTTCAATGTTTCCAGCAATGCGGCGGGATCGATCGGGTTCGGGGTGTTCACGAAGCTGTGAGCCCGGATATCGAGGGTGGAAATCTTCACGGTCACGTCCCTGTAGATGTGGCAGGATCTGCGTATTATGAATGCATCGGGGGGGAAGTTCCCCGGGACGCATCCGGTTTCCAAGAAAAAAAAGAGAGAGCCTCTGGAATATGGGGTCTCCGGGTGTTTTTCTTGGAAGCGGTTTCAATCGCGTCTGGGCAGATACTGTAGGGGATTTTGCGGTGCAATGCTACGGCGGATTTCAAAATGCAGGCGTGGGGATACGGTAATACCCGATTGACCGGCCAGCGCGATGGTTTCTCCGGCCTTTACGGCCTGACCCTTCTTGACCATGATTTTTTGCAAGTGGGCGTAGGCCGACATGAATGAGCCGCCATGTCTCAATAAAATCATGTTGCCGAAGGTGGTGATGCCCTGATCCGCATAGGCCACCACGCCATCGGCGGCGGCGACGATGGGATCGCCGGGGGTGGCGGCGATGTCAATGCCGGGGTTGTTGAGCGCGCCCATCTGACCGAAACGGGTGATGATTCGTCCGGAATGGGGCCAGATCCACTGTTGCGGGGCATTGGGGGAGAGGGGTTGGATCGGTTTGTGATCGTTCCAGGAGCTTTTCGGCTCTTCGCGCGGGTCGGATTCGTCGGGATGGGGCGGACGCTCCCGGAAGGCCAGCGAGGGGGGCGGAATGATCACCTCCGGCGTCGGACCGGTCGGATTTTCGTCGCGGGGCAGTTCTCCGGCGCGGGTCGGGAGCG
>JADGBU010000275.1 GCA_015231295.1 Magnetococcales bacterium | reverse complement strand
TGCGCTGAAATCGAAGCATGTTTCGTTTCGTGCCCGCTCCAGTCCCAACTGTCTTGCCAAGGTCGCGTCGGGGGGATGGAGATTGGCGGATTGGAGCGCGGACCAGACGAAGGTCTTGAAACCCGTCAGCCAGTTGGCAACCCGCAGGGGATGGCGATGGGTGCTCAAGGCGTTTTTCTCATAGTGGATCATATGCCCGACAGCCCGGCGCAACCGGTAGCCCAGTTCCCGGTCTTCGTAACGGGGATAGGGAAAACTTTCGTCGAAGGGGTATTCCAGGAGCAGGGTCCGGGGGGTGAGAATGTTGCTGGTGTAGAAATAGGCCTCGCCGCAATCCAGGCGTTCGGACTCCTGGATCCGGTAGTGGGTGAACTGGGAACCCCCATGGCTGCACCAGTGCTCGAAGGGGGTGATCCCTTCCGGACAGGGGCCGATGTTGCCGATCACCGAGGCGCGGCTCATGTCATGGGTGAGGGCGTGGTGGTACAAAAGCCCGATGGCCCCGGCCTGAAAGATCACGTCATCCCCGGCGATCAGCACAAAATCCCCGCTGGCCTGCCGGATGCCCCGGTTGCGGGCGGCGGCGGGTCCGAGGGCGGTGGGATTGCGCAGCGTCGAGATGGATGGGTTCGATCCGGCCAGGGCGTTCAGAAAGGCCGGGGTGTCGTCCGTGGAACCATCGTCGGCCACCAGCACCTCGAAGGGAATGGCCGGATCCACGGTAGCGAAAATCGCCTCCAGGGCGCGTTGCAGCGTGGCCCGCCGGTTCCGGGTGGTGAGGAGGATGGTGAGTTTATTCATGCGGCTGCTCTTTCATGAGAAACACACCCGGATAATCGTGGCGGAAGTGGACATAATCGTGGATGACCGGTGGCGCGTAGGGGACGAACTCCTCCCAACCGAACTCTTCGATGTAGAAGGCGTCCGCGCCGTCGCAGATCGGACGCAGGCCGCACCCGGCGCATTGGGGACCGAACACCAGTTTGTAGACCGGATCGTTTTCAAACCGGGGAACCACCTCATGGCGGTGTTCGTCGAGGGTGTGGCATTTCAGATAGGGAACCCCCTCGCTGGCGGCCAGGGTGCCGTTGCGCCATTCGTAGGGGTCGAGTTGCAATCCCTTGTAGCCGACGATATGGCGTTCGTAACCCTTGAGCAGACAATAGGGGGCGTAGCGGATATTGACCGCGATTCCGGACTGGTTCAACAGGTCCACGGCGGCGGTCAGATGGCGGATGGTGTGGGTCAGACGCCCCTTCTTGGCGATGGCGATGTTGGGGCGGTTGCGCAGGCCCCAGTCCATGCGCATCAGGATGAAATTGACCATGCGCACCCGTCGTCCCCCCAGGGCCGCGACTGTCTCGGACAGGGTTTGCTCGTTGAGCGACGACACCACGATGTTGATGCAATAAGAAAAGCCCCGATCGTCCAGGTGATCCATCACCCGATGCAGCTTGTCCAGTTCCGCCCCGGTCAACTGCTTGAAAAGGGCGGGATCGGCGGTGTGGAACGAGAAGAGAAAATCATCCAGTCCCGCCTCCAGCAGGTCATCCAGCAGCACGCCGCCCCGCTGGCGCGGCGCCAGCAGAAACATGCCCAAGGTGATCATGCGGCCTTTCAGCCCCAGTTCCCGATGGGCGTAGCGGGTGATTTCGACGCACTCCGGATGGAGGGAGGGTTCCCCGCCGGTATAGTCGAAATGGGTCAGCCCCCAGGAGACGAAACTGTCCAGCACCCGGCGCAACGCCTCCCCGGAAACCCAGGGGGCGCGACGCAGATAATGAAACTGGTCGTCGGAGTTGTCGTAAAAGCTGTAGAAACAGAAGGTGCAGGAGTGGGGGCAGCGTCTGCCCATATCCAGCACCCCTCTGGGACTCAGTTGGCCACAGGGATGAGTGATCATTGCAGGGTTTCAACTCCGGTCAGCCGTTCCACCTCCCGCAGGAAGGTGCGGGCCAACGTGGTGTAGTGAAAAGGAAGGGCAATGCGTTCCGGATTGCCCACAGGTCGTTGTTGTCGCAGGCAGTCGTTCAACTGCTCCTGGGTGCGGAAAAACAGCGCGTCTTCATCCCAGTGGGGCGGTTCCGCCAGGTCGCGGGTGTCGTAGATCAGCGGCACGGCGCCGCAGGCGGCGATTTCCGCCAGTCGCTGGGAGTTGAGTTCCTTGACGATGACGCACAAGGCCATGGAGGCCGAGTTGTACACTTCGGCCAGGGCCGGGCCATGGGGGAGTTCCCCTTTGTAATGGGGGGCCACCAGCGGATCCTGATCCCAGTATCGACCATAGATTTCCACCTTGGTGGTGGGATTGGCGCACAGCCAGCGCACCGTGGTATCCCGCACGATGTAATTGGCCACATAGGACCAGAAGCTGTCGTTCAGGAACAGTCCATGGCGGCGTCCGGTCTCCAGCACGAACCCTTGATGAAACGGGTGTCCTTGCGCGAAGGCCTCTTGCAATGCGGCGATGAAGCCTTCGAAGCCCGGCTGGTCTTGTATGCGGGACATCTGGGGCCGGTAGGAGCTGCCCACGAACACCGCTTTGGGTTCCCGGCGCACCTCGGGCATGACGCGGAACAGGGTGTGATCCACGCACATGAATTGACGTTGGATGTGCCCGACGCCGCAGCCGCGCAGATAATGGTCGATTTCCGGGCTGAGGGAGAAGATCACGTCCCGGCTGCGCAACGGCAGGGGCTGGCCGGAGACGATCTGCTGCATGGGATCTTGGAACCAGGAGCAATTGACCGCTTCCGGACCGAGCATGTAGCTGTTGAGGTGGTTGATCCAGATGGTCAGATGGGGATTGATGGTGGCGATGTTGTCGATATGATGAAAAAAATTCAACTGCTCCAGGCCGTTTTGTTCCAGATCGAGCGTCACTGCGTGACCCAGTTCCTCCAGGGCTTTGGCGATGCCTTTGGAGGTGTATTGCATCACCGTCGTCAAGCGGCTGCTGCCCAGATAGATCCTCAGAGGTTGTCTGGCGGCGAAGGTCACGGTGGCGCGTCGGATGGTCTGGGTCAACCGTTCTTGCACGGTGTTGCGAAGCGACAGGGAGGCTGCAAGAGTCTTGCTCAACCATTCCAGGGCCACGGGTTGTTTTTCTTCGGGCCATTCGGCGGGCAGAACCAGTTTGGTGGGCCGACGGTAGCGGGTGAAGGCGAAGAAATTGATCGCGTCTTCCATGGGAACCGCGACCATGTTGGGGGTGGCGTAGGGCACCGGGGGGCCGGGATAATAACAGACCTGCTGTCCGATGATGGTGGGATGGGCCAGCTTGACTGGACGATTTTGCCGGGCAGCCGCGTGGGCCTGTTCGGGCAGGAAATAAAAGCCATCGACGCCCCAATCCTCGGGCGGGAGCGATGGCGGGGCCAATGGGGGTGGAACAGGCGTCATGACGGGTTTTTCCGGTACTGGCGTTTGATGGCTGGGGTGATGGGTACCGGGTTATTGCAAGCAATATATAAGCCAAATGGTGATTGTGGACAGGGTGGCCATTTTTTGGTTCGGGGAGGGTTCGCGTCGTGTTTTCCCGGGAGATTTCCCGCCGCCCCCGGGGTCGGCTACAGAGTCCGGTCGGGGGCGGAGGCGTCGGAATGGGAACGGAATCGAAACGGCAAGCGGAATCGGGGACGGCGGAGGAGGGGTTGGAGGTCAGAAGGTCTGAACGAGCAGCCCGTCCCGCAGTTTGGGTTCAA
>JADGBU010000274.1:1586-3751 GCA_015231295.1 Magnetococcales bacterium | reverse complement strand
GGTGGCGAAACCCTCGCTTTACGCTATCCTAACCACCAAGCAGACCCTTGCCGTCACAGAGGGTCGTCGGCCTTCTTTCGGATCCCCTATGGCAAATTTCTTCCGATCCGTTTCCAATCCCCGCCTGATCCCCTGGTTGCTGCTGGCTCTGGGGCTGACCTGCACCTTCTGGTACTGGCACCACGAAACCACCCGCGACGCCGAACGGAATCGCACCCAGTTTCACGAACTCTCCGACGCGCTGCGGGAAACCGCCCGCGATCGCCTGGAGGTCCATGCGGATCTGTCACGGGTCATGGCCGCCTGGTTTCTCTCCGAGAAGGGGGTCACGGCCTCTCAATGGCATACCTTCGCCTCGGCCCTCACCCCCCCGGGACGCCATCCCGGCTGGATGGAACTGGCGTTCATCGAACCGGTGCCAGAACACGATCGGGAAAACTTCGAACGGGATATGCGTCAACTGCTGTCCGATCCCGCCTACAAAATCGCCAGCGACGAACCCCGGGATGACTATCTGGCCGTCACCTATCACCATGTCCGAGACCCCGCGCAACTCCCCTTTGCGCCGGGTCAGGATCTCGGCGCGGAAAAAAGACGCCGCCAAACCGCCCGACAGGCCGCCGATTCCGGATTGAGTCTCTTCACGCCCCCCTTCATCCGCCACGCGCCGGACGGCACGCCCCGAACCGAACTGATCCGCTTCACGCCGGTCTATCGCCAGGGCATGCCCCTCACCGATCCCCTGGAACGGCGACACGCCCTGCTCGGATGGGTGGTGGTGGTCTACGATGCACAGAGTCTGTTTCAGGATCTGTTCCGGCACGAGCCGAACCAAATTCGGGTGGAACTCTTCGATGGTCCATCGCTGCGCAATACCGCCTTGATCTTCGACTCCCATCCCGACGCCCCCGACTCCGCCCTCGATCCGGATTGGAACCTCGTGGTGCGCAGCGGTGACGATGGCGGACTCTGGACCTATCGTTTCACGCCGGGCCCCCTCTTCTCCCACTATCACCCGAAACGGGGCGCGGCGATCGTGCTGATCGCCGGAACCCTGATCAGTCTGGCTCTCGGCTTTGCCGGATGGTCCCTGACATCGAGCCGGGAACGGGCTCTGGCCCAGGCCGTCACCATGACCCGCGCCCATCGGGAAAGCGAAGAACGACTGCGACGCACCGTGCTCCACGCGCCGATTCCGATCATGATTCACGCCGCCGATGGCACGGTGATCCTGGTCAACCGTCGCTGGAGCGACTGGTCAGGGCACGCCCTGGGCGAAATGACCACCCTGAACCGCTGGGTGGAACGGGCCATGCCTCCGGAAGAGCGTCCGCTCGCCATGCGACTGCTGGATGCCACCTTTCCCCCGGACGCGCCGTTCAAGGAAGGAGAGTTGACCATCGTGCCAACCACCGGACCCAAACGGGTCTGGATCGTGCGCTCCCGTCCCATGGGGGCGATGGATGATCCGGTGGGCTTGATCATCAGCATGGCCATGGATATCACCGAACGCAAAAAAGCCGAAGTGACCTTGCTGGAGGCCAAACTCGAAGCCGAAGAGGCCAATCGGGCCAAAAGCGAATTCCTGGCCACCATGAGCCACGAAATCCGTACCCCGATGAATGTGATCGTCGGCATGGCCGAAGTGCTGGAAGAGACCGAATTGACCCCGGAACAACGACGCTATGTGGGTATTTTCCGCCGGGCGGGAGACAGCCTGCTGGAATTGATCAACGATATTCTCGACCTCTCCAAGGTGGAAGCCGGTCGCATGGAGCTGGAACTGGCTCCCTTTTCCCTGCGGGAGGTGCTGCAACGGATTCTCGACATCATGGGAATGCGGGCCCGGGAAAAAGGGCTGAACCTGACCCTGGAAATCGCGCCCGAACTGCCGGACTCGCTCAAAGGAGATGCCAAACGACTGCGACAGGTGCTGATCAACCTGATCGGCAATGCGGTCAAGTTCACGCTGGAAGGGCAGATCGCCATCCGGGTGACGCCCGCGTCGCAGCTTGGCGCGGGGGGATTGCATTTTGCGGTCAGCGATACCGGGATCGGCATTCCCAAAGAGAAACAGCAGGCGGTGTTCGAGGCCTTCACCCAGGCGGACGCCTCCACCCCACGCCAGTTCGGAGGCACCGGTCTGGGCCTGGCCATCTCGCGGC
>JADGBU010000274.1:578-1433 GCA_015231295.1 Magnetococcales bacterium | reverse complement strand
GGATCCGGATTCTGGTGGTGGACGAAGAGGCGGAAAGCCGTCTCTCCCTCACCCGAATGGTGGCCGAACTGGGAGCCGAAGTGGAACCGGTGCCGGATCGTACCAAAGTGGCGAGTCTGTGGCGTGCCTCCCGTCAATCGGGTCGTCCATGCCGTCTGGTGATCTGTGCCGCCGACAACGACGCCGACGATCTACCCGCTTGCGCGGAACGGTTGCGTCTGGAGTTGGCACAACCCGAACTGCCGATGATTCTGATCGGCTCCGGGAGTGCCGCCGGAGCCTGGTCCGGTACGCCTCGTCTCGCTTCTTTGAGCCGTCCGGTGAAACGCGAAGCCCTGTGGGAAACAATCCGCACCCTCCTGACTCCCCCGGTCGAGCCCCGACAAACCACAACCGCCGAATCCGCGCCGACCGCCGGACTCGACATTCTGGTGGTGGACGACTCCGAAGACAATATTCTGCTGGTCAAGGCCTTCCTGAAGAAAACGCCGCATCGTCTCTCCGTGGCCCACAACGGAGAAGAGGCGGTGGAACGGGTGACGCAATCGGGGGCACGCTTCGATCTGATCCTGATGGATGTGCAGATGCCGGTGATGGATGGCTACAGCGCGACACGGGCGATCCGGTCCTGGGAGGCGACTCATGGTCATCCCCCCGTACCGGTGATCGCCCTGACCGCTCACGCGTTCGCCGAAAACGAACGGCAAACCCTGGAGGCCGGCTGCTCGGAACATCTCACCAAGCCGATCACCAAGCCGCGTCTGCTGGTGGCCATCGACCGCTACCTGCCGCGATCCTGAGCTGCGCTCCGGATCTCACGCCTCGAAACTCACCTCCGGAGCATCCAGAGAGAGC
>JADGBU010000274.1:0-523 GCA_015231295.1 Magnetococcales bacterium | reverse complement strand
CCCAGCGCAACGCCTTGGCCAACGACTCCGGAAGACGTACCCCCAGAGCCTGTTTGCCATCGGCCTCGAAAGCCTTCTTGCAGGCGAGAACGATCTTGAGATTGTCCATGGTCCTCTCGGGTCGTGGTTCGTGACAACGGGATCGTTCAGGATTCCGACGCCTCTTCGGACGGGTCCGGTTCCTGACCTTTGGTCAATTTTTGTTTCTGCTTGGCCAGCTTGGCTTCGATCCTGGCCACCTTTCCCTGGGTCTTGAGCGTTTTCTTCTCTTGCCTGAGCGACTTGATGGCCTGTTTCAGCTTGATTTTAAGCTGTTTTTTTTCATCTTTCAGGGCCAACAGATTTTCCGGTGTGGTCATGCGTCCATTCAGGGCCGTCACCGACCCCCCTCCCTCGTGTGAGTGTTTGTGAATTTTCATTTCATTTTAAAATACACGTCAATATTATCACGCATTTCAGTCCGACTCGTCAAGGATCCTGTCAAAGCCATTGCCGATGAATGCCGAATGAATTATGATGGGAT
>JADGBU010000273.1 GCA_015231295.1 Magnetococcales bacterium | reverse complement strand
GTCATTTCAATTCATCAACCGGCATCAGATTGAAACGGTTTTATCAACGGGCTGATAGGCCCGATTCCTCCTCCAGGGATGCTTTCCGAATACGGGCTGATTGTCCCGGATTTTCCAGAACGCATTGTCAGGCGATTTGAGGAGGAAGGTGCGCACCGCGCCTTGATGGAAAAGGAAGCGTGGGCATTTCAACGTCGGGGGCAATGGATGGCCTTATCAATCGGCGTCATTGCCATGAGCACTTCCTTGATCATGACCCTGACAGGACACGATACCGTTGGCGGAATTGTGGGGGGAGGAACGGTTATCGGTCTGGTCAGCGTGTTCGTGACGGGTCGTCACTCCAAGCCGAATAACGAAAATGATCCCTGATCCCCACCTGTAAGCGAGAACCGGTTGCCAGAGTCCTCCGCTGGCTCATTTGATCTTGAAAATCTGGGCACCGTTCCAATCCTCCGGCGGCGGGGTGTGCAGGAAGGTGGTGCAGCGTTGCTGATACAGGGTGGCCAGGTAGTGTCCGGGGATTTGGGCCAGCAGTGTGTCACAGGCCTCCAGAGCCTTGTGCCAGCGGCGTTCCTGATAGTGACCATGGATCGGCAACCACAGGGACAACTCCTGCAACTGTTCGGGCGGGACGCGCAGAGCCTCGGGTCCATCCTTCACGCCCATGAGTTCATAGAGGGTCAGAGGTTGTGATGCCCCCTTGGGCACCACGATATCCACCGGGCGCACCACAAAGTCATCTCCGGCGCGTTTTACCACGGCATCGCTGATCAGGATGCGGGTGCCATAATTCTTGTTCAGACCCTCGATCCGGGAGGCCATGTTCACGGTATCTCCCATGGCGGTATAATCCATGCGGTCTTCGGAGCCGATGTTGCCGATGATGGCATCTCCGGTATGCAGACCAAACCGGGTGATCAGCGGTTGTTGACCCTGTTCCTGCCAGCGTTGGTTGAGCTGATGATTGGCCTTCAGACAATACAACGCCGCCAGACAGCTTTGTCGGGCATGATCCTCCATGCGCAGTGGGGCGTTCCAGAAGACCATGATCGCATCTCCGATATATTTGTCGATGGTGCCCCCGTGGGCGTGGATCACTCCTCCCATCTGTCGGAAATATTCCGAAACTTTGAGTGTCAACTGTTCCGGTGGAATTTCTTCGGCCAGCGTGGTGAAATCGGCCACATCGGTGAACATCAAGGTCAATTCGCGGCGTTCTCCTTCCAGTCCCATGGCTTTGCCGGTTTCGATCAGTTGTCGCACCAGGGCCTTGGGCACAGATTGACCGAAGGTGTTCAAGGCATTTTTCATGGTGGCGATGGATTCCGTCAACTGTCGCACCTCCCGGATCGACGAGCGGATGTGAACCGGTCCGGAAAGCTGAAATTGTCGGATGAAACCCGCTTCGGCGGCCAACTGGCGCAGGGCGCGGGTGATCCCCACCGAAATGAAGACCACGATGGGAATGATCATGATCAGGGCTCCCAGTGCGAAGAGCAGGCTTCGCATGCCGGTCTGGGCGATCGGGCCGAGAAATTCATCCAACGGCACGGCAATCGCGATCAGCGTCCCTTTGGCGTATTTGGCGGCGACTGGCGTGATCTGGCCGATATAGTCCTCGCCGCGCACCTGAAAGATCGTGCCGTTTTGCCATTGCCCCTGTTGATGACGATTCAGCAGGGTGTCGAGGACCGGATCTTTCAGATCCGCGACCGTGGCGAGCACCGGTCGATCGATTCCGGTTTTGGGGTTGCGTTCGGCGCGGACCGATTTATTTTCATCGGGATGGGCGATCAGGTCGCCATCGTTGTCGAACAGAATCAGTTGACTCGATGGGCTGAAATTCTGTTCGCGCAGGAATTGGGAAATATGGCTCATGGTCAGATTGACTCCGATCATGCCCGGTGTCGCATCGCCCTGAAAGCGTTGGGAAACGGTGATGCCCGGTTTCTTGATGGAGTTGTAGATGTACAATCGGGAGATGCTCGGACCGGTCTGTTGGGGCTCCTGTACGAACCATGGACGGGTGCGGGGGTTGAAGGAAGTCTCTTCCGGCGGTTGTTCTCCGATGAGTTGATTGCGATCGTTCAGAAATTTCCACTGCTGACGGGATGGATTGCCCTCTCTGGCCTGGAGAATGGTCAGAATGCCGAAGGTGGTTTCCGGCGGAGCCTGGAGCGTGCGCAGAAAATCCGGATAGGCGTGCAGATTGGCCAACTCCAGGAAATCGCCATTATCGTAGACCAGATGGATCGAAAAGATCTGCTCGTGATAATGCAGCACGCGCAGCATGGGCTTCAGGGCGGGGTGCGAGTGCTCGAAGGTGGGCAGGGTTTGCATCGAGGGGATATCGGCCAGGATTTCCGTCAGGGCGATCATCGGATCGTAGGTGCCCTGAAAGCGTTCGACGATTTTTTGATTCATCTCCTGGAGCAGTTCGCGGGCGGCGGTGGTGGCTGTGGCGGCGTTTTCGCTGTAGTTGTACCAGGTGATCGAGCCGGACAGCGTGCCGAGTACGATGACGAAGACACTCAACAGACCGACATGAAACGGCAGGCCTTGTTGTCTGAATCGTGGCATGAGGGGCTCCCGGTGGGGTGGTGTGACAGGGTTGCATCTCTCTGGGGCTGCTGCGGTGGGTGACAGGCTCGTCAGGCCGACCGCATCGATTCGCACCGTGCCGACAGCGGCGGGTACGGGGTCAGGGCGTGTCCAGTCTTCTTTGTCGGATCGAGGACGCATGGTGTCGTCCGTTGGGGATAATGTACTCTCATTCCGGGTGGAATGCCATCTCGTCGATGGGATTTTTCAGGTTTCTGTCTTGTGGATGGGCATCAGGGGGTGTCGTCTCGCAACGCGCCGGCGTGACGCAGGGCGGCCAGGGCCAGGGATTTGCGCCAGGGAGCCGACTCCTGGTCTTTCATGTCGATGCTGACCGCAAACGCCATGATTTGATCTGGATTTTCCACCCATCCGACATACCATCCGATCATCGGTCGGGCGGCCATGGCCCATCCGGTTTTTCCGAACAGGCGTGTTGTTCCGATGGTTTCCTGGGGGATCAGGCGTCGCAGGGAGTCCATGGCCGGTTTCGAGAACGGCAGTTGACCGGTGGCCACCCGGGCCATGAAACGGGCCTCTTCCAGCGGAGAGATGGTCAGGGGACCGTCGAGCCAGAAGCGATCGACGACCGTGCCGATCGTTTCGTTGCCGTAGCCGAGTCGTCGGACCCCTTCGGCCATGCGGGAAAGACCGACGCGGCGGGCGATCTGCTGAAATACCGGCACCGAGGAGACCGCCATCGCCTCCTGGAGGGACAATTCGCGCTCCCAGGTCGGGAAGGGCTGAGGCGTGCCATCCCACGGGAAGCGTTCTTTTTCCTGCACCACGTTGGCTTCCAGGGCGATCAGGGCGTTGGCCACCTTGAAGGTCGAGGCGGGCAGCATTCGCTTCTGGCTGCAGGACTCCTCCGAGACGCGGATTTGCTCGGAATGTGTTTCCAGCAAGACGATGCAGCCGGGCAGTCGGGCCTCTTGCAGCAGGGCACGCAATCCGGGATCCGGTTGCAGCGGTTCCGCCTGAGCGAGCGGGATCCAGCAAAAGAGTCCGAGCAGCCATCCCCATGGAGAAAAGCGCATGGTGTCACCCCAAAAAAAACGCCCACCTTTGGGGGTGGGCGTAAGTTCCTGATTTTATGGTGCGCTCGGAAGGATTCGAACCTCCGGCCTACTGGTTCGTAGCCAGTTGC
>JADGBU010000272.1:3413-3759 GCA_015231295.1 Magnetococcales bacterium | reverse complement strand
AGATAGACCGATTCGGCGATCCCCTCGTGAACCGGATTGGCGAAACGGATCCGGGGATCGTTCAGAAACAGCCGCAGGGCCTGACTGGGATGAGTATTGCCATCGGGCATCAGATTGTCGATGCGGATGATCCAGGCCGGAGCCGGGGAGCGACCGCAATGATCCAGCAACCGGTTTCGCAGGGAGCCTTCCTCGTCGAGCAGCACCTCATCGCAATCGACGTTGAGCACCCAGCGGAAGCGGGCGTGATCCAGGGCCAGATTCTTGGGGGCGGAGAAGTCGTGATCCCAGGGCAGATGATACAGCCGACAGCCGAACGCCTGAACCAGCTCCAGGGTGCGATCCG
>JADGBU010000272.1:0-3230 GCA_015231295.1 Magnetococcales bacterium | reverse complement strand
CGCCCCCGGTGGAGATGTGCGAGATGCGATCGGCGGCTCCCGCCTTGGCGATGGCGGATTCGGTATCGCCGCCGCCTGTCACCGAGAGGGCCGAGCCGTCGGCGATCCGATTGGCCAGAGCCAGGGTTCCGGAGGCGAAGGCGGGCAGTTCGAAAACGCCCACCGGACCATTCCAGACCACGGTGGCGGCCTGCGCGAGATGTTCGGCAAAGAGCTGGACGGTTTCCGGACCCACATCGAGTCCCATCCAGCCTTCGGGAATTTGATCCGCCGGGACCACACGGGTTTCTCCGGAGCCGTCACGCTGTTGCGAGATGACCGCATCCACTGGCAGCACCAGGGCGACGCCAGCCTGTTTGGCTTTTTCTTCGGCCTGTTGCGCCACGGAGAGCATGTCGGGTTCCACCAGCGAGCCGCCCACCTGACCGCCTCGGGCGGTGATGAAGGTGAACGCCATGGCTCCACCGATCAGGATGGTATCCATTTTGGTCAAGAGGGATTCGATCAGTTGAATCTTGGTCGAAACCTTGGAGCCGCCGAGCAGGGCGACCACCGGGCGTTGGGGGGCGACCATGGCCCGATGGAAGAACTCCAGTTCATCGGCCATCAGCAGTCCCGCCACGGCGGGAGCGACCCGCTGGGCCACGCCGACGTTGGAAGCGTGGGCGCGATGGGCGGTGCCGAACGCATCGTTGACCACCAGATCGGCCAGGCGGGCGAAGGCATCCGCCATGGCGGGATCATTTTTCTCTTCGCCGGGGTGGAGGCGGACATTTTCCAGCAGCAGCACCCCGCCGGGAGGCAGAGCCTCGACCATGGCCTCGACCTCCGGCCCGATGCAGTCCGGGGCCAGGGGCACCGGTTGGCCGAGGAGTTCCGAGAGTCGGTCGGCCACCGGTTTGAGCGAGGGACCGATACCGTTCTTGGGGCGTCCCAGGTGGGAGGCGAGAATCACCCGACCTCCCGCATCCATGACTTTCCGAATGGTGGGCAGGGATTTGCGAATACGGGCATCGGAACCGATGGTGCCATCGGCGGAGAGCGGCACATTGAAATCCACACGAATGAAGACCCGTTTTCCGGCGACATTCTGATCGGCGATGGTCTGTTTTCTCATACTCGACTCCTGTTGAAGGGATGTCATCTATTGAAAAAAAAGAGAGGGTCTGGGGGATTCTTCCCCCAGGGTTTTGACGTTCAAGGATCCTCCCAAGTGCCTCACCCCTGGACCCCGCTTCCGGTTTCGCCAGTGTACGTCAGGTCAGGAAGGAATTTCCAGGAACGCCGAACCTCGCATCGAGGGAAAAAAAACGCGGAAATGGCCTCCGGCGATGGATCACTCGGAAACGCGCTCTGTCGGGACGGGTTCCTCTTCCGGGTGCTCTTTGGGATCGATGTGCTGGCGGATTTTTTCCAGATAGAGATAGATCACCGGGGTGATGTACAGGGTGAGCCATTGGGAGAGGATCAAGCCTCCGACCACTGCCAGTCCCAAAGGTTGACGCGCCTCTCCACCGGCTCCCATCCCCAGGGCAATGGGCAGGGTGCCCACCAGGGCGGCCATGGTGGTCATCATGATGGGTCGGAAACGGACCAGACCCGCCTCGCGGATCGCCTCCAGGGGAGAAGCGTGATGATCCCGACGGGCTTCGATGGCAAAGTCGATCATCATGATGGCGTTCTTCTTGACGATCCCGATCAGCATGATCAGTCCGACGAAACCGTAGAGATTCAACTCCATGCCGAACAGCTTCAGGGTGAGCAGGGCACCCAGTCCGGCAGCCGGCAGACCCGAAAGAATGGTCAGCGGATGGATGTAGCTTTCGTAAAGCATACCCAAAACCAGATAGATCACCAGAACCGCCAATCCCAACAGCCATCCCATACCCGCCAGCGAGGATTGAAAGACCTGAGCCGACCCCTGAAAACTGGCCGAAATGGTTTCCGGCATTCCCATCTGATGACGGGTCTTGTCGATGGCCTCGATGGCCTGGCCGAGAGAGACGCCCTGGGCCAGGTCGAACGACAGGGTGACGGCGGGCAACTGGCCTTGATGGGAGATGCTGGCCGGTCCCACCGAACGGGAAATATGAGCCACCGCATCCAGGGGGATCAAGGTGTTGTTGGCTCCCCGCACATGCAACAGCGACAGCATGGAGGGATCGGTCTTGAAGGTGTCATCCAACTCCAGCAGCAGGGCGTATTGATTGCTTGGGGCGTAGATGGTGGAAATCTGTTTGGGACCGAAGGCGGCATAAAGGGTTTTCTCCAGCCGTTCCGGGGTGATGCCCAGCGTGGCGGCCTTGTCCCGATCGATTTCGATCAGGGCTTGAGGTTTCGCCAGTTGCATGTCGGAGGTGACGTTCAGAAAGCCGGGGAGTTGTTGAAGATTCTTCTCCACCTGTTCGGCCCAGTGGAACAGTTCGGCGGTATCGGTGCCCTGAAGGGTGAATTGATATTGACTCTTGGTGAGTCGGGTGCCGATGCGAATCGCCGGAAGATTTTGCATGAAGGCCTTGATGCCGGGAATCTTGGCCAACTGGGGACGGAGACGTTTGACGATTTCGTCGGCATGGGGTCGTTCTCCCATGGGTTTCAGCCGCACGAAGACCCGGCCATTGTTGAGCGCGGATTGACCCGATCCTCCCCCCAGAAACGACATGGTGGCACTCACGCCCGGATCGGAACTGATGATGTCGGCCACCTGTTTCTGACGTTCGGACATGGCGTCGAAACCGATATCCTGTTCGGTTTCGGTGAAGCAGAGCAGTTGACCGGTATCCTCGCTGGGCATGAAACCGGTCGGCATCTCCCGTCCCACCTGAACCGACCATCCGGCCATGAGGACGAAAAGCACCAGCACCAGACGGCGATGGGCCAGGGTCCAGTCCAGAGAGCGGGCGTAGCCGCGACGCATGGCAAGAAAGATCGCTTCGCTGCCCCGGATCAGCCAGTTGGCCCGATGGGGGGTGTGCGGCCTGAGCAGACGGGAACAGAGCATGGGCGTGAGAGAGAGCGAAACCACCCCGGACAGAATCACCGCCGCCATGATGGCCACCGCGAATTCGTGAAGCAGGCGGCCCAGAATCCCTTCCATGAACAGCACCGGAATGAAAACCGCCGCCAGAGAGAGGGTCATGGAAAGAATGGTGAAGGCAATCTGGCGTCCGCCGATGAGGGTGGCCTGCCAGGGGGAGAGTCCTTTTTCCTCCATGTGCCGGGAGATGTTT
>JADGBU010000271.1:2034-3803 GCA_015231295.1 Magnetococcales bacterium | reverse complement strand
ATAATTATTGATAAGAATCACACGCATGAACGCATCGAACCCGCCGACCCAGGCCTGCCTTCGCACCTCCAAGACAGCGGATTTACAGGAGCATCACTGTGAGCGACATCTTTTCCGGACTTTCCCTGGCTCCCCGCGAAGAGGATGAACCACCGCCCAAACGCGATCCGGCGGAAAGCCCGCAGGCAGAGGCCATCCCACCCGAAAAACAGGATCACGACTCCTTTGCAAGCCGTCTCTCCCTCTCCCCCCGGGAAGAGGAGTCGGATGCCCAACTGCTTTCGAGACCGGGAACTTTCAGCGGCTTCTCCCTCGATTTCGAACCCCTGGACGAAGTGCCTCCCGCCTCGGCGGCGCCAGAGGAAAGCCCGTCTCACCCGCCCGAGCCGATGGTTCACCGGAGCATTCCCGACACCTTCTCCTTTCACGAAGACGACACGCCCGGTGAACCCGCCTCCGGCTTCTCCTTCGAGCCGAACGACGCCGACACGCCCCGTGAACCCGCCTCCGGATTCTCCTTCGAGCCGAACGACGCGCTCACCACGCCGAAAAGCCCTCCGGATCTACACAAAGCGGATGAATCCGGGGATGCGTTCGCCTCTTTCGCCTTTCACCCCGACGACGTTCAAAGTCTGACTCCGCCGGCCCTCTTCCCATTCTCGCCGGACGACGAGGCCACCGTGGTGGCTCCGCCCTCCGCCCGAAGCTTCCAGCCGGAAACCGATGACGAGGCCACCGTGGTGGCTCCGCCCTCCGCCCGAAGCTTCCAGCCGGAAACCGATGACGAGGCCACCGTGGTGGCTCCGCCCTCCGCCCGAAGCTTCCAGCCGGAAACCGATGACGAGGCCACCGTGGTGGCTCCGCCCTCCGCCCGGAGCTTCCAGCCGGAAACCGATGACGAGGCCACCGTGGTGGCCACCTCCAACGTCACCCGGCCAACCGGCATTCCCACCTCGACCACCCGGGCGACCGCCACCCGCGCGCCGATCAATTACGGATTCGACGCGCCAAAAAACACCTCCGACCAAACCGCCCTGGAGGCCGAGGGGGACGGGCAGACCGAATCGACCCGCGCCCAGGAACCGATCAACGTCGATGCGTTGCCCATCGGCCACATGCTCATGTGGTACAAAATCGAAAAGGTGCTCGGTCAAGGAGGCTTCGGCCTGACCTACAAGGCCCGGGATACCCGCCTCAACAACCATGTGGCGATCAAGGAGTATCTGCCCACCCAACTGGCCCATCGCGGCACCGATGGGGGCATCCATCCCAAAGGACCGGAGCAGGAAGAGCCGTTCATCAAGGGCAGAGAGCGGTTTCTCAACGAGGCCCGCACCCTGGCGCGCTTCAAGCATCCGGCCCTGGTGCGGGTGGCCACCTTCTTCGAAGAGGCCAACTCCGCCTACATGGCCATGGAGTTCGAAGAGGGGGAATCCCTGGGCTCGGTGCTCAAGGAGAAAAAAACCCTCGACGAACCGGAACTGCTCAAGGTGGTGATGCCACTGCTGCAAGGCCTGCAGGCCCTGCACGCCGAAAACATCATCCACCGGGATATCAAGCCGGACAACATTTTCATCCGCAAGAAGGATGGCACGCCGGTTCTGCTCGACTTCGGCTCGGCCCGCAAGACCGACGCCGGAGACAACATGACCGCCATGCTCACCCCGAGCTACGCGCCCATGGAGCAATATTTCGAGGATGCCAGCCGTCAAGGCCCCTGGACCGACATCTACGCCATGGGCGCGGTGATGTACCGGATCATCAGCGGT
>JADGBU010000271.1:0-2024 GCA_015231295.1 Magnetococcales bacterium | reverse complement strand
GCCGGTGGGAGCGCCGCAACGCAGCAACGCCATCATGCGCAATCAGCCCGATCCGCTGGTGCCGGCGGTGGAGGTCGGGGTGGGTCGCTATTCGGAATCGCTGCTCAAGGCCATCGACGTGGCTTTGGCGGTGGTGGAAACCGATCGTCCCAAGACCATTCAAGAGTGGTTGAAATCGGTTCAGGTCGCCCTGCCCGACGAAGAGTTGCACGGCATGGAACGCCTGATGAGCAAACTTCCCAAGGATCCCAGGCTGCGGGCGGCGCTCTTCGGCGTGCTGCTGCTGACCATCGGCGGTGTGGGGTACGGAACCTGGAGCCTGATCAGCAAAGCGACGGGACCGACGGTCCTCACCCAGGCGGAGCTGCAACTTCGGGCCATCAACACCCTCAAGGCCAAGGCCGAACAGGGCGATGTGCCCGCCATGCGAGAAATGGCCGAGCGTCACATTCGGGGCGAGGGCTTACCCAAGGATCTGACCGTGGCCCTGAACTGGTATCGGCAGGCGGCCCAGAAGGGCGACGCCCCCTCCCAGTTCGAGTTGGCACTCGCCTATGCGACGGGCAACGGCGTGCCCAAAAATGAAGAAAAAGCGGTCGGATTCTACGAACAGGCCGCCGGACAGGGACATCCCAAAGCCCAGGCCCGTCTCGCCGAGGCCCTGGAAAATGGACGCGGGGTCAAGGCCGATCCCGCCAAGGCCCTGGAGTGGCATGAAAAGGCCGCCAAACAGGGCGAAGCCCAATCCCAGTTCAAGCTGGGCGTGGCCCACGAAACCGGTGCCGGTCTGTCGAAAAGCGATCAGCACGCCCTCTCCTGGTATCTGGCCGCCGCAGACAAGGGCATTCCGGAGGCCCAGTACAAAGCCGGCCTGTTCTTTCTGAACGGACGCGGCACCCAGGCCGATCCGGCCAAGGCCGCCCAATGGCTCCAGAATGCCGCCCAAAAGGAGATCGCCGACGCCCAGTTCCAGTTCGCGCAACTGCTGACCAAAGGTCAGGGAATGGAGAAGGATCTCAAGGAGGCGGCCCGCTGGATCTTCAAGGCGGCCAATCTCGATCACGCCGAGGCCCAGTTGCAACTGGCCGTCCTGTTCGAGCGGGGCGCGGGCATCCGGCAAGATGGCATGCAAGCGTTCAAGTGGTATCGCCGGGCCGCGGATCAGGGCAATCTGAAGGCGCAACTGATCCTGGCGGAGATGTATCGTTCGGGCAAGGGGGCGGATCAGAATTTCCAGGAGGCCACCCACATGTTCGAAATGGCCGCCAAACAGGGCAACGCCGAAGCCCAGAACGGTCTGGGCTCCCATTACCGCTTCGGACTGGGAGTGCCCAAGGATTACGATCTGGCCATGCAGTGGTTTCTGCAGGCTGCGGCCCAGGATCACCCGGACGCCCAGTATCATTTGGGGGCGATGTTCGAAAATGGCGAAGGGGTGAAACAGGATTACGGCAAGGCCATCGAATGGTATCGCAAATCGGCCACCAAAGGGCACACCGGTGCCTTGAGCAGCATGGGCTGGATGCATGAAGAGGGCAAAGGGGTCAAATCGAATCTCAACGAGGCGGCCAAATGGTATCAGAAGGCCACCCTGCGGGGAGATGCCCGTTCCCAGAAAAATCTCGCCTGGATGTATGAAGAAGGACGGGGGGTCAAACGCAACATTCCGCTGGCCTTCGCGTTGTACAATCTGGCCGCCATGCAGAATGACAAGGATGCCAAACGCAATCTGGGCATGATCAGTCAAGAGATGTCCCCGGATCAGGTGCGGGCCGGGACGACGTTGACCAAACAACTGGTGGAGTTGGTGCAGAAGGTCAAAGAGATTCAGGAGAAAAAACAGCGCGCCGCCCGCCAGGTCAAATAGCGGCGGGGTCCAGGGGCCAATGGCCCCTGGTGGGATCCAAGGGCGAAGCCCTTGGGATTGTCTTTGCGGAAAAAAAAGTCAAAACCCTGGGGGAGGAATCCCCCAGACCCCCGCTTTTCTTTTACCAGTTCTTACTGTCCCGCCCCCTTGAGCGAGT
>JADGBU010000270.1 GCA_015231295.1 Magnetococcales bacterium | reverse complement strand
TTCCAGAAATCGAAAACGGCCCTTTCCGGTCTGGATCTGGCGACCCGGGTGTTTGCCAGCATTCAGGAAGGGGTGGTGGTCACGGATGCCAGCGGGGCGATCTGTTCCACCAATCACGCCTTCTGCACCATGACCGGCTTTTCGGACGAAGAACTGGTCAGCCAGAACATGCGTCTGCTCAAAAGTGGCCGTCATGAACCCGAATTCTACGAAAAACTCTGGAACGCCCTTCTGAACCATGGACAATGGCAGGGCAACATCTGGAACCGACGCAAAAACGGAGACATCTATCCCCAGTGGAGCACCATCAACTGCATTCGCAGCGACGACGGGGTGATCCGCTACTTTGTCGGCGTGCTCTCCGACCTGACCGATATCCGGGAGTCGGAAGAACAGCTCAAGTTTCTGGCCCACTACGATCCCCTGACCGAACTGCCCAATCGGATTCTGTTCAAGGATCGTCTCAATCAGGCCATGGCCCAGGCCAGGCGGACCAATCAACTGCTGGGAGTTCTGTGGCTCGGGCTGGACCGGTTCCGTCAGGTCAACGGGGTGGGAAACCGCGCCATGGGAGACATGGTGCTCAAGGCGATTGGTGCCCGACTCAAACACGCCCTGCGGGAAGGGGATACCGTGGCCCGCACCGGTGGCGACGAATTCGCCATTCTGGCCACCAACATTCTCGAAGTGCAACATCTCAGTCACGTTGCGGACAAGGTGCTGCGGGCCGTCAACGAGAACATCCAGATCGGGGATCACTCCTTGCGCATGAGCACCAGCATCGGCATCACGCTGTTTCCCATGGACGATACGGACTCCGATACCCTGCTCAAACACGCCGAAACGGCCATGGGACAAGTGAAAGGACGCGGCGGCAACGGTTATCAGTTCTTCACCCACCAGATGGGCGAGATAGCCATGAGACGCTGGAACATCGAAAGAGGATTGCAAACCGCTCTGGACCGTCAGGAATTCTTTTTGCACTATCAGCCTCAATTTTGCGTGAAAACCGGCAGAATCGTGGGCGTGGAAGCCCTGGTCCGCTGGCGCAGTCCCCAGTTCGGACTGGTCTCCCCGGATCAATTCGTGACCCTGGCCGAAGAGAGCGGTCTGATCGTACCCCTGGGAGAGTGGATCTTGCGGGAGGCCTGTCAGCAGAATATGCGCTGGCAGGAAGCCGGATTCGCCCCGGTAAAGATGGCGGTCAACATCTCCCCGCGCCAGTTCATGACCGACAACCTGGAAGCCATGGTGGAACAGGCGTTGATCGATACCGGACTCGATCCCCAGTGGCTGGAGCTCGAAATCACCGAAGGTCTGTTCCTGAGCGATCAGAAACGGGTGCTTTCGGTGCTGAACCATTGGCGCGCCAAAAAAATGCATATCGCCATCGACGATTTCGGCACCGGCTACTCGTCGTTGAGCTATCTGACCAGCTATCCGGTCCACTCCCTCAAGATCGACCGCTCCTTCATCCGGGATGTCTCCCACAACCCGGACAGTGCCGCCGTCACCCGGACCATCCTCTCGCTGGCCAAGAATCTCCACCTGACCGTGGTGGCCGAAGGGGTGGCCAACGAAGAACAGATGCGTTTTCTCAAGGGACTCGGTTGCGACAAGGTGCAGGGATTTCTGTTCTCCCCCCCGGTTCCGGCGGACGACATCACGCCGTTCTTCAAACAGGATCCGACCCCGCACGACAAACTACCTCTCTCCTCCCTGCGGGAGTGTCCCGGGGTGGTTCGCGGGCATCCGGCATCCCTGATGTTGAATTGATCCTGCGCACGGCGTAAACTGACGAAAAATACCTCCGGAGCATCCATCATCCGGAGGGACCGGGCATGGAGATCCATGCATTCAGCACCAAAAAACGGGGAGATGCTTGATCCCTGCTGTCAACATCCTCACAAGGAGCAACCGATGAAACCCTTACCGAAATCTCTGGGACTGCTGTGGGCGGGCATGATCTTCGGATGCGGCGTGGCCCTGGCCCAGGCACCCGAAGCCATGGATCCGATCGAAAAACGCAAGGAGATCGTGGACGCGGCCAACTGGAAAGGCATGGAAACCGTGACTGTGGAACTGAAAGAACACAGTTACAATCCGGAGTCCTTGGTCTTCAAGGCCGGTCAGCCCTACAAACTGATCATGCGCAACAGCGGGGAGAAAAAACATTATTTCACCGCGCCGGAGTTCTTCAAGGCGATTGCCACCCGCAAGGTGCAATCCGACAAGGACGGAGAGATCAAGGCCCCCTATTTTCTGGCCATCGAAATGATGCCGAACGGCGGTCAACTGGACCTCTATTTCGTACCGGTGACGAAAGGAAAATATCCCCTCTATTGCACCGAGTCGGACCATCGGCAGCAGGGAATGGAAGGGACCGTGGTCATCGAATAGCGGTGATTTTACGACGTTCCCGGAGTGCGGCTTGATCCTGCCGCACCCCACCACACTTATCGTTGCACACGGTATCTGGACCATGCGCCACTCGACTCTGCTTTGGTTTCCGCTGGTGATGATCGTGCCCAACCTGGCCGCATCCGAACCAGCCGCCCCCATGAACGTGGCCTCCATGCTCCCGACGCTGGAGATTCCGGTTGCCGTACTCCAGAACGCCCCAATGGTGGACGGCGTTTTGGAGGATTGGGAAGGGGTGGCGTTGCACCGTATCCCGATCACCCCCGCCCTGGAACGGGATGACCGAAACCGGTCCGGAAAGACCGAAATCGAACTGCGGGTCGGAGTGCATGGCAACCGGTTTCATCTCTCCGCCCGCTGGCCGGATGATACCGCAGACGAAAAATTCCGGCCCTGGCGGTGGCGGGATGGCAAGTATCAACGGATGGAAACCCGGGATGACCAGTTCGTGATCCGCTTTCACATGAGCGGGGACTACGACTCCTGCATGTTGAGCCAAAAAAGCTATCAGGTGGATCTGTGGCGGTGGTCGGCGGGCCGGAGCAATCCGGCCGGTCTGGCGGAAGACCTGATCCACATCATCAGTCCGGAGCCCCTCGAAGAGGCGGCGGAATTTCTCGGTCCGCAGGGGACCACCTATCTGATCAAACGCAACGATGACGGTGAAAAATTCTACAAGAACGCTCCGGCCCCGGCGGCAAAGGGCGCGACGGAGGAGCCGGGCATCCTCCAGACCGGCCCCGGCTCCGGCAGTCTCGTCGATGTCCAGGCCCGGGGAATCTGGAAGGACGGATACTGGCATCTGGAGATGTCCCGGCTCCTGGATACCGGACATGGGGATGACGTGGTGCTGGGCGGAGGAAAAACGATTTCTGGTGCCATCGGGGTGTTCAACCGGGAGGGCAATGAACACAAAAGCGTGTCGGGCACCCTCAATTTCCGCTTCCCATGATTGTGCTGCTTCTCCGAAACCGGTGGGTATGTCCACATTGGGATAATCAGGCATCCAACACCTGCGAACCCAACGCCCCGACACGGACCACGCCTCTGTCTTGCCCCCGATTTCCTGGAAACGGCAAGTTCAGACTTCCTGATCCCGGCTTGGCAGACCGTTGATTATTCAAAATATTCTTGATTTCCGCAGTATTCGGTTCATCACTCACACATCGGATCGCTTCTCCGATCCCCTCCAAACCTCGTTCTCCCAACAATCGTATCGCTTCCCCATTCCCCCCCCTCTTCCTGGCTCGCCATCTCTCGTTCCTCCTCCAAAGGTCAAAACATACCCCTCAGAGAGGTTAAACCCTCAACCCCTTCCAGATATTCCTTCGGACAATTTACAGAAAGAATCTTACACCAACAGATCGAGTCGGTGGTGATCCAGCAGGTGCGCACCATGTTGCGTTCGCCGGAGATGGTGGTCAA
>JADGBU010000269.1 GCA_015231295.1 Magnetococcales bacterium | reverse complement strand
AGGAGAGACGCTGAAAGGTGGTGCCCAGGGCCGAGGTGGAACGCATCAGGTTGCGCTGAGCGGTCAGGGAGGTGACATTGGTGGCGATAGAAAAAGACATTTGTAATACTCCTCCATGGACAATAGTCTTATTTGAGACTATTAATAATTATCCATCCCTGGTCAATACGGAACCGTTCATTGACGGGCGAGCCGGTCCGGGCCCGCCGGGTTGCGCGATCCTCGAAAACTCAAGGATGCCAGCAGCAACCCACGAAACCAATCAATAAGTGGGCATCAATCCAGAACCGCACACGGCGACGGATCGGAAGATGATATGAAAAAAGGCAAGACAAGGAGTTTGGGTCGAGCGAGACCCGAAAAACAATGGAGAACAACCGAGCGATTTGACATGTGATGGAGCCTCCCGAATCCGAAAGCCGACAGGGCGTTTCGTTTCGTAATCATCCTTGACTGGAGGTGGGCTGTTCGTTTTGAAGGGTCAACCCAACCCTTTGAATCCTTCCGCGACTGGCGTCATTCGGAATTCGGATTCGAGATCGGAACCATCCTGGACCGATCGTGCAGCCTTGAATCACGCTGCTTGATTTACTTATCGGCGGGATCTTCGGAAGAGTTGAGCACTTTTTTTGGCTTCGACTCTTTTTTTCTTCAGGCGGACATCCTTGCCACCCGATTTCCACCACGATCCCCCGTGCTGTTAAGAACTTATCGAACCGGCGCGGCGCAATCTTGAGCTTTTTTTTCGGGGAGGACGGCGTGCCACAATCCGCCGCCGTCCCCCCGAAAATCAATGCGTTAGCGCAGCAGTTGCAGCGCGATCTGCGGTTGCTGATTGGCCTGGGCCAGGATCGCCGTACCCGCCTGTTGCAGAATCGAGTTGCGGGTCAGATTGGCACTTTCCGCCGCGATATCCGCATCCATGATCCGGGAACGGGAGGCCGAGGTGTTCTCGGAGACGTTCGACAGATTGGCGATCACCGCCTCGAACCGATTCTGGAAAGCACCCAGATTGGCGCGAATGTCGGAGACCGAATCCAAAGCCCGGTCCAACCGCTCGATGGTGGCGTTGGCACTGGCCTGGGTGCTGACGTTGACCGCACCGGGCGAACCCGCAGCGGCGGCAGAGAGCAGCGACGCCGTGGTGGTACGATCGACCGTCATGGTGATGGTCTGGCCCGCGTCGGCTCCCACCTGGAACACCTTGGCGGTCTCCCAGCCACCGCTCAACAGCACCTGATTGTTGAACTCGGTGTGCTCGGCGATGCGATCGATTTCCGACATCAACTGATTGATCTCTTTCTGGATCGCATCCCGATCCACATCCACCAGCGTATCGTTGGCCGCCTGCACCGCCAGTTCACGGATGCGCTGCAGGGCATTGTTGGTTTCGTCCAGAGCCCCTTCCGCCACCTGAGACATGGAGATGGCGTCATTGGCATTGCGGGCCGCCTGATTGATGCCGCGAATCTGGGCACTCATCCGGGTGGCGATGGTCAGGCCAGCCGAATCATCCTTGGCACTGTTGATCCGCAGACCCGAAGAGAGCCGTTGGAAAGTGGTGCTCAGAGCCTTGGTGGTGCCGTCCAGCTTGCGTTGGGTGTTCAGGGCGGCGATATTGGTGTTGATGCTGAAAGACATGGAATTTCTCCTTGAAACGAATCATTCGTTTCTGTGACAAAAATACTCTATCCATCCCTGGCAAGAAGGTGGGCCGTTCTTTTAAGCGGACCGACCCAATCCGCAATCCCGGATCGTCTGGTTTCCGTACTGAAAAGACGATCTGCCGTCATCGTTCGACTGGCCGGAATCACCGTTCCGACCTGCCGTATTTCTCCGAGCGCGCCCAATGGCGGCACGCTCCACGATTGTGTTTCGACCAAGCCGGAATTACCCGCCCGACTTGGCCCCGCTCCCGAATCGCCTACTTTAGTAATTGCAGCGCGATTTGCGGTTGTTGATTGGCCTGGGCCAGAATCGCCGTTCCGGCCTGTTGCAGAATCGAGTTGCGGGTCAGATTGGCACTTTCCGCCGCGATATCCGCATCCATGATCCGGGAACGAGCCGCCGAGGTGTTCTCGGACACGTTGCTCAGATTGGCGATCACCATCTCGAAGCGATTCTGATAGGCACCCAGACTCGCCCGAATGTCGGAGACCGAATCCAACGCCCGGTCGATGCGGGCCAGGGTGGCATTGGCACTCCCCTGGGTGCTGACGTTGATGGCTCCCGCCACGCCCGCCGCCGTCATCGAGAGCAACGAGGTGGTCGTGGTGCGATCGACCGTCACCGCGATGGTCTGATTCTGATTCGCACCCACCTGAAACACCTTGCTGGTCTCCCAGGCACCGCTCAACAGCACCTGATTGTTGAACTCGGTCTGCGTGGCGATGCGATCGATCTCGGAGAGCAGTTGATCGATCTCCTTCTGCAAGGCCGCCCGATCCGTGGAGTTCATGGTATCGTTGGCCGCCTCCACCGCCAGCTCACGAATCCGCTGCAAGGCGTTGGTGGTTTCGTCCAGGGCCCCTTCGGCCACCTGCATCATCGAAATGCCGTCGTTGGCATTGCGCACCGCCTGATTCAGACCCCGGATCTGCGCCGTCATCCGGGTCGAGATCGACATGCCCGCCGCGTCATCCTTGGCGCTGTTGATCCGCAGTCCCGAGGAGAGACGCTGAAAGGTGGTGCCCAGGGCCGAGGTGGAACGCATCAGGTTGCGCTGAGCGGTCAGGGAGGTGACATTGGTGGCGATAGAAAAAGACATTTGTAATACTCCTCCATGGACAATAGTCTTATTTGAGACTATTAATAATTATCCATCCCTGGTCAATACGGAACCGTTCATTGACGGGCGAGCCGGTCCGGGCCCGCCGGGTTGCGCGATCCTCGAAAACTCAAGGATGCCAGCAGCAACCCACGAAACCAATCAATAAGTGGGCATCAATCCAGAACCGCACACGGCGACGGATCGGAAGATGATATGAAAAAAGGCAAGACAAGGAGTTTGGGTCGAGCGAGACCCGAAAAACAATGGAGAACAACCGAGCGATTTGACATGTGATGGAGCCTCCCGAATCCGAAAGCCGACAGGGCGTTTCGTTTCGTAATCATCCTTGACTGGAGGTGGGCTGTTCGTTTTGAAGGGTCAACCCAACCCTTTGAATCCTTCCGCGACTGGCGTCATTCGGAATTCGGATTCGAGATCGGAACCATCCTGGACCGATCGTGCAGCCTTGAATCACGCTGCTTGATTTACTTATCGGCGGGATCTTCGGAAGAGTTGAGCACTTTTTTTGGCTTCGACTCTTTTTTTCTTCAGGCGGACATCCTTGCCACCCGATTTCCACCACGATCCCCCGTGCTGTTAAGAACTTATCGAACCGGCGCGGCGCAATCTTGAGCTTTTTTTTCGGGGAGGACGGCGTGCCACAATCCGCCGCCGTCCCCCCGAAAATCAATGCGTTAGCGCAGCAGTTGCAGCGCGATCTGCGGTTGCTGATTGGCCTGGGCCAGGATCGCCGTACCCGCCTGTTGCAGAATCGAGTTGCGGGTCAGATTGGCACTTTCCGCCGCGATATCCGCATCCATGATCCGGGAACGGGAGGCCGAGGTGTTCTCGGAGACGTTCGACAGATTGGCGATCACCGCCTCGAACCGATTCTGGAAAGCACCCAGATTGGCGCGAATGTCGGAGACCGAATCCAAAGCCCGGTCCAACCGCTCGATGGTGGCGTTGGCACTGGCCTGGGTGCTGACGTTGACCGCACCGGGCGAACCCGCAGCGGCGGCAGAGAGCAGCGACGCCGTGGTGGTACGATCGACCGTCATGGTGATGGTCTGGCCCG
>JADGBU010000268.1 GCA_015231295.1 Magnetococcales bacterium | reverse complement strand
CCCAAGGGCTTCGCCCTTGGATCCCACCAGGGGCCAATGGCCCCTGGACCCCATTACTTATACTTATATCTGGATCAGCGGCAGACCATCCTCATCCCGATCGTCATCATCATTCTCCACCGATAACGATGCGGAGGTCTGAAACCCCGACAGCCGGGATTGCAACGCATCGGCAATGGCACTCATCTCGGCGGCACGCTGCCCCACCACCCGCCCAAGCTGCGTCAACTCCTCGGAGGAGCGACTGACCCGGCTCATGCTTTCGGCCACATCGTCGATGGCCCGACCGGCCACGGAGACATTGGTATTGATCTCGTCCACCCCGTTGGAGGTTTCGTTGATGCGGCGCGTCACGTCGTTTACCCCCGAGGTCGCCTCCACCACGCTGCGCGTCACCTCGGCGATGCCGAAACTGATCTCCTGAACGCTGCGCGCCACCTCCTCGATACCGCTGGAGGCGTCGTTGACCCGCTCCGTCACCTCGGTGGTCTGACCCGACGCCGCCGACATGGAACGCGAAACCTCCTGCAAGGTCATGGTCTGCTCGTCCACGGCCCGCAGAATATCGGCGTTGGAGTTGTTGAGACGATCGATGATGTGATTGACCTTGTAGTTGGCATCACCCACATTGCCGGCGTTGGCCTGAATCTCACCGATCTTGCCGGCGATCATGCCGGTGGCTTCGGTGGTCTGACGGGCCAACTCCTTGACTTCGGTGGCCACCACGGCGAAACCCTTGCCCGCGTCTCCGGCTCCCGCCGCCTCGATGGCGGCATTCAGGGCCAACAGATTGGTTTGACTGGCGATATCGTTGATCATCGCCACCACCTGATCGATCTCCCGCGCCGACGCCAACAATTTATCCAACACCTGATCGGCACTCTGCACGCTCTCGCTGGCCTGGGCCGCCTCTCCGGCGGCGTTCTGACACAACTGACGCACATTGGCCAGCGAAGCACTCAGCTCACCCACGGCGGAGGCCACCACGGCGACGTTCTGACTGGTCTGATCCGCCGCCTCCCGCACGAAGCCCATGCTGACGCTCACCTGTTTGCTCGCTTCGGCCACGGCGGTGAGATTGATGTTGGCCTCTTCCGCCGCCGAGGCGATGGTATTCATGTTGGTGGCCATCTCTTCGGCGGAGACGGAGACGGTTCCAAACCCGTCCGCCATCTCCGAGGCGGCGCGGGTGATGGTTTCCATGTTGGTGCTCAACTCTTCGCTCGACGAGGCCACCTGACTCGACTGCTGACCCATCAGCACCGCCCCCTGATGGAGTTCCCCCGCCACCTGACCGAAGGCTCCCGCCGCCGCGTGGACCTCGCCGGCCTTGCCGATCACCTCCACCACGATCCGGTTCAGAGAAACCGCCATGCTGTTGAGAGCCTTGGCCAACACACCGATTTCATCGCTGCGATCCACGTCGATGGAGGCGGTCAGATTGCCCCGCGCCAGCTCCCGCGCCATGGCCACCCCCTTGTTCAAGGGCAGCACGATGGAGCGTCCGATCAGCAACGAAAAGACGATGCCCAACACCAGACCGATCAGACTGCCGGTCAGAATCAACAGATCGGCGCGCACCACCTTGTCCGCGACCTCTTGTTCCTTGGTCGCGCTCCGTTTGCCGGTATACGAAACCAGCTCCACGATCACCCGCCGATGGGCCTCGAACAGGTCGCTGAGCTTGCGGAGCGTATTTCCGGTCTTCTCTCCCTTCTGCACGGCGGGGAGATACTCCTTCTGCACCAGATCGAAAAAGGCTTCGGCGGGACGATTGGCCTTTTCCATCAACGCGGAGAGTTCCGGTTCGAGCCGGGCGTGTCCCCAAAAATCATAACGCTGCTGATATTCGTTGCGTAAAGTGGTCAATTTTTCGATATTGCGGGCGATATCATCCTTGGTGGTCAGGCGTTGCAGATCGAGCATCAATTCCCAGGATTCGATGATGTAAAGCGGAGGGGGCAGGACATCGGCCAGCAGATCCTTGCCCTGAATGACATGTTGATACTCAGGCCCCGTCACCTTGAACCGTTCGATGGTGTAAAGTGCTGCGGCGGTGATCAGCATCATGGCCACCAGAACCCCACCAAACCCGACCCCGAGCTTGTACCCAACCTTCCAATTCCGCATGAACGAGTCCCCGAGAGATGGCTGTAGTCCGATCCCTTTCCATATTAATGAAAGAATCCTTCACTGACAAGAGCTTCCAAAAACAATTGGCCATCGGTCGCGCCCCGTCATCTGCCGTTCGTTTCCCCGGATTCGACCCGTCCCGCGCGCAGCGACAACGGCCAATCCACCCGGCGTTGGCTTTCCGCCTCGCCCCACAACGGCAGCAACCGGGGACGCAGCCGCGCCACCGGATCGACCCCCCGCTGCTGGCGATACTCCGCCGTGGCCGACCAACTGGAAAAGTATCCTAGAAGTTGTTCCAGGCTCCAGTGGGCGGTCATCGCGAACGCCGGAGCCGGAATGGCGGCGAAAGGAAACGGCAAACTCCGATACCCCTCTTCCACATGGCGGCGTTCCGGCGGCCAGAAGGCGCCCACCTCCTGATGATAAAAATGCTGCACCACCTCGTTCACCGCTTCCCCTTCCACCCGCAACACCCCGTAGCTCCAGACCGCCAGCACGCCGTCGGGCTTCAGCACCCGGCGCGCCTCGGCGTAGAACGCCTCCAGATCAAACCAGTGCAGCGCCTGAGCCACCACGATCAGATCCACCGAGGCCGTTTCCAGGCCGCTCGCCCCGGCCTCGGCCCGACGATAGACGATTCCGGGATGAGGCGTCGCCTGGGCCACCTGGGCGGCACTGGCATCGGTGGCCCAAACCCGCGCGAAATGATCCGCCAACCCCACGGAGGCCTGACCGGTTCCGGCTCCGCAATCCCACACCAGCTCCCGCGCCCCGCACACCTCCGCCAGCCACGCGAACAGCTCCCCGGGATAGCCGGGACGACTCCGGGCATAGTGCCCGGCCACACTGGAGAAATGATCCTTGAATGCCTGATTCATCACCCACTCCCCGGAAAACGGCCCCCCATGCGAAACTGGATCGCCTCGGCCAGATGTCCCGCACCGATCGCCTCGGCCCCCTCCAGATCCGCGATGGTCCGCGAGACCTTGAGAATGCGATTGTGCGTGCGCGCGGAAAAGGCCAGTTTGCGACTGGCCATCAACAACAGAGTTCGGCTCTCCGTATCCAATTGGGTGCAGCGGTTCAGCAACGCCCCATCCAGATCGGCGTTCATCACCCCCGGACCGTTGCGCCGCCATTGTCGCAAACGGGTTTCGGTGACGCGCCGCCGCACCTGAAGCGATCCCTCCCCGGTGGGCAGATCGGCCAAGGTTTCGGGGGGCACCGGAGGCACCTCCACATGGAGATCGATGCGATCCAGCAACGGCCCGGAAAGCCGCGACGCATACCGCTCCACCTGAATCGGAGAACAGCGACAGGGACGCTGCGGATGACCGCGAAACCCGCATGGACAGGGATTGCAGGCCGCCACCAACTGAAACCGGGCGGGAAAACGGGTCGAACGGGCGGCACGCGAAATGCCGACATCTCCCGCCTCCAGGGGTTCCCGCAACGACTCCAGGGCACTGCGGCCAAATTCGGGAATTTCGTCGAGAAACAAAACGCCGCGATGGGCCAGACTCACCTCGCCCGGTCTGGGAATCCCGCCGCCGCCGATCAAGGCCACATGGGAGGCGGTGTGATGGGGCGTGCGAAACGGACGACGGGTGATCAGCGGCGAGCTTCCCTCCAGGCGTCCGGCCACGGAGTGAATCGCCGTCACCTCCAGGGCATCATCGAGGGTGAGAGGGGGAAGAATCCCCGGCAGACAGCGGGCCAGCAGGGTCTTGCCCGATCCCGGAGGACCGCTCATGATCAGATT
>JADGBU010000009.1:13530-36948 GCA_015231295.1 Magnetococcales bacterium | reverse complement strand
TTTGGCATCTCGGGAGGGGCAGGGGGGGCCTGCTCTTCGGGATGCGCCGCGTCGAGGGGCGGAAGCGGCGGCTTCGTGGGTTCGTCGGGCGGCGCGGATCGGAGGACGCTCTCCGGTTGCGGTGGCCTGATCGCGACGATTTTCGGTTGCGGTGGCGAGATCGCGTCGATCGGGGCCGAGGGGATGGCATCGGGCCGGGAGGGTGAATCGATCGCGGTGGAGTCGGAGGATGCGGCAGGCGCGATCCGCTTCTCAAGGGATGGGGCGGTGACGGATTCCGGTGGATCAAAGGGGAGTTCGGGCTCCGGGGAGCCATCCAACCGACCGGTCAGCAGGTGAGCCACCACTCTGGCCCGACTGGTGCCGGTGGTTTCGGCCACGCGATCGAGCTGCTCCAGTTCTTCGTCGGTGAGCCAGATTTCGACCCGTTTCATCCCTTCCAGGCGGCGTTTGCGGTAGGCCATGACCCGTGAGGAGGGGGAATCGTGAATTTTCTTCTGGGCCATGTCGTTCTCCTTTGCCGCTTTGCAACAGATCCTCTCTTGTCAGCCTCATGGGATCCATGATACCAACGATTCCGATTTTCATCCACCACCTTCTTCCTTGCGCGATTCGATCATCGGATTGCATTTTCGTGAAAGGCGCAACACTCATGACACAACAAACCACCAGTCCCAACGCCGTTTGGCAGGCGGTACAAGTCACCCGCTCCGACCGGGAGCGGCTCAACGGCCATCGGGGCAACATTCTCTGGTTTACGGGTTTGTCCGGGTCCGGAAAATCCACCCTGATCCACGCCGTGGAAAAACAACTGCATGCCGCCGGGCGTCGCACCTACTCCCTCGATGGCGACAACGTGCGCCATGGATTGTGCGGGGATCTGGGCTTTTCCAATCAGGATCGGGTGGAGAATATCCGGCGGATCGGCGAAGTGGCCAAGTTGATGCTCGATGCGGGCCTGATCGTGTTGTGCGGTTTCATTTCGCCCTTTCGCGCCGATCGGCTCCGGGTGCGGGGATTGGTCGCTCCGGAGGATTTCATGGAGATCTACTGCCACTGCTCTCTGGAAGTCTGTGAACAGCGCGATGTGAAAGGACTCTATCGCAAGGCCCGCGCCGGTCTGATTCCCGAATTCACCGGCATCTCTTCCCCCTACGAGCCCCCGGAATATCCCGAACTGGTGCTCGATACCGGCAACGCCACGGTGGATGCCTGTATGGAACAGGTTTTTTCCCGCCTCTCCGTTCGTCTGTAACGCCTGCCTTCGGGGCGGACGGTCGCACGCTCCTGGCGTGCGACACGCCTGATTCACTCAATCACGCTCATTCGGCCCGCACCCAGTAGCGATACTCTTCCTGGGTAGAGGGCTGAAAGCCCATCGATTGCAGAGTCTGGGCAATCTCCGACAGCCACGGATTGGATTGATGGATGGCGATCAATCCAATCCGGTAGGCCTCGACCCCCTGCCGGAGTCGTGAAATCGCGTCGTCCGGGCGTTGGGTGCCGGAGATGTAACGGGCCAGAGGGGCGCGTCGTTCCTTGGCTCCGGGCTCCAGCCAGCGTTTGAGCAGATCCAGATAGATCTCCTCCGTGGATACCTGAAGAGGGGCGTGTTTCAATGTGGCCACCCAGATGGCGACTCCGGTCGGCACCAGAGCCGAATGTCGGGCCGGGGTGTTTGTCACGATGTAACGCGCGGCGGCCAGAGCGTCGGGCGGCTCCTTGATGGTCGGCGGGAAGTGGGTCAGGGTGCGGGGAGCGGTCAGGGTGGTGCGTTTCCGGATCTTGTCGGCCTGGAAATGGTTGAGCGTGGTCAGCAGCGCGAGCAGGGCCAGCAGCGCGACCAGTGGACGAAAACGACGGGTCAGATAGGTGGCCGACAGGATCGCCAGAGCGGCGGAGGCGGTGGCGAGAGGCATGCTCCAGAAGCCGGACCAGCCGCGAACCGCCGAGGAGAGATACAACAACGGAGGCAGGGTCAGCAGCAGCGACAGCGGTTCCGGAGCGCGCCGGTCGGGTCGCAGGGCCGCCACCAGCGAGATCAGCATCAGAGCCGCCATGATCGGCAGGGGAATGGTGAAGAAGAGTCTCCAGGTGGTGACGCTGCCGGTCAGATAGCCGGTGAAGATCGGATAGAGAAACGGATTGAAGAAGATCCCGACATAAATGAACGAAATGCCCAGCAGCGTGCGACGCAGACGGGGATCGGTACTCAGGCTCCAGGCGCCCACCAGGGCGGTCAGATAGAGCCATCGACTGGTGCCGGCTCCGAACACCTTGTGGAGATTGGCTTCCACGCTCAAGCCCCAGGGCATGGTATCCATGGTGGCCATCATGGTCTGGTGCAGGGCCAGTCCGGTGCTCAGGGGATAGAGGCAACCGGTGACGCCGAGGAGCAGACGTTGCGTATCGGCGCGATTGGGCCGCCAGTTGGCGATCAGTCCCATGCCGGTGGCCACCGGAGCCAGAAACAGCCCCGAAGTGGAGAGCCCGACCGCCGCGATATTGCCCAGCAGCATCAGGATCCAATCCCGACGCGATCCCTGTTGCATGAAACGCAGACCCAACAGAAACAGCAGCGGCAGCAATGCGGAAAAGAGTACCGATTTTCCGAAGAAAAGCTGGACAAAAGCGAAGACCGCAAAGCCTCCTCCGGTTTCTCCGCCCACTGAAAAGAGTAAAAATACCACCACCATCAGGACCGAAAGCCAGCGTCGCGGGGTCAGATGGCGCAGCAACAGCCCCTGGGCCAGCACCACCCAGACCGCGAACAGAGGCGCGAAGCCCATGTGGGAAACCGCCACCGGTTCGGCTCCGAGCAGAGAGGCCACCAGCGCGATTCCCAGTTCGATCGAGGTCAAGCGATCCACCGCCAGCCAGGAGGAGGGGCCTTCGTTCCAGAGCATGCCGTTCCAGGAGAGCAGGGGGCGTTCCGGGTGTTCCAGGGTCATCACCGCCAGATTGCTGAAGAATTGATCATCCGGTTCGGGCCGATGGGCAATCAGGGTGACGAACAGCGCGAGGAGCAGCAAAACGGTCAGCAGCATCCCCTCGTGGCGGGTGACGGGGGGCGGTGCGTCGGCGGTGACGCCGGGCAGATTGCGATTCTGGATCCAGAGGCGGGTCAGCAGCGGGATGGCCAGTGCCCAGAACAGATACAGTCGGCTTTCGGGAAACCAGATCGCGCTGAATTCGTGAATCGCCACCAGAGTCAGGACGATGGCAAAGCCATGCCAATCCCGCGCCTGGGGCGGAGTGGCAGGGGTCGCGGGGGTCGGTTTGGACGCGGGTCGCGCGGAAAGGATCCAGCGGTATGCGGGAATGATCGCCACCAGAGGGAGCCAGGACCAGCGGGTCAGATCGTGAAAGTTGCCCGACAGATGAACCGTGACGTGACAAAGCAGCGTCCAGAGTGCCAGAGCTACCAGCGGCAGAAGGGTCAGGGTTTCCAGGGTGAACGGGGCGCGGATGCGGGAAGACACGTCGGGGGACTCCGGAAGTGGACGGCATCGGCAGCGATCGCGGCGGGCATCGGTGCCGGAAGGGCCGTCGGGGAGAGGGGCGGATCGGGCCGTGAACGCCGCTACTCTACCACCGCCCCGGAGACGATTCAACCACTCCCCGTCCGGGCGGGATGTCAGGGGGGGGCGGCTGGAGGTGATGGCTTTATTTCTGCCTGGATTTGGATTATCGTTCAAAGACCTCTTTCTCTGCAATCCTTCACACGCTCTTGGTAATAAAATTGGTTTATGAAAAGGGTATGAGACAACCCATTGCAGGAGTCGGATTGCGATGCTGATCGAGTTCACCGTCAAAAATTATCGCTCCATCCATGAGCCGATTGTGCTGGACCTGTCGCCAGCACAAAACATCCGCCGCTTGCCGGAAAATTGTTTTGGCACCAAGTTGTCAAGCCAACCGCGTCGGTTGCTGCGTTCCTCGGTGGTCTATGGGCCGAATGCCTCCGGAAAAACCAATCTGATCCGGGCGGCTCATTTCATGAGACATCTGGTCCTGAATTCAAATCGCAAAATGGTGGATGATCCCATTTTCCAGGATCCCTTTCTGTTGCATCCCGAGACGCCACTGGCTCCGGCCACGTTTCAGATGGTTTTTATTATTGATGGTGTGCGCTATCAATACGGATTTGATGTGGACCGTAAAAGGGTAGTGGGTGAGTGGCTGTATCAGTTTTCGAAGCGTCCAGAAAGTGTGGTTTTTCTCAGAGAATATGACGCCGAACAGGACAGTTATTTGGTTGAAAGTGAACTTGGAACGGATATTCAAGATGCCGTGCAATCGCTTCCGGAAGACTGGTTGGCCTTGACACAACTGGGGCAGAAAAAACCGGTTGTGCATGGCGAGTTGAAAAAAGTGTATACTTGGTTTCAGAAGCAGTTGCGCGTGATGGCTTCTGGACAAAACGTGACCCCTTACGAAACTTTCAATTTTTTAGAAACAGAACCAGGGCATGATTGGGTTTTGGGGTTTATCAAGGCTGCTGATTTGGGTATTGATGACATTGTGCTAGAAGAGGTAGAAGCGCCTAATGAATCTTATTCTAAATTTGCAGATGAAAATTTCAATATTCTTGAAATCTTTTCAGGACGGTTGAGTTCCATCCGCACCATGCCGAATACCGGAGAGAAGTTAGCGTTTTCTATAGATATGGAGTCACGAGGCACCAACCAGATGTTCACCCTGGCTGGAAAATGGCGGGAGATTCTGGATAAAGGGCAGGTCTGCTTCATGGATGAGATCGAGAATAGTTTGCATCCCAAGCTGGTGCGCTTCTTGTTTGATTTGATCCACGATCCCGAACAAAACCCCAACAATGCCCAATTGATTGCCACCACCCACGATACCACGCTGCTGGATCACCGGATGTTGCGTCCGGATCAGATCTGGTTGATGAACAAAAAGCGTGATCACTCGTCCCACCTTTATGCGCTTTCGGATTTTGATATTCAGCTCAAGAAGCATGAGACGTTGCAGCAGCTTTATCTGGATGGGGTGTTCGGAGCCGTGCCCATGGTGCGCAAACGGCGGTTGTCGGAGGGGGTGACCGGGGGGGAATGCGCATGAGTGTCGAACGTAAAACCACTCTCCAAGCGAGGCGTTCAGGTGTGCGCCCCAGACCCAAAAAGCTGCTGATCGTTTGTGAGGACTCGAAAAGCGGTTTCTATTATCTGGATGATCTGGTAGTGGCTTTGCAATTGTCCACAGTCGCGGTCGTCAAGCCCAGTGAGCAGGGTACGGATCCTTGGAGCGTGGTGGAATTTGCAAAGAAGAGCCTGCAACAGGGGGAGTACGACGAGGTTTGTGCCGTTTTCGATGGTGATGGTATCTTGCGGAGTGGTCCGGAAAAGGCTCAGTTTGATAATGCGATCACCAAAGCGGGAGCAAAGCCTGCTATTGATGTATATGTTTCTGTTCCGTGTATTGAGTATTGGTTCTTGTTGCATTATGGGTTTACAGATACTCCAGATCAAGAGTGTGATAGTATCTGCAATAGATTGAGCGATAGAATCAATCGAAAATATTGCAAATCAATCCATATATATCCATTCCTTCCTTCAGGAGGTCAGTCCCAGGCCATACGGCATGCCCAAAAGCTCCGCAGTGACTCGCAGAGATTCTCCTGCCCTTCGACCGAGGTGGATTTGTTGATCGAGAATCTTCTGAAACGGGTGATTTGTTGAAATCGCTATATGGTTGGTTTTATTCATTCTCTTGTTGTTCAGAAGAAGCAACACCCCGTGCCCTGGGCGGGATGTGGAAACAGGTTGCCCGAAATCGGATTTTCTATCATAATTCCGACGCATGACCTCGTGTTTATCCCCCTCCAACTCATTGTGTGAAAACGAGATGAAGCCTGTGACAGGATCCGAATCGGAGTCATCCCTGGAACTCTCTCCGGAACTTTCCATCGTGATTCCGGTTTATCACAGCGAATCCTGTCTCGAACCTCTGTTGGAACGCATTCATCAGGCGTTGGAGGCCGCCGGACTCTCCTTCGAGGTGATTTTTGTCAACGACGGCTCTCGGGATGGCTCCTGGAGGGTGATTTCGGAGTTGTGTCGGCGTCATGCGCATGTCATCGGGGTCAATCACCGGCGCAATTTTGGCCAGGAGAACGCCACCATGACCGGAATGCGACTCGCTCGTGGCACCTATGTGGTCACGATGGATGACGATCTGCAAAACGATCCGTTCGATATCCCCGCACTGCTGGCCACCCTCCAGGAGAAGGAACTCGATGTGATCTATGGCTTCATGCGTCCGGAAAACGAGCCGTTCTGGAAACGGTTCGGTCGGGAAGTGAATAATAGAACTCTGGAAATTCTGCTCGACAAGCCAAAGGGAATCCGCTTCACCTCGTTTCGCCTGATGCGGGCCGAGGTGGTTCAGGATATCACCTTTTACGAGGGGGCGTTTCCCTTCATCGACGCCCTGGTGACGCAAGTGACCACCCAGGTGGCGCATCTGCCGGTGGGTCATCGGCCCCGACATGCGGGCGTGAGCAATTTCACGCTGCTGAAATCGATCCAGACCTGGATGCGGGGAGCGATTTCGTTTTCGGTGCTGCCGTTGCGGATCGTCACCTTCGTGGGACTGTTCGTGGCTCTGTTGGGCCTGTTGGCCGCCGCTCTGGTGGTGCTGGATAAACTCTTCAGGCCGGAGTTGTTCGGACCCTACGATGCCGGTTGGGCCTCTCTCATGGTGGTGATGCTGATCATGAATGGTCTGGAAATGTGTTTCATCGGCATTCTGGGGGAGTATGTGGGCCGTTCTCATGTGCTGATGACCCGTCGTCCTCAGGCCGTGATCGCCAAGGTGCTCAACGCGCCCCCGCCCAAAGCGTGAAACCGCCTCGGGAGGCCAGTTCGTCAGACAGCAGGGCGTGAAACAGGGTGGAGTCAGGTTTATGAGTGATGATATCGCATCCCCGAATCCGGAAGCGGAGTTGGTTTCGCTGCGCGATTCGTTCATGGTGTTCGGGGTGCCGGCGATCGGGGCGGAAGAGTTCGACGAGGTGGCCGCCACCCTGAACAGCGGCTGGCTCGGCACCGGCCCTCGGGTGCATCGGTTCGAAGAGGCGTTTCGCGCCTACAAGGGAGCCGCGCATGCCGTGGGTTGCAACTCCTGCACCGCTGCCTTGCATCTGAGCCTCATGGTGTCCGGTCTGAAGCCGGGAGATGAGGTGATCACCACCCCGATGACCTTTTGCGCCACCATCAACGCCATCATTCACGCCGGGGCCACTCCGGTGCTGGTGGATGTCGATCCGGTGACGCTCAACATCGATCCGACCCGCGTCGAAGCCGCCATCACCTCCCGCACCCGTGTTTTGTTGCCGGTTCATCTGGCGGGTTTGCCCTGTCGCATGGATCTTCTGACCGATATCGCCCGTCGTCACGGCCTGAAATTGATCGAAGATTGCGCCCATGCCATCGAAACCGAGTTTGCTGGAAAAAAAGCGGGAACGTTTGGGGATTTCGGCTGTTTCAGTTTCTATGTGAGCAAGAACATCACCACGGGAGAGGGGGGCATGGTGTTGGTGCGCGCTCCCGAAGATGAAAAACGGGTGCGCTGCCTCTCCCTGCACGGCCTCAGTCGCGATGCCTGGAACCGGTTTGGCCGGGAGGGTTATCGTCATTATCAGGTGGAGGAGGCGGGTTTCAAGTACAACATGATGGATCTCCAGGCGGCCATGGGTATTCATCAGTTGGCGCGGGTCGAAAGCAACTGGGAGCGTCGTCGCGTCATCTGGCAGCGGTATCAACAGGCGTTTGCCGATCTGCCGGTCCGTCGTCCCGTGGAGGCTCCCGAAGGATCCCGTCACGGGTATCATCTTTATGCGGTGCGGATCGATCCGGAGGCGACCGGTTGGCAGCGGGATCAACTCCTCGCACGGATGATCCAACAGAAAATCGGCACCGGCGTTCATTATGTTTCGATTCCCGATCATCCCTATTATCAGCGGACCTTCGGGTGGTCGCCGGATGATTGGCCGGTGGCCAGGGATGCGGGACGCACCACGCTGACGTTGCCACTCTCGCCGGCGATGTCCGACGCGGATGTGGAGCAGGTGATTCTGGCCTTTCGGCGCGCCTTGCGGCATTGAGCGGGCGGATCGATTCGGGATTTCCCGGCATGCTGGACGAATTCGGAGGGCATCACCATGAGTCAACGGGAGCGGGGACTTTATTCGTTTTTGTATCATCCGCGTGTTTATCGCTGGTCTCAGGATCTTCTGGGCGATCGGAATCTGGTGCGAGTGGCCTCCGAAACCCTGCTGCGTGCCAAACCGGGAGATCGTCTGCTGGATCTGGGATGCGGTACGGGCAATCTGCTGGAGTTTTTGCCGGCGGTGCGTTATACCGGTCTGGACAACAATCCGGAATACATCGCTTTCGCCAGAAAACGGTATGGGGATCAGGGGGCTTTTGTGGTCGGAGATTTGGGGTGTCTCGACCAATCGGTCGATCTCCGGGAGAAATTTGAACTCATTGCCCTGCTTGGCGTCACGCATCATCTGTCGGATGAAACGGTGCTCGATTTGTATCGACAGGCCCGTCTGTTGTTGACGGAAACGGGACGGGTCTGTGTCGTGGATCCCTGTCTGCATGACCGGCAACCTTGGATTGCCCGCCAGTTGGCGGAAAAGGATCGCGGCAACCATGTGCGTCGGTTGGAGGAGTACCCCCGGTTGGCCCGGGAGGTATTTCCTTCGGTACGCTTCGAGCTGCGTCAGGGGATTCTTAGAATTCCATATAGTTATCTGTTCATGGAGATGGCTGCGGTCTGATTGGTCGCAGTCGGTTGTCGTCTTCACTTCTTCTGCCGTTGACGGGTCGTTGTCCGATGCGTGAACTCCCTCCTGGCGTGGACCGGTCGCCGTCCGCGCCTTCGTCGAGCCCGCTTCCGGAAGCGTGTTCGTCCGCCTCGATGGTGCCGCTGTTCGTCGTCGGCTGCGACCGTTCCGGCACCACCCTGCTGACCTCCCTGATCGAATCCGGTCTGGGTCTGGCCGCGCCGCTCGAAACCCATTTCATCCCCTATTTTGCCCGCACGCTGTTTCTGTGGGGGAATCTGAAACGGCCTCAGGCTCGTGAACGTCTGCTGATGGCGATTCTGGCCTTTATGGAAATGCTCGTGGCGCGGACCTATCCAGGCAAGGGGCCGGAGGTGGTGCATCCGGTGACGCTGTTGGCGGTGCGGGAGGAGGCGCGGACTCTGGCCGCCGGTGCCGAAGGCTTCGGTGGGCTGATTCGGGGGCTGTTCGCCCGTTATGCCACGTTGCGGGGGCAACGGGGATGGGTGGACAACAGTTCGTTTTACGAATCGTTGTCGTTGGAGCTTTGGCAGCGTCATCTGCCGGATCTGAAGGTGATCCACATCGTGCGCGATGGGCGGGATGTGGCCTTGTCGTGGCTCAACGCCTGGTGGGGACCGGCCACCCTCGGAGAGGCGGCCTGGCTGTGGAGTCGTCATGTCCGGGATAAACGGGCCTGGGGAGCGATCCATCCGGAAGCCTATCTGGAAATCCGCTACGAAACCCTGCTGACCCAACCCGAAGAGACGCTGAAAACCATCACCACCTTTCTGGGATGGCCGTTCGAGCCGGGACGAACGATCGATCTGTCGGCCAGTCCCGCCGCGCGGGTGCTGTCCACCGGCGGCACCCATGACCTGTTGAGCGGTCCGGTGCGGGCGGAGAATCGGGAAAAATGGCGACGGGCCATGACGCCGGAGGATCAGCGTTTCTTCGAGTTCGTGGCCGGAGAGACCCTGAAAAGCAGTGGCTATCCGAGCGAGCAGCAGGCGTTCGGCCTCGGAGAGTCGCTGCGGTTGTGGTTCCGGTTGCTGTTTTCTCTCCTCAGACGGTTCGTCACGCCGATCTACTATGCCAAAAAGGCCAAAACCTGGCTGCCGCTGGTGCTGAAACTGGTGGGACCGGCGGGCATGGAGCGGGTGGTGCGTCGGGTATGCGGTCCGGGGCGATGAGCCCTGTTTCGAACCCCTGGTCTCCAGGATGACGCACGCTTTGTCTTCCATTTCAGCGGAAATTTCGTTGCGTCGCCGGGCCGTCGAGTCCCGCCTTGAATGTGCGCCATCCGGTTGATCGTGCGGGGAACGCCGGTGAGAATGCTTGTCTTTCCGCGATGACACCTTGCCGATTTGTCGATTTGGCTTCACCATGGGGAAAAATTATCTTGGACGAGGGTCGTTGTCCGGTGTGTTGGCAGACCATCGCGGGGGTCTGAACATGAAGCCGTTTTGGAGTGCCGGATTGCTGTTGGCTCTGCTGTGGAGTGGTCTGTCCGTCGCCGCCGACTCTCCGGAAGAGCCGGTCAAGGTGCTTCGTCAGGCTGCCGTGGCCGGTTCCTGGTATCCTGCGGATCCCGAAGAGCTGAAAGCCTATCTGGATCAGGCGTTGTCCCGATTGCCGGTTGGGTCCGAATCCGCGCAGATTCCGGTACGCGCCTTGCTGGTGCCTCATTCGGAGGTGCGCCATAGCGGAGCGATCGCCGCGCAGGGGTTTCATCGGGTGCGGGGGGCACATTTCGGTCGGGTGGTGGTGCTGGGTCCGGCGCATCGGGGTCAATTCGAGGGGCTGGCGGTGCCGGATGCCACCCATTATGCCACTCCCCTCGGCGAGATTCCCCTGGATCCGGAGGCCGTGCGACGGTTGCTCTCTTCCGGCGCGGCGCGAAAAATTCCCGGCGTGGACCGGCGCGAGAATGTCATCGAAATGCCGTTGCCCTGGTTGCAACACCTGCTGAAGCCGGATTGGAAATTGGTGCCCATTCTGGTCGGAATCCTGAATGCGGAGAGCAGTGGCCAGGCGGCCCAGGCACTCCGGCCTCTGTTGGGGGAGGATACCTTGCTGGTGATCTCCGGGGAGTTCACCCATTACGGTCCGGCGTATGATTATCTGCCGTTTCCCGCCAAGGATCCCCGCTTCTTCGAGCGGTTGCGCAGGCTCGATCTGGGACTCTGGGAACGGCTGGTGGCGCGGGATGTTTCCGGTTTGTTCGCCTATCGGGAACAGACCGGCAACAATGCGTGTGCCTTGGGTCCACTGGCGATTCTGGGTCATCTCCTGACCCCGGCCACGACCATCACCCTGGAAGGCTATGCGACCAGCGCTCCTTTGGGAAAACAAGGCAATTCGGTCAGTTATCTGGCTGCCAGCTTTGGCGATGCGGCTCCCTGGTCGGCGGGTTCGGAAGCGAAGCCGGTGGCGTCCGGATCCGCAACCGATCGCTAACGCTGATTCGTGAATGCGTGTGTGGGATCCCTTGGTGTCCATCGAAGCCGTTCCGGAGTCTCCGGCAGGGCGTCACGGGGGGGGGTGGAGTAAATCTCGGTCGCCGGGCTTGGCCCTGGGTGGCTACGGAATCGGGATAAACCGGCAGGCAACCTTGACCGGAGATTCCTGGAAAGCAGTAGGGGGTCCGATTCGTGGGGTTCTCATCACCCAAGGGTCTGGAGTCCCGTTCATACCTTGAGAGAGGGGAGTCAGGTGGCAATGTGGAACAATATGAGTCTTGGCAAGAAGATTCTGACCGGGATTGGGTTGGTGCTGGTGTTGTTGACGCTCGTGGCGGGCTGGTCCTTGAACGGGATCACCAACATGGTCAGCGACGGCATGGAGGTGGTGGAAGGCAACAAGCTGCGTGGCGAGTTGTTGCAGCGTGAGGTGGATCACCTCAACTGGGCCAACAAGGTGAGTGCCTTCATCAGCAATGAAAAATCCTCGGAAATTGGCGTGCAACTGGATCATACCCAGTGCGCGTTCGGCAAATGGTACTACGGCGAAGGACGCAAACATGCCGAGGCGTTGATTCCGGATCTCAAGCCCATGCTGGTCGCCCTGGAGGAGCCTCACAAGAATTTGCACGCTTCGGCGCACAAGATCAGTCAGGTGTTTCAACGGGCGGATCCGCGACTGCCGGAGTTTCTGACGCAGCGGGAGGTGGATCATCTGGTGTGGTCGGGCAAGGTGCAGGACGCGATTCTGCAAGCGCAGAAAGAGCTCACGGTGCAACTCGATCCCACCAAGTGTGGCTTGGGCAAATTCATGTATGGCGATGAGGGCAAGAAAATGCGCGCCTCGGATGCCGAATTGGCCCGTTTGCTCGACGAGATCGAACCGGATCACCGCGTGTTGCATCAGGAAGGCGAAACGATCAAAAAAGCTTTGGCGGGTGGAGATGTCACGACCGCAGCCAAACATTATCAAGACAAGGTGATTCCTGCGCTGACCAAGGTGCGGGTCAATCTGGCCAAGATGCAGGAGCGGGCCCGTCAGAATCTCGCGGGCAAGACCCAGGCCGAAAAAATCTTCACCGAAGAGACCCAGGTGCATCTGGAGTCGGTGAAGAAGCATTTCCACGACATGAACGATATGGCCAAGTCGAAAATTCTTTCCGAAAATCAGATGATCACCAATGCCCATGAGGTGCGGAAGGTGGTGATTTCCGTGTCCGTGCTGGCCATCGTGACGGGATTGCTGTTGGCCTTTTTCATGAGCCGATCGATCACCAAACCGATTCTGGTGAGCATCGCCTTTGCCGAAAAGGTCGCCCAGGGCGAGTTGAATGGTGATTGCGATTGCGATGTGCTGCGCAAGGATGAGGCCGGACGCCTGGCGTTGGCACTCAACGATATGGTGCAACGGTTGCGGCAGGTGGTCGAGGATGTGATCAACGCGGCGGAGAATGTGGCGATCGGTAGCCGTGAGTCCTCCGAGAATGCCCAGAGTCTCTCCCAGGGGGCGACCGAGCAGGCGGCCTCCATCGAGGAGACCTCGGCGGCGATGGAGGAGATGGCCGCGAACATTCAACAAAATACCGACAACGCCCAGACCACCGAAAAGATCGCCGCCCAGGCGGCCCGCGACGCCCAGGAGGGTGGACAATCGGTGCTGGCGGCGGTGGGCGTGATGAAAGAGATCGCCAGCAAGATTTCGATCATCGAGGAGATTGCCCGTCAGACCAATCTGCTGGCCTTGAATGCCGCCATCGAGGCGGCCAGAGCCGGAGAGCATGGCAAGGGTTTCGCGGTGGTGGCCGCCGAGGTGCGCAAGCTCGCCGAACGCAGCCAGACCGCCGCCGGCGAGATTGGTCATCTGTCGGCTTCGAGCGTGCAGGTGGCCGAGCGTACCGGGCAGATCATGCATAAACTGGTGCCGGACATCAAGCGTACCGCCGAGCTGGTGCAGGAGATCGCAGCGGCCAGCGTGGAGCAGAATCAGGGAGCCAGTCAGGTCAATCAGGCGATTCAGCAGTTGGACAAGGTGATTCAACGCAATGCCGGAGCCAGCGAAGAGATGGCGGCCACGGCGGATGAGTTGTCCGAACAGGCCTCCAGATTGCAGACGATCATGGGCTTCTTCAAGACCGGTCAAAAACCCGTGGCGCGGGTGGCGCACGCCAAACCGGTCCTCATGGTGGCCAATGGTTCCGGAGGCGTTCGGGCCTTGCCCGCGCCCTCCCGTTCGAGTGATGAAGAGTTCGAAACGTTCTAACGTCCCACTCTCGTCGATCATGAATGCGGGTCCAGGGGGATCATCCCCCTGGTGGGGTCCGGGGCCACGCCCCGGTATGGGGTCCGGGGCTTCATCCCGCATCCATCATCAGGCATCCCAAAACAGGCGCGGTTTCACGTCGCATGAATCTTTTCTTCTTCGCACTGGTCGCCATCGCCTTCGGGGTGACGGCGGTTCGTGAACTCTCCTGGATCCCCGGATCCGGAGACTCCCCGATGACGGCTCTGACCAATGGCATGGTGGAAGCGGCCAATGGATCCGTCACCCTCTCCATCGGCATGATCGGTGTGATGGCCCTGTTTCTCGGTCTGATGAAAGTGGCCGAAGAGGGGGGACTGCTCGCGATTCTGGCCCGTCTGATTCGTCCATTGATGGTGCGTCTGTTTCCGGATGTCCCGGCGGAGCATCCCGCCATGGGCGCGATGATTCTCAATCTGTCGGCCAACGCCCTCGGCCTGGGGAATGCGGCCACCCCCTTCGGCATTCGGGCGATGAAAGAGCTGGATCGCCTCAACCCGATGCCGGGAACCGCCACCAATGCCATGGCCCTGTTTCTGGCCATCAACACCTCCAGCGTCACCCTGGTGCCCACGAGCGTGATCGCGTTGCGGGCCTCGGCAGGCTCGGCGGATCCGGCGGCGATCCTCTCCACCACGCTTTTCGCCACCTTTTTTTCCACCTCGGTGGCCATTCTTGCCGCCAAGTTTCTGCAACGGTTTTTTCCCATGACCGCGCCGGTTCCCGCAGGTGGGGGTTTCGCTCCGGCGGATGGCGTGGAGTCACCATCCCCGCTGGTCGATGCCGGAGGCTATCCTGTGTGGGTTTCGACCGCCGCGTTGCTGCTGCTGATCGCGCTGATTCCGGTGACGATCCTGTTCGGACGCGCCATCTCCCCCTGGGTGCTGCCCGGATTGATGCTCGGCATGTTGTCGTTCGGTTTCGCGCGCGGGGTGCGGGTCTATGAGGTGTTCGTCGAAGGGGCCCGCGAAGGGTTCGAGGTGGGGGTGCGGATCATTCCCTATCTGGTGGCGATTCTGGTGGCGGTGGGCATGTTCCGTTCCAGCGGAGCCCTGGGCTATCTGACCGGTCTGGTCGGCCCCTGGACCGCCGCGATCGGTCTGCCCGCCGATGCCTTGACCATGGCGGTGCTGCGTCCCTTGTCCGGCTCCGGGGCGCAGGGCTATCTGGCCTCGCTGCTGCAAAATCCCGCGATCGGTCCCGATGGCTACATCGGCATGTTGACCAGTACGTTGCAAGGTTCGTCCGAAACCACCTTTTATATTCTCGCGGTCTATTACGGGGCCATTCGCATTCGACAGGTGCGTCACACCCTGGCTGCGGCCCTGATCGGGGATCTGGCCGGGGTGATCGCTGCGGTCGCGATCTGCTCTTGGTTGTACGCATCATGAACGTGACCCCCGCCTCCCTCGAAGCCGAATGGATGGGCAATCTGCAACGCCTCAAGCGGCGCACGGTGCGCGATCTCACGGGCGTCGTGTTGCGGGAGTTGGCGGCGGGTCCGGATGAAGCGGCCTATGGTCTGCTGGGGTTGAAACCGCATCAACTGATCAAGCGCAAGGATTTCGAGCGTCATTATGGACCCATGCTCGCTTTTGTCTGGAGACAGGCGGTGCTGGCGACCCATCCCGCCCATGCCGAGCGGTTTGCCGCTACCCTGGAACGGTCCGCAGCCGAGTTGCCCGGCATGAACAGTCGTCGGTTGGGGACTTTTTTCAACGATCTGGATTTTTTGAAGGTCATCACCGACAATTTTGCCGAGGATGGTTTCATCAGTGCCGCGTTGCATGTGGTGCAGCGGGTTCATGGTGAAATCGAGCAGCGTCCAGAAAATCTGGAAAGCGCGGTGGGGCTTGGTTTGTGGATGGATGAGCGGTTTCAGTCCTATCGGGATACCCTGGTGCTGGCCGAGATCGTCATTACCGGGTAGATGCGAGGGAGGGTTGAAGGTTCGGGGAAAAACGGTTCCGGAATCGTGATTTGTGTACAATATAATGATATTAATTATTTATTTTAAAATCTTTTGATCGAAAAGAGGGATCTTTGATGGTGTAAAGCGTTGCAAAAGAGAATTTTCAGGATTTTTGACGATTGAATTGTCTGTAGATTTTTGTTATGGTGTTTTTGGTGCGTATTGAATCCAAATTCATTCTGATGGGACCGATTGCTCATGAATCCTCTGATGGAAAGCGTCCTGCTGGCGAAACGGATGATCGTTGGTCAGGATTTGTTGTTTGCGGAATATGCCAGACTCAAGAAGTTGATCAAGGATCTGAAAAACTTCAAGGAGTTCTGGCTGGCGCGACGCTTGTTGCGGCTGGATCTCCAGCAGTTTGGCCAGAGCCGGAGCCCTGCGGAGCAGTTGTGGATTCGGCAGCAGTTGGCCCTGTGCACCTACAAGGATGAGGAGCTGCAAACCGAGAATGCCCTGGATGAGGCGTTGGAGATCCTCTCCTCCGGGTTTACGCCGGAGACCGAAAAATATCAGGATTCCGAAACGCTCGCGCTGATCGGAGCGATTCACAAGCGAAGGGCGGAAATTTCCGGACAACGCGGCGATATGGAGCGATCGATTTATTATTATCAACTGGCGATCGATGCCGGAAAGCGTGTGGAGAAGAGTGCTCCCGATAAAAAAGATGAAGGGCTGGCAAGCTGGACCTACGCGGCCATCAATGCGGCTTTTGTGTGCGATCAATTGGCCGTGCATATTTTGACCCAGGGCGATCGGCAGGCCGATGATGCCGTGAAAATACTCGAAAATGTCCGCGCTCTGGCCATGGATCTGATCCAACAGGCGAAGCATCTGCGCGAAGAGGTGAAGCGTGCCCAGGACGCCTTGACCCAACTGGCGAATCGGGAAGACGACCCGGAAAAACGCAAGGGAAAATGGTGGGTCCACGCCACGCTGGTCGAGGCGTTGTATGGTCTGCACGATTTTGCAGCGGCATCGACGGCGTTGCAGGAGGGGTTGAAGGTCAATCCTCCGGATTGGGAGCTGGAAAGCTCGACGCGACAATGGACGGGCATCTATCGGTTGCATACCCGTCTGGCCCGAGATCACCCCTCCTGGAAGGCCGATGAGGCGATGAGGGTTCTGCGTCTGTTGGTGCCGGAAGCGGTCGCCAAGGCGTTGGGAGTGGGTAAAATGGGTCTGGCTCTCTCCGGGGGCGGATTCCGGGCGGCGTTGTATCATGCCGGCGTGTTGGCGTTTCTGGCGGAACGGGATCTGCTGCGCTGGGTCGAGGTAATCTCTTGCGTGTCGGGTGGCTCGATCACCGGCGCGCTCTATTATCTTGAACTGCGCGAGGTGCTGAATACCCAGGAGTCCTTGACCCGAAAGGATTATATCTGCATCGTCGTGCGGGTGATCAATCGGCTTATACACGTCATGGATGACAATCTGCGCAATCGGGTCGTGTGGAAGAGTCTGCGGGACTGGAGCAAAAAACGCACCACCCATTTGGGCCGGGAGTTGGAACGCGCCTTGTTCGCCGAGGTGGGCAATCACGCGCCCGATCAACCGTTGCCGCTGAAATCCATCAAGATCACGCCGCAGGGCGTTCCGGATTTCCACCCCCGGCGGGACAACTGGAAACGGCAGGACAAGGTTCCGGTCCTGATCATCAACGCCACCACCTTGAATACCGGTCACAACTGGCAATTCACCGCCAGTTGGATGGGAGAGGCTCCCGCTGCGGTGGAAGAGGCGGTGGATGTGTCGGAGCGATTGCGACGTTTTTATTTCCATGAAATTCCAGGATCTCCGCATGAGTGCTTTTCTTTGGGATCGGCGGTGGCGGCTTCGCTGTCACTGCCTCCTTTTCTCAACCCGGTCATTTTGGAAAATCTTTATCCCGGGCGGACCGTGAAGCTGATCGATGGCGGCGTGGATGATAATCAGGGCATTTTCGGGTTGCTGGAGCAGGATTGCAATCTGTTGGTGGTCAGTGATGGTTCCGGACAGTTCTGGACCGAGCGGAAACCGGGTGGTTTTTTGTCCAATCTGCTCCAGATCAATCGAATTTTCATGCAATCGGTGCGACGCGCCCTGTATCGGGTGATCGATGCGCGTCAACGCTCCGGACGGATTCGGGATCTGTTGTATGTGCATATGCGCCAGAACGATTATGAGCCGGATGTCACCTGGCAAACCGGAAAGGAGGATGCTTTCGCCCATCGCACGGCCTCTCCCAAGGCACTGCCCGGCATCAGTCCCGATGTGCAGAGGGCCGTGTCCGAAATTCGTACCGATCTGGACCGTTTTTCTCCCGAGGAGTGGCACTCCTTGATGTATGCCGGTTATGTGCTGGCCAGCCGACAATTCCAGTCGGGGGTTCATGGACGGGTGCTGGCGGAACTGGCCTCCCGGGACGATGCGTTCCATTGGCCATTTCTTTCGTTCAAGGAGATGGCGACCGCGCGGGATCATCAAAATCAGCATTATCGGACCGTGCTGCGTGAAGGCAAAAAACTCAAACTGTTCCGGTGGTGCAGTTTTGGTCTGCGTTATTGGATCTCGTTGCGTGCAGGAAAAATATTCAAACTGTTCCGGTGACGTGGTTTGAGGTCAGGTTTTGTGCCTTTAGAGAGGAGGAATTGCTCATGTCTGCCTTGCCGCTCTGTTTCGTGCTGATGCCGTTCGGAGTCAAACCCAATGGTCTTGGCGGTTTGATCGACTTCGATCGGGTGTATGACAGCTTGATCAAACCGGCCATCCTGCAGGCGGGATTGGAGCCCCTGCGGGCCGATGAGGAGCGGGTGGGCGGCATGATTCATCAGGCGATGTTCGAACGCCTGCTGCTCTGTGATTATGCGGTGGCCGATCTCTCCGGGGCGAATCCCAATGTTTTCTATGAGTTGGGCATTCGTCACGCGATGCGTCCGTTCAGCACGGTCTTGATTCAGGCCGAGGGGCTGCGCGCGCCGATCGATTTGAATCCGGTGCGTTTTGTTCCCTATCATCTGGATGGCCATGGCCATCCGAATCAGGTCGAAATCGATGGCGCGGCCTTGTTGAACAGGCTTCAGGCGTGTCGTGAAGCCCTGGTGGATAGTCCGGTCTATCAACTGGTTCAGGATCTGCCCACGCCGGAGATCAAACATCTCAAGACCGATCTTTTCCGGGAACGTCTGGCGGGTAACGGGTTGTGGCATGATCGATTGGCTCAGGCGCGGCAGGAACGGCCCCTCGAACAGGCCCGCCAGAGACTTTTCGAGATTCAGGAGTCGTTGGGAGCGATGGTCGATGTGGATGCCGGGGTGGTGATCGATCTTTATCTCTCCTGGCGGGATGTCAAGGGGTGGGAGGAGATGGTGGCCCTGGTGGAGCGGATGTCTCCGCCGTTGGCGCGGACCGTGTTGGTGCAGGAACAGTTGGGTTTCGCGCTCAACCGGATGGGTCAGGGCGAGAGGGCGGAGCGGACCTTGCGAGAGTTGATCCGGCGCAGCGGCCCGAGCAGCGAAACGTTGGGATTATTAGGTCGGGTGCTCAAGGATCGCTGGGAACAGGCGGTGAACAGCGACCAGCTTCATCAGGCCAGAGGATTGCTGGAGCTGGCCATCGACACCTATCTGAAAGGGTTTGAGTGCGATTGGCGTGATGCCTATCCGGGCATCAATGTGTTGACGCTCATGGAAATGCGGGATCCGCCGGATCCGCGTCGTTTGAGTCTGTTCGGGGTGGTGGCCTATGCGGTGGAGCGGCGGTTGAGTGGCCCTGATCCGGATTATTGGGATTATGCCACGCATCTGGAACTGGCGGTGTTGCAGCAGGATCGGGATCAGGCCGAGGCTTCGTTGGCTAAGGCGTTGGCGGTGACGCGCGCGTCGTGGGAGTTGGAAACCACCCGGCGCAATCTGCGTTTGATTCGCACCGGGCGGGAGCGGCGGGGCATGCATCTGGGTTGGGATTTGGCGATCGAAGAGTCGCTTGCGTGATCCCACCAGGGGGATAATCCCCCTGGAGCCGTGATGGTCTGGTCAACTGGAGGCGATCAGAATCTGACTGGCCGATAACGAACGGACATTCAGGGTGGCAATGGTGACGGCGGCACTGGAACCGGTGCCATCCGCGTCATAACGCAATACGCCGGTGCTGGTGTTGAAGAGAAAACGTTGCGAGGTGGTGCTGGCCGAACCGCTGCTGCTGGCCCGAAGTCGGGAAGAGCCCAGGGTTCCGGTGGCGAGATTGCCGAAGTTGCTGCTGACGAATACCAGCCGATCGCTCTGGGACGAACTGAAATCGGTGATGGTGTCGCCCGCGTCGGAGCGATAGAGAAATTTGAACCGGTCGGCACCGGATCCGCCGGTGAGCCGGTCCGCTCCCTTGCCGCCGATCAGGGTATCGTTTCCGGTGTAGCCGGACAAGGTGTCGTTGCCGTAACCCCCGTAGAGGGTATCGGTGCCGATGCCGCCACTCAGGTAATCCGCGCCGTCATTGCCGCGCAGGGTATCGTTGCCATCGCTGCCCCGCAGGGAGTTGGCGGCATCGTTGCCGGTCAGGGTGTTGGCGAGGGTGTTGCCGGTGCCATCGATGGCATCGCTGCCGGTGAGGGTCAGATTCTCGAAATTGCTGCCGAGCGTCCAATCGATCGCGCTTTGCACCAGATCGGTGCCGCTGCTGCTGTTTTCGGTCAAGGTGGTCTGGCTGTCGGCGGCGTTTTCCAGGATGTAGGTGTCGTTGCCGCCGCCGCCGAACAGACGATCCGTGCCCGTGCCGCCGGTGAGTTGGTCATCGCCGGAGCCGCCGTACAGGGTGTCGTCTCCGGAGCCGCCGTCGAGGATGTCGTTGCCCAGACCGCCGCTCAGATCGTCATTGTCCGCGCCGCCGGAGAGGGTATCGTTGCCGTCGTTGCCGTAGAGGGTATCGTTGCCGCCGTTGCCATAGAGCAGATCCGCCGTGCTGCCTGCCTGGATGATGTCGGCGGTCGAGATGCCGGTATAGATCATGCCGATGCGGTCCGCGCCCAGACCGTAGCTTCCGGCCAGTCCGTCACTTCCGTAGAGCCAGGCCAGAGCGGCCAGATCATAGGCCTGCAATGTGGAATAGGGTCCGCCTTCCCAGTCGTAGGACATGAGGGTGTTGGCGGTGTTGTCTTCGCTTTCGCTCAGATTCGTGCTGCCTTCGAACGGATGTTTCAAACCGAGCGCGTGACCGAGTTCGTGCAGCAAAACCTGATAGCCCTCGGTGCCGGGAGCGATGGAAGCCCCGATGAAGGGGGTGTCCAGATAGATGTGCTCCTGGACCTGATAGGAGGTCAGGGTGTCGTTGGAGGTGCGATAGTTCCAACTGTAGGAGCACAATCCGGCGGCGTCGCCGTCCAGGCTTCGCATGGAAAAGTGGAAGGTGGCGTCGTTGCCATCCGTGGTTTCCTGAAAGAGAATGCCGGTCACTTGGGAGAGATAATCCAACGCGGTGCGGATCGATGCCTTTTGCGTGGTGTCGAAGGCGGTCAGGATGGTGTTGTCCGCGTCGTCTTCGGTATTCTCGGTGATGGAGAAGGTGTAGGCGATGGTGTTGTTGGGAGAGGGGAGCAGATAGTTCAGATTGACGCCATCTTCCAACAGGGCGTCGATATGGTTGATTCCCGAGGCGGGAATGGTCAGATCGTCCAGTGTGCTCACGGTGAGAGATCCTTTCCGAGTGAGGGATCCGGGGGGCTCCCGGTGCAACCGCGTCGAAGACGGGAGAAAATCGCTCCCGGAACCCCCGGTCCGCGAGGGATCGGCAAGGTCTGCGGGGCAGTATAGCGGAATCCGGCAAGTCCTTGAAAGCGAAATATGCCGGGGAGTCCCGTCACTCTGTCCGACGTTTGCTCTCCTGCCACAACGCTTCCAGTTCGTCGAGGGTGGCCTCTGCCGGGGTGCGTTGGCTGGCGTGGAGACTCTGTTCCATGTGCCGGAAACGATCCTGAACCTTGCGGGTGGCGCGACGCAGGGCCATCTCTGGATTGATCCGATAGTGGGCGGCCAGATTGACCAGAGTCAGCAGCACATCGCCCAACTCCTCTTCGCGATTGTCCGGGTTGGGGGCGTTGCGCAGCTCTTCCAGCTCTTCGTGGACCTTTTCCAGCACCCCTTCGGGGCCATTCCAGTCGAAGCCCACCTGAGACATCTTGCGTTGCACCTTGGCGGCCCACAGCAGCGCGGGCAGCCGGCTGTTGATGTCGTCGAACACCGATGCCGGACCTTGTTTGCCGGATTTTTCCTGGCGTTTGATCTCCTCCCAACGGCCCACCACCTCTTTGGCCTCTTGCAGGCGTTCTCCATCCGGGGCGAAGACGTGGGGATGGCGTCGGGTCATCTTCTCGACGATCCCTGCGATCACCTCGGTGAGGGAGAAGTGACCCTGCTCCTCGGCGATGCGACTGTGAAAGACCACGTGAAACAGCAAGTCCCCCAATTCATCCTTCCAGGCGGTCGGGTTGTGGGTTTCCACCGCCTCGGCCACCTCGAAGGCCTCCTCGATGGTATAGGGCAGCAGCGAGACGGGAGTCTGCTCCCGATCCCAGGGACACCCTTCGGGACTCCGCAGACGGGCCATCAGGGCTTCCAGGGCTTCCATCCTTTTGCCGGTCGGGACATGTTCCGGATTCATGGGTGATCCTTTTTGACCAGGCAGGAGTCAACTTTTCCTTTGGGCGTGCCGCCACTGCCAGGGTTCCGACGCCGCAAACCGGAGACGGGTCGGGGCGGAAAGGGGCTCAACCCATCGAATCCGCACGAAAATTCCTTTGGGAAGACAAGAGCTGGATGGGGTGGCATGCCTGTTGCTTCATGAAAGCCGGAACCTGAGATTTTTTTGTGACTCGAATTCGATTGATTGACCATTGGGAGCAAGTCATCCATGGATAGTGGAATTTACGCTGCGGTAAACGGGGCCTTGCGGACGGAGATGCGTCTCGACGTGCTGGCGAACAATTTGGCCAATGTCAACACCAATGGATTCAAGGAAGGGAACATCACCTTCGAATCCTACATGACCAAACCCGGCATCGAACAATATCCGCAACCCGGCGACGCCTTCATGGGGCACAAGGGACCGACGGAATTGCCATATCCCTTTATCAACCCCGCGTCAAGCGCTTACAGCATGTCCTATCCGGCGGCGCCGAGTACCACGACCGATACCACCCAGGGCGCACTCAAGGGAACGGGCAATCCTTTGGACGTGGCCATAGACGGCGAGGGCTATTTTGTGATCGATACTCCGGAAGGCAGGCGTTATACCCGCGACGGCTCGTTCCAGATCAACGAGCAGGGTGAAATGGTGACCAAGGATGGTTATCCGGTACTGGGCAACGGCGGCGCGCCCCTCAACATCGGCACGCAGGGGGTCGAGATCAGCCAGGATGGCACCGTGGCCTCCCCCTCGGGACAGATCGGGCAATTGATGCGGGTCGGACTGCCCAAAGAGGGGCTCAAGCGGGTCGGACACAATCTGATCTCCGCGCCTCCGGGCAGCGAAACCTCTCTGGCGGCGGCGCGGGGCGGCTTCAAACAGGGATTCCTGGAAGCCTCCAACACCAATACCGTGCGCGGCATGACCCAGATGATCGAGGCCAACCGGAACTTTGAGAACTATCTGAAGATCATACAAACTCTGGATGGCATCGATGGGCAGGCCAATCAGATCGGTCATTTGAGCACTTGATCCATTCCAGTCATACAATCGGGAAAAGAGTAAGGAGAACCATGCTATGATGCGTGCATTGTGGACCGCGGCCACCGGGATGTCTGCCCAGGAACGCAGTATCGATGTCATCGCCAACAACCTGGCCAACGTGAACACCTCGGGATTCAAGCACTCCCGCACCCATTTTCAGGATCTGCTCTAC